>JADLFF010000032.1 GCA_020845735.1 Dehalococcoidia bacterium
AGCGCCAGCTCGGCCATGACGAGGCGGGCCGGGTGTGCGGGGCCGAGCGACTCGCCTCGCGGGCCGCAGGCGTGGACGGCGCGCGCACCGAGGGCATCGAGGAAGGCGAGCGCCGCGCGCGCCCGGAAGTCCCGGTGCGCCCCGTAGACGAGCACGAGGGGCCGGCCGTCCCTCGAGGCCTGCTCCGTCGAGCCTGCGGAGGCCGGTGGCGCGCCTCGGTGGTGGCTGGCGGGGCGTACGGTTCGGGCAGAGGTGTCGTATGTCACGGCCTCATGGTGGGGGACGCCTGTTGCCGCGAGATGAACGTGGGACGAACGCCCCGTTAACGTCTCGGGCAGCGCGCCGGGCAGCATGCCGGGCATGATGAGGCCGGAGCACGGGCGTCGGGCGTGCGACACTCCGTGCCGTGCCGGTGGCGAGCACACGGGGAATCGAGGCACCGTGGTGGACGACAGGCCCGCGGGGGACGTGACACTGGCGGCCGTGCTCGCGGCCCGCGCGCGCATCGCCGGCCACGTCCGGCCGACACCGCTCCTCCCGAGCGCCGCGCTGGCGGCCCTGGTCGGGCAGGACGTGTACCTGAAGGGCGAGAACCTCCAGCGGACGGGGTCGTTCAAGATCCGAGGCGCGCACCACATGCTCGCGGTGCGGGCGCCTCGAGCGGTGGTGGCTGCGAGCGCCGGGAATCATGCGCAGGGCGTCGCGCTGGCGGCGAGTGAGTGCGGGATCCCCTCGACCGTGGTGATGCCGAGCAGCGCACCCCTCGCGAAGCAGCGCGCGACGCGGGGCTACGGCGCTGAGGTCATCCTCGTGGAGGGCGGGCTCTCCGAGGCGATCGCGCACGCGCAGGAGCTCGCCGCGGAGCACGGGTGGCTGTTCGTGCCTCCGTTCGACGCGCCCGAGGTCGTGGCGGGACAGGGCACCGTTGGCCTCGAGGTGCTGGAGCAGCTGCCGGAGGCGGGCACCGTCCTGGTGCCTGCGGGCGGTGGGGGCCTCCTCGCCGGGATCGCCGTCGCCATCAAGGAGCAGCGTCCGGACGTCCGCGTGGTCGGCGTGCAGAGCGCCGCCATGCCCGGCCTGATCGCCTCGAGGGCCGCGGGTGAGGTGGAGACCGTCGAGCGCGCGCGGACCGTCGCCGATGGCGTGGCGGTCGCCGGCCCATCGGCGCTCACGTACGGCCTCGTGGAGCGCTACGTGGATGACCTGGTGGCCGTTCCCGAGCGCGACATCGCGAGCGCCGTCGTGTTCCTCCTCGAGCGGGCCCGCCTGGTCGTCGAGGGGGCGGGGGCGCTCGGCGTGGCTGCGCTGCGCAGCGGCGTCGTGCGGCCCGCCGGGCCCGTCGTGGCCATCGTCTCGGGCGGCAACATCGATGTGAGCCTGCTCGGGAGGCTGGTGCAGCGTGGCCTCGCGGCGGACGGGCGGCAGCGCCGAGTCACGTTCGCGGCTGCCAACGTCCCCGGCGAGCTCGCGCTGATCACCTCGATCCTCGCCGGCGCCGGGGTGAACGTGATCGAGGTGGGGCATGACCTCACGCCGTCGGACCTGCCGGTGGGCGTGGCGCGCCTCACGTTCCGGGTGGAGATCGCCGACGAGGAGGCCTATGCCGCCCTCGCGAGGCAGCTCCTGGCCGCGAGGTTCGTGGAAGGCGCGCAGGTGGACTTCGTCACGCCCGCCGCCGCCGTGTCGCGGTTCTGAGGCGTGCGGTCGTCCCTCCCTCGCTACCCTCGGCACCACACCGGCAGCGAGGAGGGATGGGGGCCATGGCCGCGACAGTGCTCGGACGCAGCGTGGGGTCGCGGTACACCACGCAGATCACCACAGCGCACCACCAGGTGATTGCCGACGAGCCCGGCCCGGAGGGCGACGACCTCGGTCCGACACCGTACGAGCTGCTGCTGTCGGCGCTGGGAGCCTGCACCTCGATGACCCTCCTGATGTACGCGCGGCGGAAGGTGTGGCCGCTCGAGGAGGTCCACGTCGAGCTGACCCACGAGCGCGACTACGCGCGTGACTGCGAGGACTGCGACGGCAGCGAGGTGCAGCTCGAGCGCGTGCGACGCCACATCCGCCTGATCGGCCCGCTGACCGAGGCGCAGCGTGTCCGCCTCGCGGAGATCGCGGCCCGTTGCCCGGTGCATCGGACCCTCAGCGCCGCCACCCGGATCGAGGATGTGCTCGAACCGGCGTGAGCGTTCCGTGCGTTCCGTGCGGGGAAACCCTGCGGTGGGAGCCCCGATGTCCCTCGGCGCGCCTCGGGGCAAGCTGATGGGAGTCAGTGGCGGTCAGCGGCAGTCACGAGGTGGCACGGATGCAGATGGACAAGGCCCACGCGCTGGAGTTGCTGGTGGCCGTGATGACCCATCACGGCGCCGAGGAGACCACCCTCGAGCGGGTGATCCCGCGCGCGGAGGCCCGCGCCGGGATCGCGCACCTCGAGCAGATCAACGAGGAGCAGATGAACAAGCTCCTCGTCGAGCTGGCCTCCGAGGGCGGCCGGGTGCAGCAGGCCGCCGAGATGATCGCCTCCTGGCGGATCGGCCTCACGGACATGCGCGCGGCGTAGGGACCGGCCTCGGATCAGCTGGCGAGTGTGTCTGGCGACAGCTCTTCCGCGGCGTAGGCCTTGAACTCCCGGGCGTCCATCGGACGGCCGTAGGCGTGGCCCTGCACCTCGGTGCAGCCGATCTCGGCCGCAAAGTCCTGCTCGAACGTGGACTCGACGCGCTTGGCCCCGACGATGAGGTCGCGCGTCTGCGCGATGCGCGCGGCGTTGGCCAGCGAGGCGCGTGACGCATCGCCGCTCGTGTTCGCGCGGAGATCGAGCTTTACCGCGGTCACGCCGGGGATCGAGAGCACCCAGTAGGTCTCGTCCTGGCCCCAGAAGTCATCGATGGCGATGTGCACGCCGAGGTCCGACATGGCCTTGAGCGTGGCGGTCACACTCGGGCCGATCTCCACGAGCGCCTGCTCGGGGACCTCCACCTGCAGGGCCCACGGGACCAGCTGGCTCTCGCGGAGGGCGTGCTCGATGACCTCGACGGTGGCCTGCCCAGCCTGGAGCTGCGACTTCGACAGGTTGATGTGCAGGCGGAAGGAGCCGTTGGTGGCGTCGAGGCAGTCGCGCGCGAAGTCACAGGCCGGGCGGATGGCCCTCGCGATGACGTCGTCGAGGATGCCCGCGTTGGCGGCGCGAGCGAAGAACTGGCGGGCCGTGGTCACCTCGGCGCCGCGCTGCTCCCAGCGGACCAGCGCCTCGGCGCCTACGATCGCGCCGGACGCGGCGGAGACCACCGGCTGGAAGTGCACGCCGAACTCGTTGAGCTGTGCCGCGGCGACCGTTTCGCTGGTGATCGAGGGCCGCCTCGGGAGGGTGCGCCGGCGGCGCACGAGGCGCCAGTAGACGAGCGCGATGACCCCCGCCAGGAGCACCAGAGCACCCAGCGACGGCGCGAGGAGGCTCGCATCGGCGAACAGGGCACCCGAGATGCGCACGGGGTCTCCGGCTGTCCCCGAAGTAGCCCCGGCGACCGCTGAGGGCGCCCCGAGCGCCGCCACGAGCACCATCAGTCCCACCGTGCGCAGTACACCTGTAGTCATCGAGTTCTCTCCGCTCGCAGTGCGGTCCCCACCGAGGGGATCATCGACCGCCCGCGCGGAACGAGAAGGGCTGAAGCGACGCTGAAAGGGGCGCTGAAGAGATCGGACGGAGGCTCCGATGATGAGTGCGTGACCCTCGGCAGCGGTGTCACCCCCGCGCCTGGAGCGCAGGGGGCCGCCGCGCCTGACGCCACGTAAGACGAGGGTAAGGCGGGGGAATGGTCACCGGACGGCCCGAACGGAACTCGGCAGGCGCGGAAGCGGCGCTCCGCGTGCTGCTCGTGACCAGCGACCCCGACGTGCTCGAGGCCCTGCGTCGTTCGTTCCGCGCGCCCGGATTCACGGTGGCCGGTGAAGCGTGGCCCGGCATCGATGCCGTGCGGCGGGCCGCGGCACTCCGCCCGGACGTCGTGATGATGCACGTCGAGGAGCCGATCGTCCCGGCCCTGCGCACGGCCCAGGCGCTTGCCGACGCGAGCAGCGCCGGCCTCGCCATCATCTCCAGCGTGGACGACCTCGAGACCGTGCGGCGGGTGATGAACGCCGGTGCGCACGACTTCGCGACGCTCCCGCTGTCCGACGACGAATTGCGCGACGCCGCGAATCGAGCGGCCGCGGCCGCCGGGCGTCGTGCCGCCATCACCTCGAGCGGGCCGACCACGCCACAGCGCAGCTCGACCTCCGGCCGGGTGATCACCATTGCGAGCGCTCGTGGTGGCACGGGCAAGAGCACAATCGCCGCGAACCTCGGGATCGAGCTGGCGCGCACCAAGCAGGCAGGCGTGGTCGTCGTCGACCTCGATCTCCTGTTCGGCAGCGTCGCGATGATGCTCGACACCCTGCCCGACATCGGGATCCAGGAGTGGAAGCGGGACCGGGCGAAGAACCCCTCGGGGGCCGTGTCGCCGTATCTCACCGAGACGCGCAGCGGCGTCCGGCTGCTGGCCGCACCGACCGACCCCGACGCCGAGCTCGAGATCACGCCCGCGGACGTCGCGGACCTGGTCACCGACCTCAGCAGCACGTACGACTACGTCGTGATCGACACTGCCGCCGGCTACTCCGAGGTGACCGGCGCTGCCCTCGAGCGCGCCACCCTGCCTGTCCTCGTCAGCACGCCGGAGATCGGTGCGCTGCGGGCGGTGCACTACGTCGTCGATCGGCTGCGCGCGCACGGCGACGTGACCGAGCGGATGTCACTGCTGATCAACTACGCGAGGGCGTACACGACCGTCCACGAGCTACCCGCCGACCCTGGCGTCGACGTGCGCTGGGAGATCCGGCACGACGTGCAGGTCCTCCGTGCGGCGGCTGCCGGCGTGCCGGTGAGCATGCACAAGGCCGGCTCGATGTTCTCGCGGTCGCTGCGCGAGATCGCGTCCTCCATCGAGGACCACGACGGTTCGCGGCGTCGCGTGCTCGGGGTCATGTAGCCGCGTCGGACGCGGCCGCGCCGAGCGCCGAACCTACACCACCCGGACCGAGGCAAGCGCGGGACCCCTCGCCGCCCGCGGCAGCGGACGTAACGGCATCGCGCGCTACGTCAACAAGCCATAGCGAGCCGTAACGAGCCGTAACGAGCGGACTCGAGCGACCGTGAGCAGCCTCGAGGAGCGCTGAGTCGACGTAAGCGCGGCCGGCGCGCACGAGGCACGACCTGGCCCGACGTAACAAGCGGACCTCGAGGCGACGCCTCGAGATCCGTCAACGCTCAGGAAGGGCCCGCGGTCAGTCCGTGAACACCTGCGTCACCATGACGTGCATGCCGTCCTTCTGGACGATCCCGATGCCGATGCGCTTGAGACTCGGGTTGAGGATGTTCGCGCGGTGGCCCGGGGAGTTCATGAGCGAGGTGTGCGCGACCTCGACGCTGCCCGCCCAGGCGATGTTCTCGGCGGCAGACCGGAACGAGATGCCGGCGCGCGACATGCGGTCGAAGGGGCTGAGGCCATCCGGGCTGGTGTGGGCGAAGTAGCCGCGCGCCACCATGTCCGACGAGTGGCTGCGTGCCACGCTCGACAGTGCGGCGTCCATCGTGAAGGCGGCGAGGCCGTTCGCGGCGCGCTCCTGGTTCAGGAGGGAGAGCATGCGTGCCTCGAGCGAGCTGAGGTCGCCGCTCGCCGCGGGAGGCGCGGGTGCAGCCGCCGAGGCGAGCGGGGCGCAGACCAGCACGAGCGGCGTGTTCGACGGGAGGTTGCCCCCGGCGTACTCGGTGCGGAAGGGCGCGTTCACGACCTCGGGGGCGCCGTAGAGGTACCCGATGAGCCCGCCGCTCCGCTTCGACACCCACGTGGAGCGAGGCGTGCACTGGCTGCCGCTGATCGCGGCGCGGATCTCCTCGACAGGCCCGCCGCTCCACACGACCAGGCCGAGCGACCCCGCGCCGGGGATGGGCCCGACGAGCTGACCCGCCGCGGCGTGATGCGGCGCAGCGGTCAGCATCGAGGCGAGGGCGAGCACGGAGAGGACGGGGATGAGCGCCGCGGCGCGCGCGACGGCAGGGTATGTACTCATAGACACATTATCGGCCGCCATGGCGCGCCGCCTCAGTCGCGAGGGCCAGCTCACGCGCACGACCAGCGCTCGGAATGGCCGTACGGCGGTACCGTGACGGGGATGGCGACGTGGAAGGGAACGCTCATGACGACTAGGGCGCGGCATCGAGCGAAGCGTGTCATCACATCCCGTATATCCGGGGGCGTGCTCGCGGTGGGCGGGCCTCGAGGGGGTGCGCTCACGCTGGTGTTCGCGGCGCTCCTCGCGGCGTTCGCGCTGCCCCTCGACGCCCGCGCGCAAGGGGTACGCGCCGAGCAGATCAGCGCCTACACCGTCGACATCACCGTCGAGCGCGACGGGACGCTCCAGTTCCAGGAGCAGATCACCTACTACTTCCCGTCCGAGCGGCACGGCATCCTGCGCGAGATCCCGGTGAAGCTGCGCTACGACGAGACCTACGACCGCGAGTACCCCCTCGAAGTGGAGTCCGTGGCCGTGACCGGAGGGGCGTCGAACGAGTACGCCATCGAGGATGCCGGGGGCGGCAACCTCCGGATCCGCATCGGAGACGCGAACCGCACCATCCAGGGCGAGTACACGTACGTGATCAGGTACCGCATCGAGGGCGGGCTCAACGCGTTCACGGACCACGACGAGCTGTACTGGAACGCCATCGGGACCGCGTGGCAGATCCCGATCACCGCCCCCGTCATCCGCGTGCACACCCCGGCAGCGCCGACCGAGATCGCGTGCTTTGCGGGGCCGTTCGGCTCGGCGCGCCCGTGCCAGAACTCGGCGGTGGAGGGCAACGGCGCCACCTTCAGCCATCGAGCGCTCGCGGCGTACGAGGGGTTCACCGTCGTCGTCGCGCTGCCGAAGGGCGTCATCTCACCGGAGCCGGCCCCCATCCTCGAGGAGCGGTGGAGCTTCCACCGCGCGTTCGCGATCACGCCGGTGACGGCGGGGCTGACCGGCCTGCTGTCGGCGGGCGTCGTGTTCGGACTCTGGCGTACCTACTGGACCCGAGGGCGGGACCTGCGCTGGGGCTCGACCGCCGTCGACGCGCGGTTCGGCCGAGGACAGCCCGAGAGCATCATGCCGTGGGGCGACGAGGGCCCCGTCCCCGCCGAGTACGTGCCGTTCGAGGGGATGCGCCCGGGCCTCATGGGCACGCTGTTCGACGAGACCGCGCACCCCCTCGATGTGACCGTGACGATCATCGACCTGGCCGCGCGCGGCTACCTCCGGATCGAGGAGATCGAGCAGAGCGGGATCCTCGGGTGGTTCGCGAAAGCGGACTGGCGCCTCGTGAAGCTGAAGGAGCCCGCAGACCTCCTCGAGTACGAGCGCACCCTGTTCAACGCCCTGTTCGAGACCGGCGACGAGGTCCAGCTCTCCGACCTGCGCAACAAGTTCGCCTCGCACATGTCCGCGGTGCAGAAGGACCTGTACGAGGACGTGGTGAAGCGCGGCTGGTTCAACCGCAGCCCCGAGAGCACACGGAACCTCTGGATTGGCCTCGGGATTGCCGCCCTTGCGGCGGCGATTGGCCTCCAGTTCCTGACGACGGCGTTCACGCACGTCGCGCTGGTGACGACACCCCTCGTGGTGGGCGCGCTAGCGATGCTGGTGCTGCACCGCTCGATGCCGCGCCGGACGGCGGCGGGGACCGCGGCCGTCCGCCACGTGCGCGGGTTCCGTCGCTTCATCGATGATGCCGAGGACGAGCGCGCGCAGTTCGCGGAGCGCGCCAACCTGTTCTACGAGTACCTGCCGTACGCCATCGTGTTCGGGCTTGCCGACAAGTGGTCGAAAGCCTTCGAGGGGCTGGCGAACCCGCCCGAGGCGCCCGGCTGGTACGTCTCCTCCCACCCGTTCGCGATGGCCTCGTTCGCGAACTCGATGGACACCTTCGGCGTGACCGCGACCGGCACGCTCGTGAGCACGCCCGGCGGCTCCGGCGGGAGCGGCTTCGGCGGCTCGTCTGGTGGAGGTGGTGGCGGAGGCGGCGGCGGGAGCTGGTAGCGCGCGACCGGCGGGGCGCGCTGACCTCGAGGCCGGCCGGGCCTCGAGGTCAGCGGTGCCCGTCAGGCTCGCTCGGCGCGGACGACGGTGCGGTGGGTGTAGGAGTGTGCGGAGCTCGAGTAGTCGCCGCCGCAGGTGATCAGCGTGATGCTATCGACGCTGACGTTGGAGCTGAGGATGTTGTTCCAGTCGCTGCCATCGATGGCGACCTCGCGGACCCAGCGCACCTTGTACCGCACGGGGCCGTTGCCCAGGTCGATCTCGATAGCGTCGCCCTTGTCGATCTCGCGCAGACTGAAGAACACGCCCGGCCCGAGGTAGTCGAGGCCGGCGTAGTCGAGGTGGGCGGCCTCGTCGACGTGGCCGGCGAAGATCGCGTTGCCGCCTGCCGAGGGGTACCCGCCATAACCTCGGAGGCCGGAGAAGTCGTAGTACGCGACATCATCGGGCCCCGAGGGGTTCGGCATCTGTCCGTCGGCGCCGACCGAACGCACGCTGAGTGGCGCGTCGATCTTGAGCGACGGAATCCGCATCCGGCCGAAGGTCGCGTCGGGCGGCTCGCCGTAGAGGCGGTGCAGCTCCTCGATGCTCTCGACGTAATCCGTCGATTTGAGCGGGCTCTCCCCCGGGGCCACTGAGGCGGCGCCGGAGCCCACGAGCGCGGCTCGACTGCCCGTGCGCACGGAGACACTCGAGGTGGCGCCGCTACCTCCGCCGTCGGTCAGCGACAGGCCCAGGAAGACCACGCCGAGGAGCGCCGCGCCCAGCGAGGCGATCCCCCAGATCGAGCGGGGCAACGGCAGCCTCCTGCGTGCGCTCGGGGGCGCCGAGGCGCGGCGTGGGGGGCGGGCCGAGGGAGCACGTGCTCCGTGCCTCGGTGGGAGGTCGTCGCCCGGAGTGTCGGTGGGGCGGCGGCGCGCCTCGCTCGGTCGAGGTCGTTCGGCGACCTGTACGGCCTCCGGCGGGCGCGGCCGGCGCGGACGCGGTCGGTCATCCTCGGCGAGCCGGGAGCGGAGGCGTTCCTCGTCGGAGAGCGGTGGGCGCGGAGGCCGGGACCGCTGTGGTGGCGCGGGTGGGGGCGCGCCGGGACGCGTGCGCTCGTCGCGCATGGTGCCTCTTCAACCCGCCACTGCAATCGCAGTTCTGGACGCGTCCGTGCATCGCTGGACAGGCGACACGCATCGATGCGAGCCGATCCAGCTCGTGTGATCGACGATACGGCCCGGTGCTCATAAGACAAAGCGCCGCGATGACAGCCGCGCCGTCACCTCGAGGTGGCGCGCTGCGTGCTACGAGGGGCGGCGGTAGCGGAGGAACAGCTCGTTCGTCGTGGGTTCCGCGTGCGCGGAGACGAGCTGCATGTGCGTGAGCCCCTCGATGGAGGGGGGGCGCGCGGCCACCGTCGCCGGGAGCGCCGCGTCCGCCGCGACGATGACCGGGCCCAGCGTCAGGAAGTACTCGTCGACGGCGCCCGCGGCCACCAGGCTGCCGAGGAGGTGCGGGCCGCCCTCGACGAGGAGCGAGCGGGCGCCTTGTTCGTGGCGCATGTGGCGCAGCATCGAGGGCAGGGGGGCATCGGCGGGGACCGTGACCACCTTGCGGCCCGTGGCCTCGATGGCTGCCCGCCGATCTGCGGGTGCCGAGTCCGCGAGGAAGACCACCGCCTCGAAGTCCCGGGCGGTGAAGAACAGCCGGTCGAGCGGCAGATCGCCGGAGGTGCTGAGGACCGCCGCGATCGGGTGTGCGCTCAGCCCTCGTGACTGGCGCAGCGCGACGAGGTGCTCCGAGACCCGCGAAGACGTCCCGCTGATGCGGAGGGTGTTCGCGCCGTTCATCACCATGTCGACGTTCACGCGCAGCTCGCGCATCAGCGCCTGGTCGACCGGGCTGCCGAGGCCGCGCTCGGTGCCCTCGACGACCACCGTGCCGTCGAGGGACATCACCATGTTGCTGATGACGTACGGCCGGTCCTCGGGCGGCTCCGGGAGCGCCAGCGCCGTGTAGTCGGGCCTGCCGAGCACGAGTCGGGGAGTGTCGTCGGCCACGTCAGTCCCTTCGCGCGCGCCCTCGTGCCTGCCCATCGTAGCCAGCCCTAGAGGGGACGGCGTAACAGGACGGCGCCGAGGCGTGTCGGACTACTCGAGCACCCCGTGCCGCCTCAGGCGTGCGCGCATCTCGTCCGCCTCGATGTCCTCGCCGCGCTGCCACATGCGCCGGATCGATGGGAACGCACCTCGCTGCCAGCGCCACGCGAGGTCTTCCTCCACGTGCGGGAAGGCGGTGCCACCGAGGCCGGCGTAGGCCTCCAGGGCAAGCCGGAGGAAGTCCGGCCCCAGGTACTGGAGGTGTCGGAAGTCATCGAGGGGGTCGCCGACCGCGCAGTGCTCCCAGTCGAGGACCCCGACGAGGTGCGTGCCGGACGCATCGACGAGGAGGTTCTCGTCGCCGATGTCCGCGTGCGTCATTACCGGCGCGTACGCGCGCGCCTCGAAGTACGCCATGAAGCCGCGCCACCACGCCTCGATGACCGCCAGCTCTGCCGAGGTGAGCACGCCGCGGAGCGCGTGCAGGCTGACGTCGCGGTCCGTGAGGTGCCACTCGCGATTCAGGTCGCGGCCGTCCGGCACGCCGAGTGCGAACGCCTCGGCGGTGGGGAGGCGATGGACCGCGAGGTTGAACGCCGCGATCTGCGCCGCGAGCGCCTGCGCCATCGGGCCGTCTGCGTCCTCCTGCGTCAGCGTGCGGCCCTCGATGAGCGGGTAGCCGATGCCGCCGAACGGGAAGTCCGCGGACGGCTCGAAGAGCCAGCGGTGCGCCGGCACCCGCGCGGGGAGGCGGTGGCTTGCGAGCCAGGGCAGGACGCGCCACTCCCGCTCGTAGCGCGCGAACACATCGGGGCTGGTCCCGAGGCGGAACACGAACCCCGAGGCCGTCGTGACAGCCAGCGAGAAGAACCCCTCGCCGAGGACGCGCAGCGGGCCCGCCGGTGCCGCCTCGGGGCAGCGTGCCTCGATCGCGCGCGCCACCCGCTGGAGGTCCGCGAAGTCGGGCGGCGTCCAGCGCCGGAAGCGGCCCGCGTGCGTGTCGATGTCGGATGTCATGGGGAACGAGGATACCCGAGGATGGCGCGCTGCCACGCCTCGACCGTACGCTCGCCCTCGCGAGGGAGGTCCGCGAGTGCCGATGTTCGACGTGGGACGCCTCCGTGAGGACGTTTCCTTCGAGGCGGAGCTGCGCGGGCAGCGGCTGCGATTCGCCTCGCGGTTTGGCCTGTTCTCGCCGCGCGCCGTTGACGAGGGCACACGCCTGCTCCTCGACCAGATCGACGTGCGCCCAGAGGACGACTGCCTCGACCTCGGCTGCGGGTACGGCGCGATCGGCCTCACCCTGGCGCGGCTCGCGCCGCAGGGCCGCACCGTGCTCGTCGATCGTGACGTCGTGGCCGTCGAGTACGCACGTCGTAACGTCGAGGCGAACGGCATCGGCAACGCCGAGGTCGTGCTCGGGGATGGGTTCTGGGGCCTCGAGGGGCGGCGGTTCGACCTCGTGGCGTCCAACCTGCCCGCCAAGGCCGGCAACGAGGCGCTGTACCTCCTCCTCGCGGACGCGCGCGCCTCGCTGCGGCCGGGCGGCCGCTGTGCCGTCGTGACGCTCTCCGGGATGCGGCGCTTCATCGAGCGCGCCCTCGAGGAGTTGTTCGGCAACTACGAGAAGGTGAAGCAGGGGCGTATGCATACCGTTGCAGTTGCCGAGGTTCCCGTGTCGGGGAGTGGGGACTCGCCTCGGTAGGCGGTTCGCCGAGGTGACGCCCACCCTCCGGCGCGCGAAACTATCCACAACGTGCGCTGGACGTAGCCGCTTCTCCCCTCAGGCGCTGGATGGCACCGGAACGATCGGAAGGACCGCGGCCGCGATGGCGACTCGACAGATCGACGATCTCTGCGTGAACACGATCCGCGCCCTGGCGATGGACGCGGTCCAGCAGGCGGGATCGGGGCACCCCGGCACTGCGATGGGCCTCGCGCCTGCCGGCTACGCCCTCTGGACGCGCGTGCTCCGGCACAACCCGCGGAACCCCGCCTGGCCCGACCGCGACCGCTTCGTGCTGTCGGCCGGGCACGCCTCGATCCTGCAGTACTCGCTCCTGCACCTGACCGGGTACGACCTCCCGATGTCGGAGCTCGAGCAGTTCCGGATGTGGGGGAGTCGCACGCCGGGCCATCCCGAGCGCGGCCACACACCGGGCGTCGAGCTGACCACGGGCCCCCTCGGGGCGGGCTTTGCGATGGGGATCGGGATGGCCGTCGCCGAGCGGCACCTCGCGGCCCGCTTCAACCGGCCCGGCCACGAGATCGTCGACCACGGCGTGTACGGCATCGTGAGCGACGGCGACCTGATGGAGGGCGTCGCCTCCGAGGCGGCGTCGCTCGCGGGCACGCTCGGCCTCGGACGGGTGAACTACATCTACGACGCCAACTCGATCACCATCGACGGCGGCACCGACCAGGCCTTCACCGAGGACGTCGGGCGCCGCTTCGAGGCGTACGGCTGGCACGTCCAGCAGGTCGCGGACCAGACCGACATCGACGAGATCGCGAGCGCCCTCGAGCGGGCGCGCGAGGAGACCGCGCGGCCGTCGCTGATCATCGTGCGCACCACGATCGCGTACGGGAGCCCGCACAAGGCCGGGGACGCCTCGGCGCACGGTGCACCCCTCGGCGCCGAGGAGGTGGCGCTCACCAAGCAGGCGCTCGGCTGGCCCCTCGAGCCCGCGTTCCACGTGCCCGGCGAGGTCCGCGAGGAGATGAGCGGTGCCGTGGCTCGGGGCGCGGCCCTCGAGGAGGACTGGCGCGCGCGCTTCGAGGCGTACGAGCAGGCCCACCCGGCGCTCGCGGCCTCGTGGCGTCGTGCGCTCGCGCGCCAGCTGCCCGAGGGCTGGGACGCCGACGTCCCGGTGTTCGAGGAAGGCGCGCCCGCCGTCGCGACCCGTGTCGCCTCGGGCCGCGTGCTCAACGCCCTCGCGAAGCGCATCCCGAGCATCATCGGCGGCTCGGCCGACCTCACCGAGTCGAACGGCGTGCAGCTCACCGGCGAGACGAACTTCAGCGGCGCGAACCCCGGCGGCCGCCAGGTGCGGTTCGGTGTCCGCGAGCACGCCATGGGCCAGGTCACGAACGGGATGGCGCTGCACGGCGGCGTGCGCCCGTTCGCGGCCACCTTCCTCATCTTCTCGGACTACATGCGGCCGTCGATTCGGCTCGCGGCGCTGCAGCAGGTGCCCTCGATCTTCGTGTACACGCACGACTCGATTGGCCTGGGCGGCGACGGGCCGACGCACCAGCCGATCGAGCACCTCGCATCGCTGCGCGCGATGCCCGGCATCGTGATATTCCGCCCCGCCGATGGCAATGAGACCGCCGAGGCGTGGCGCATCGCCCTCCAGCGGGAGGGGCCGACGCTGTTCGTCCTCTCGAGGCAGGCGCTGCCGGTCCTCGGCGACGTGGAGCGGGTCCGTGCCGGCGTGCGGCGAGGCGGCTACGTCGTGGCCGACGCCG
Source organism: Dehalococcoidia bacterium (assembly GCA_020845735.1). GTDB lineage: Bacteria > Chloroflexota > Dehalococcoidia > UBA2979 > UBA2979 > RBC038. The sequence goes on from JADLFF010000032.1 coordinate 13,674, forward strand.
AGAGTGGTGCGCCCGAGCTCGTCCTGCTCGCCACGGGCTCCGAGGTCTCGCTCGCCCTCGATGCGCGCGCGCGGCTGCAGGAGCGCGGGTGCCGCGTGCGCGTCGTGAGCATGCCGAGCTGGGAGCTCCTCGACGAACAGCCCGCCGAGTACCTCGCGGAGCTGCTCCCTATTGGCGTGCCGCGCCTCTCCATCGAGGCCGCGGCATCCCTCGGATGGCACCGCTGGGTCGGCGACGGTGGCGACATCATCGCCCTCGACCGGTTCGGCGCGTCGGCCTCGGAGAAGGACATCATGGCGCGGTTCGGGTTCGACACCGAGCACGTGGTTGCGCGCGCCGAGGCGCTCCTCCAGCGCACGAGGGCGAACGCGCAGTGACCACGCCAGACGGCGCGGCGCCTCGGGCGCACCGATTCGCGGTCGGCGCCGACCACGCGGGCTTCCCCCTCAAGGCGGTCGTGGTCGGCGAGCTGCGCGCCCTCGGCTACGAGGTGACCGACCTCGGCGTGCACGATGAGACCCCGGTCGACTACCCCGACATCTCCGAGGCCGTCGCGAAGGCCGTGGCCGAGGGTCGCGCCGACCGGGGCGTGATCGTCTGCGGCAGCGGCGTCGGGGCCTGCGTGGCGGCCAACAAGGTCCGAGGCGCGCGCGCCGGCACCTGTCACGACACGTTCTCAGCGCACCAGGGCGTCGAGGACGACGACATGAACGTGCTCTGCCTCGGTGGCCGCATTGTCGGCACGCAGCTCGCGCGGGAGATCGTGCGCGCCTTTGCCGGCGCGGTATTCTCGACTGAGGAGCGCTTCCGCCGGCGCCTCGACAAGGTGCTGGCGCTCGAGGAGCGCTTCGGCGAGGCGTAGTTCGCGTCGTCCCGCGGGGGCTCGCGCGTAACGACTCGATGTTCGCTGCGCCTCGCTACTGACGACGGGGCGCGGACCTACTCGGACAGCCCCCGACGATCCTGAGGAGTGACCATGGCTGGACAGCCTTCATCGCTGCAGCGTCTGCGCGCGGCAGGCCAGAGCATCTGGCTCGACTTCATCGGACGGCCGCTGCTCGACAGCGGCGACCTCGCGCGGATGATCGAGGGCGGCGTCGTGCAGGGCCTCACGTCGAACCCCTCGATCTTCGCGAAGGCGATCGCCGGGTCGAACGACTACGACGCAGCCCTCGAGGCGCTGGCGGCCGAGGGCGTCACCGATGCCTACGAGGCGTTCGTGCGCCTCGCCGCGGAGGACATCCGGCGCGCCGCCGACCTCTTTGCGGACACCTACACCTCGACGGGTGGGCGTGACGGGTTCGTGTCCCTCGAGCTGCCGCCCGGCATCGAGGACGACGTGGACCGCAGCGTCGCCGAGGCGCGGCGGTTGTACGCCCTCGTTGACCGGCCCAACCTCATGATCAAGGTGCCGGGCACCGAGGCAGGCGTGGAGACCACGCGCCGCCTGATCGAGGCCGGCGTGAACGTGAACAACACCCTGCTGTTCTCGGTGGAGCAGTACGCCGGGTTCGCGGAGGCGTACCTCGCCGGCCTCGAGGCGCGGCGGGGTGCCGGCCAGCCGCTCGACCGCGTGGCCGGTGTCGCCTCGTTCTTTGTCTCGCGCGTCGACACGGCCGTCGACCCGCAGCTCCCCGAGGGCTCGCCGCTGCGTGGCCAGGCTGCCGTCGCGAACGCCCTCGCGGCGTACGTGCGCTTCGAGGAGATCTGCGCGACCCCTCGATGGCGGGCGCTGGAGGAGGCGGGCGCGCGCGTGCAGCGGCCGCTCTGGGGCTCGACGGGGACCAAGAACCCGGCGTACAGCGACGTCCTCTACGTGGACCGCCTTGTGCTGCCGCAGACCGTGAACACGCTGCCGCTCCCGACCATCGAGGCGTTCCTCGACCATGGCGACGGCGCGGCGGTCTCGCGTGACGCCCTCGAGGGCGCCGCGACCACGCTGTCGGCCCTCGCCGCGGCCGGTGTGGACCTCGAGCAGGTCACCGCCCGGCTGCTCGTCGAGGGGTTGGCCGCCTTCCAGAAGGACTTCGACAGCCTCCTTGACCGCGTCCGCGAGGCGCTGGGCACCGTGAGGAGCCGCTCATGACCACCACCGTCACGCCCTCGACGCTGCCGCCCGCCCTCGCCGCCGCCGTCGCTGACCGCCTCGAGCGCATGCGCTCGGAGCGAGTCGTGGCGCGCCTCTGGGAGCGCGACCACACCCTCTGGCACCCCGAGCCGGCGGAGATCACGAACCGCCTCGGGTGGCTGGACGCACCGGGGCGCTTCTCGAGGGAGATCGACCGGCTGAAGCGGTTCGCCGCCGACGTCGCCGCGCGCGGCTTCGAGCGCGCCGTGCTCCTCGGGATGGGCGGCTCGAGCCTGGCGCCCGAGGTGCTGTTCGCGACGTACGGGCGTGGCGAGGGGGGCCTCGCGATTGACGTGCTCGACTCGACGGACCCGGCGCAGGTCGCCGCCGTCGAGGCGCGCATGCCCCTCGAGCGGACGCTGTTCATCGTCGCGAGCAAGTCCGGCGGGACGATCGAGACGCTGTCGCACGCCGAGTACTTCTGGTCGCGCGCGCCGCGAGGTGAGCAGTTCGTCGCGATCACCGACCCGGGGTCAGGCCTCGAGCGGCTGGCGCGCGAGCGCGGGTTCCTCGAGGTGTTCCTCAACCCCGAGGACATTGGCGGGCGATACTCAGCGCTGACGTACTTCGGCCTCGTTGCGGCCGCCCTGGCCGGCGTGGACCTCGAGGCGCTGCTCGCACCTGCGCGCGCGATGGCGGACGCCTGCCGCGAGCAGGACCCGTCGCGCAACCCCGGCGCGTGGCTCGGTGCCGTCCTCGGCGAGGCGGCGCTCCAGGGGCAGGACCAGCTCACCTTCGTCCTGCCTCGAGGGCTGGACACCCTCGGCACCTGGCTCGAGCAGCTGATCGCGGAGTCGACGGGCAAGCTCGGTCACGGCATCCTCCCCATCGAGGGTGAGCCGCTCGGGGCGCCCTCGGTGTACGCGCGGCCGCGGCTGTTCGCCGCGCTGGGTGACGAGGCGTCACGCGCCGGCCTCGATGCGCTGGCCGAGGCCGGGCACCCCGTCGTGCGCCTGCCGGAGGCGGACGCGAGCAGCCTCGGCGCCGAGTTCTTCCGCTGGGAGTTCGCGACGGCCGTGGCCGGGTACGTGCTCGGTGTGCAGCCGTTCGACCAGCCGGACGTGCAGGCCGCGAAGGACGCGACCGGCCGCGTGCTCGCCTCGGGCGGCGGTGACGAGGGTGGCGCGGACCTACCCTCGGCGCGCGACCTGCTGGCGGGAGCCCAGGCGGGCGATTACCTCGCGATCCTCGCCTTCGTCCCTCGCTCTCCCGAGGTGGACGCGCGGCTGCAGCGCGTGCGTGTCGCGCTCCGTGACCGCCTCCGTGTGGCGACGACCATCGGCTACGGGCCTCGCTACCTGCACTCGACGGGCCAGCTGCACAAGGGCGGTCCGGCGAACGGCGTGTTCATCGAGGTGGTGGGCGATGACCCTGAGGACCTCGCGATCCCCGGTACGTCGATGACGTTCGGGACGCTGAAGCAGGCGCAGGCGCTGGGCGACCTCCAGGCGCTCGTGGCGCGGGGGCGCCGCGTCGCGCGCGCCAGCATCGAGGAGCTCGAGTCGCTCGCCTGAGCCTGGGCCGCGGGCGCCCTCGAGGAGCGCGTGACAGAACGCGCGGGTGTCGATGGCATCCCTATCGGTGAACCTCCGATGCCTGATGCGCGCGGAGGTCCTACGGTGGATCGAGGGCAAGCGTGCCCCGATGCGCCGCGAAGGGATGCCGCCGTGCAGCTCGGGCTGGTCGGACTCGGACGGATGGGCGCGGGCATCGCGGAGCGCCTGCGGCGCGCGGGCCACGAGGTCGTGGGCTTCGACGCCGATCCCGCGCGCTCGGACGTGCCCTCGCTGGCCGCGCTGATCGACCGCCTCGAGACCCCGCGCGCGCTGTGGCTGATGCTGCCGTCGGGTGAGCCGACCGAGCACGCGCTCCTCGAGGCGCTGTCGCACCTCAGTCCCGGCGATGTGCTGATCGAGGGCGCCAACAGCAACTTCCACGACTCGGTGCGGCGCGCGCAGCTCTGCGCCGAGCGCGGCGTCGAGTTCGTCGACGCCGGCGTGTCCGGTGGCATCTGGGGCCTCGAGGTTGGCTTCTGCCTGATGGTGGGCGGGACGCGCGAGGCCGTGTCGCGCGTCGAGCCGCTGTTCCGCGCGCTGGCCCCCGAGGGCGGCTACGCCCACGTCGGAGCCGCCGGTGCCGGCCACTACACGAAGATGGTCCACAACGGCATCGAGTACGCGATGCTGCAGGCCTACGGCGAGGGGTTCGAACTCCTCGCGAAGGGCGACTTCGAGCTCGACCTGCACCAGGTCGCCGCCCTCTGGAACCACGGCAGCGTGGTGCGCTCGTGGCTGCTGGAGCTGGCCGAGCGCGCTCTCGCGAAGGACCCGCAGCTCGAGGGGTTGCGTGGCTACGTCGAGGACTCCGGCGAGGGGCGCTGGACCGTCCTCGAGGCGGTGAATCGAGGGGTGCCCGCGGGCGTGATCGCGCAGTCGCTCTTCGCTCGCTTCAGCTCGCGGGATGACAACGCGCTCTCGATGCGCCTCATCGCGGCGCTGCGCAACGAGTTCGGCGGTCACGCCGTCCAGGCGTCTCCCCGGCCATGACCGGAGTGCGCTGGGAAGGCGCGCAGACGACCGGCTGGGACGCCGACCATGACGGCGTGGAGGATGCGCGACCGACGACCGCGCTGCCCGCCTCGTCCTTCACGCTGCGGCCACCGGTGGACCAGGACCTCATCCTCGTCGGCGCCACGGGCGACCTCGCGAGGCGCAAGCTCATCCCGGCCATCTACGACCTGTTCCTCGACGGCCTGATGCCGAACAACGGGCGCATCATCGGCTACGCGCGCGAGGAGACCGACGACGAAACGTTCCGCCTCCGTGCGACGAACTCGATTCGCTCGGGCTCGCGGCGCATGCTCTTCGAGGAGGCGTGGAAGGAACTGGGCCCGCGCTTCGTCTACGTCGCGCGCAACCGAGGCGGGATCGGCCTCGCGGCGAAGTACGCGACGCAGCCGCAGCGCCTGATCTACCTCGCGATCCCGCCCGCGGCCGTGCCCGCCGTGCTCGACGAGATCCGCGAGAACGACCTCATCGAGGGCAGCCGTATCGTCCTCGAGAAGCCGTTCGGCTTCGACCTGGCGTCGGCGCAGGCGCTTGACGATCAGCTACGGCAGCACTTCTCCGAGGACCAGATCTTCCGGATTGACCACTACCTCGGGAAGGAGACGGTGCAGAACATCGCCGTCTTCCGCTTCGGCAACGCGCTCTGGGAGCGCGTGTGGAGTCGTGACGCGATCGACCACATCCAGATCACCGTGGCGGAATCGATTGGCGCGGGCGGTCGCGCCGCGTTCTACGACGACGTGGGCGCGCTGCGCGACATCGTGCAGAACCACGCGCTGCAGCTGCTGGCGCTCCTCGCGATGGAGCCCCCGGCTCGATTCACCGCCGCCGCGCTCCGCGACGAGAGCTCGCGCGTGCTGCACGCGCTGCGCCCGATTCGCCCCGAGGACGCCGTGTTCGGCCAGTACACCGCGGGCAACATCGATGGCACGCGCGCGCGTGGCTACCTCGAGGAGACGGGCGTGCCCGAGACCTCGCGCACCGAGACGTACGTGGCGATCCGCGCCGAGATCGACAACTGGCGCTGGGCCGGCGTGCCGTTCTTCATCCGCACCGGCAAGCGCCTCCCCTCGAGGGTGACCGAGGTGCTGGTGTCGTTCCGCGAGCCGCCGGTCGCCCTCTGGGAGAGCGCGGGCCTCGAGGCGCAGGAGCGGCGTTCGAACCACCTCGTGATCCGGATCCAGCCGGACGAGGGCATCAGCCTCATGTTCAACGCCAAGGTGCCGGGCCCCGAGATCGCGACGCGGCCCGTGCAGATGCGGTTCCGCTACGGCGAGTCGTTCATGACGGAACCAGCCGAGGCGTACGAGCGCCTCCTCTACGACGCGATGGACGGCGATCCGATGCTGTTCCTGCGGCAGGACAACGTGCTGCGCTCCTGGGAGGTGCTGCAGCCGCTGCTCGACGATCCCCCGCCGGTGCACCCGTATGCCGCGGGCACCTGGGGGCCACCCGCCGCCGACGAGCTGATCGGGGACCGGACATGGCATACCCACTGACGAGTAGCGCCGACATCGCGAGGCCCGAGCTGGTCGTCGCGGCGTCCTGGGTCGACGCTGCCCTCGAGGTCATCCGCGAGACCAGCCCGCGCACGATCGCCCTCGCGGGGGGGAGCACGCCGCGGCCGCTCTACGAGCGCCTGCGCGACCTCGACCTGCCATGGGGCGAGATCGAGTGCTTCTTCACCGATGAGCGGTGTGTGCCTCCGGAGAGCCCGGCGCTCAACTTCGGGATGGTGCAGCGTGCCCTCCTCGGGATGCGGCCCCGTCCGCGCCTGCACCCGATGCCGTTCGCGACGCGTGACCCCGAGTCGTACGAGGCGCTGATCGAGGAGCGCCTCGGCGCGAGCCCTGCGCTCGACCTTGCCATCCTCGGGCTGGGGGCGGACGGGCACACCGCGTCGCTCTTCCCCGGCGACGCCGCCCTCGAGGAGCGCGAGCACCTCGTGCGGATGGTGGAACGCCCCGACTACCCGCGGATCACGATGACACTGCCGCTGCTGTCCGCCTCGAAGGTTGCGCTGTTCGTCGTGACCGGCGCCGAGAAGCGGGACGCGCTGCGCGGGCTCCTCGAGGGGGAGGACATCCCCGCCTCGCACGTCCGTGCGGCCCGTGTCGTCGTCGTCGCCGATCCCCCCGCGGCTGGCGAGGGCTAGCGAGGCCGCGCGGTTAGCCCGTCCACAGCGGATTCGGGCCCGGTGGCACGAGCACCCACAGCGAGGCCGCGTCGGCCTCGATGGTGACGGGCGTCTGCCCGATCCAGTCGCCATCCGCTTGCACATCGAGGGGTGCGCGCGCATCGATGCGCACCCGTTCTGCCCGCACGTAGTCGATGCCCGGCCGCCCGCGGTCCGCGAGGTGGGGCAGCCCGCCTCGCAGGGCCGCCCACGCCACGGCCAGGCGGCGCGCGGGGGTGTCCGTGCGATCCGCCGAGATGAGGCAGAGGTCGAGGAGACCGTCGTCGACGACCGCGCGCGACGTGACCTGCGCCACCATGCCGAACAGCCTCGAGTTGCCCGCGACGGCCATCAGCAGGTCGCGCTCGAGCGGGGCGCCGTCCACCTCGATGGTGGCGGCCTGCCCCGGAGTCTGCGCGGCGCGGCGTACGCCCTCGAAGGCGTAGGCGACGCGCCCGAAGTTGCGCTTGGCGCGGCTGCCCTCCATCGCGTGCACCGTCGAGGCATCGAGGCCCGCGCTGCACATCAGGAGGAAGCGATGGCCGTTCACGAGGCCCGTGTCGATGAGCACTCGGCGGCCGCGCACGGCGAGGGCGAGCGCCGGTCCGAGGCTGAGCGGGATGCGCGCCTCGTGGGCCCAGACGTTGGCCGTGCCGGCCGGGAGCACCCCCAGCGCCGTCGAGGTGTGCGCCAGCCCCTCGACGACCTCGCGGACCGTGCCGTCGCCTCCGCAGGCGAGAACGGCGAAGACACCTCGTGCCGCCGCTTCGCGAGCGACCGCCGTCGCCTCTCCCTGCCTCGAGGTCGAGTGCACATCGATGTCGTGCCCGGCCTGCCTCAGGCGGGCGATCGCGCTCGTGAGCGCCGCTGTCGAGGGTGCACGGCGTGCGGCCGGGTTCCGCACCACGAGGTAGGACCGGGGCGCCTCGGTGGCGGCGTCGTTCACCCCGGCAGGCCGAGGAAGGGTGCGCGGCCGGGAGGCGCCTCCTGCAGGTCGTTCCAGAACGCGACCCCACCTCGCAGCCCTGAGTCGTCACCAAGGGCCGACGCCACGACCTCGACGTGCTCGCCGTGATCGCGGAGGAACTCGCGCACGGGGTTGAGGAGGTGGACGCCGGCCTGTGCGACCCCACCGCCGACGACGATCCGCTGCGGTGCGTACAGCCTCGCGAGGTTGTAGAGCGCCGTGCCCACGACCCGGCCGATGCGCCCGAACGCCGCGATCGCCGTCGGGTCGCCCTGCGCCGCGCGCAGCGTCACCTGGGCGCCGCTAAGGCCCGTCATCTGCTCGAGGGCGGTCCCGCTGCCGAGCTCCTCCACGAGCGCCCCCGACTCGAGGTCGATGATCGTGAGGCCGATCTCGGCGCCGGACCGCTGTCCATGGAGCAGCCGCCCGTTGAGGATGACACCGGCGCCGACGCCCGTGCTGACCGTGACGTAGACCATGTCGGACGTGCCGCGGCCCGCGCCGAATCGGTGTTCGCCGAGTGCGGCGAGGTCGGCGTCGTTCGCGAGGGTCACCGGGAGGCCGACGACGCGCGCCAGCCCCTCGGCGGAGACGAACCCGTCCCACTGGGGCAGGTTGGGCAGGCGGATGGGGTGGCCCTCGGCGTAGGAGATGGGACCGGCGATCCCGATGACCGCGCCCGCGATGTGGAAGCGGCTGGAGTCGAGGGTGTCGAGGATCGCGGCGGCGAGGGCCTCGGGGCGATCGCGCGGAGTGGACATCGATGTGCGGTGCAGGAGGCCGCCGTACGGATCGAGCACGGCCGTACGCAAACGCGTGCCGCCGAGGTCGACGACGAGGATTGGGTCAGGTTCGTTCGGCATGGGCCCTCGGACGTGACGGTGGAGGGAGGGCCTTACGGTACGGGGTGGCTATCGAGTTCCGCCAGCGCCGGGCAGGTGGTGCGAGCCGTCACTTCCACCAGAGGTACATGGCCGTGCCGACGGGTGCCCAGAAGCCCAGGACCGAGACGACCACGCCCCAGGCGACGCCCCTGTGGAAGGCAGGTCCGACGGCGACAGGCACATCGGAGACGTGCGCGGTCTGGACGAGACGGAGCGCGGGCCGTTGCGGCCGTTGAGGTGCTGGTCGGGGCTGTCGTTGTGCTGCCATTGGCTACTCCCCCGGGTACTCACCAATCATCGGATCGGGACGGTGAGGATCGCAGGTGTTTCTCGCCCCCGAAATCGGGAAATCCCCTAACGAAGTGATGAATCTGCGAGACATAGGACCAGAACTGCAATTGCGCGAAGCTTCAGGGACTGGGCGATCCGTGCGGATGGCGCGGGAAAGCGCGAGGCGTTACGCGCGTCTGAGAGCTTTCGCGATGAATTCGTACGATTGGCGACGATCGTCATACGAATGGGTGACCGTCACGATCATCAGCTCGTCGGCCTGGTACTCCTCGGCGAGGTCGAGCAGGCCCTGGCGTACGCGCTCCGGACCGCCCTGCAGGGAGAGGCCACGCTGGTAGTCGAGGTAGTCGCGCTCCGGCGGCGTGAACTCGGTGGCTTCGGCCTCCTCGATGCTGGGGACGCCGCCATCCGGGCGACCCTGCTCGCGCCGCAGCCGCATGAGGTGGCGGCTGAGGGCGATGCGGTGTGCCGCCTCGTCGGTGGCTGCGCAGATCGCAGACACCCCGAGGATGACGCGCGGCTCCGGGAAGAACGTGGACGGCTGGAAGTGCTGCCGGTACTCCTGCACGATGCGCTGGCCGCCGTCCGGGCTGATGAACTGCGCGAAGGCAAAGCCCAGTCCGAGCCTGGCCGCGTAGCGCGCGCTGTCGTAGGCAGAGCCGAGCAGCCACGGTTCGGGAACACCGGGGCCTGCCGGGGTGGCGCGGATGCCATGGAAGGGGTGCTCGGCTGGGACGTCGCCGGTCATGAACCGCAGCACGTCCACCACCTGATCCGGGTACGCCTCGAGGGGAAGCGCGCCGGGCCCGTGGTGCAGCGCCGCGGCGGTCAGCCGGTCCGAACCCGGCGCACGGCCCAGGCCGAGGTCGATGCGGCCGGGATAGAGCGCCTCGATGAGGCGAAACTGCTCGGCGACCTTGAGGGCAGCGTAGTGTGTCAGCATCACGCCGCCGGAGCCCACGCGAATGTGCTCGGTGGCGCCGGCGATGGTGGGGATCAGGATCTCGGGCGAGGCGCTGGCGAGGGTGCGCGAGTTGTGGTGCTCGGCGACCCAGTAGCGCGAGTAGCCGAGTTGCTCGACGGCCTGTGCGAGGCTGATCGTGGCGAGCAGGGCCTCGCGAGGCGTCCCTCCCTTGCGGATGGGCGACTGGTCGAGGACCCCGAGCGGGATGGGGAACGCGATGGAACGGTCGGGCGGCTGCATCGAGCCGCATTCTAGACACTTCACGTCGCGAGCGTTGCGGGCCTTGCGTGCGTTCCGTGGCTTGCGTGGCTTGCGTGGCTTGCGTGGCTTGCGGCTGATCGCCCTCGTGGGGGGCGTGGCGCTGCTTGTCAGTGCGTGTTCCGACGAGGACCTCGTCAGCCCGGGCGGGCCATCGGCAGGCGGGGACACCTCGGGCGGGGCGGCGACCGGCCCCGGGTTGAGCGTGAGCGAGGCGCGGGCGTCGCGGCCTGGCCGGACCGTCCTCGTGAGTGGATTCGTGGTCGCCGAGGGTGACCACGTGCGCCTGTGCGAGGCACTTGCCGAGTCGTACCCGCCCCAGTGCGGTGGTGCGTTCCTCGAAGTCCGCGGGCTTGACGTGTCGGCGATGCCCGGCGTCGAGACCGTGCAGGACGTCCGCTGGACACCCCGGGCGCGACAGCTGCTCGGCGAGGTGAGCGGGGGCACCCTCAGCGTGACCGGCACCACCAAGGGCTGAATCGGGCAGCGGGCGTGGCTTCCGAAGGCCAACCTCTCCCTCACGCGAGCGTATACTGCCGCCGTCGGACGTGGCGGGCGCGCACGCCCGTCGCTACCCACCTGTCGGTACGCACGTGAACAGGCGAGGGCGCCTCGCCGCGGGAGGAACACGCGATGGAATACCGAAACCTCGGCAACTCCGGCCTCGAGGTGTCCGTGGTCGGCCTCGGGACCAACAACTTCGGCGGGCGCACCGACGAGGCGGGGACGAAGGCCGTCATCGACGCCTGCTTCGACGAGGGCATCAACTTCATCGACACGGCGGATGTCTACGGCAACCGGGGGCTGTCGGAGGAGTACATCGGCCGCGCGCTGAAGGGCCGCCGCCACCAGGTGCTGATCGGCACCAAGTTTGCGAACGCGATGGGCGAGGGCCCGCTGACCCGAGGTGGCTCGCGTGCCTACATCATGAAGGCCGTCGAGGACTCGCTGCGCCGCCTCGAGACCGACTACATCGACCTCTACCAGATGCACACGCCCGACGCGAAGACGCCCATCGAGGAGACGCTGCGCACCCTCGACGACCTGGTGACGTCGGGCAAGGTGCGCTACATCGGCAACTCGAACTACGCCGGCTGGCAGGTGGCCGATGCGGCGCACGTCGCGAAGGCGAACGGCTACGCGCCGTTCATCTCCGCGCAGAACGCGTACAGCCTCCTCGACCGCCGTCTCGAGACCGAGCTCGTGCCTGCGATGACCAAGTTCGGCGTCAGCCTGATCCCCTACTCGCCGCTGGCGAGCGGCCTCCTCACCGGCAAGTACCACCGAGGTGAGGCCGCCCCCGAGGGCACGCGCCTCGCCTCGGGCCCGATGGCGCAGCGCCTGCTCACCGACCGCAACTACGACGTGGTCGAGAAGCTCGAGGAGTTCGCGCATGGTCGGGGGCACTCGGTCCTCGAGCTGGCGTTCTCGTGGCTGGCCTCGCTGCCCTACGTCGCGACGGTGATCGCGGGCGCGACGAGGCCTGAGCAGGTGGCCGCGAACGCTGCGGCCGCGAGCTGGCGCCTCACCGCCGAGGAGATGGCGGAGGTCGACCAGATCACCAAGCGCTAGCAGGTCCTTCGCCGACCGCTGACAGGAGGGCGAGTCGCGCTGGCTCGCCCTCCTTGCGTCCCGCCTCGCGGTCTACCCCCGCGCGGTCTGCACCGGCAGGTCTCACGCGTGCGTCAGAGAGGCTTGCGCTCGCACCTCATAATGCCCCTGCACTCGCCTCGGTCACGGCTCTCCCGGGGACCGTGCGAGGTGAGGCGGCACGCACGCAGCAGGAGGGACGAGCGCCATGGCCATCCTCGGCATCCAGTACTTCTCGATCGCCGTCAACGACATCGACGCCGCGGTCGAACGCTACACGAAGGCGTTTGGCCTCAAGGCCACCACCGAGGTGCAGGACACGCGGTGGGGGTTCCGCAACTGCATGCTGGGCAACGACGACGGCAACCTCATCGAGGTGATCTCGCCGTCCTCGGCGGACAGCGCGCTGGGCCGGTTCATGAAGATGCGCGAGGGTGTCGCGTACCCTGGCGGCGAGGGGATCTACCTCGTTGGGATGCGCGTCGACGACGTCGCCTCGCAGATCTCGATGGCGAACGGTGCTGGCCTCAAGGTCACGACCGAGCCGGAGTCGCCGACATCGGCGTGGATCCACCCGGCGCTGAACGGCAACGTCATGCTGGAGTTCAACCAGGCGCAGCCGCCGGCGTAGGGACGACCCGGCTACTGCGGGGCGCGGGGGACGAGCCAGCGCGCGCGGGTCACGAGGGCGTACGCGGCGTCTCGGGCGAGGCGTACGCCCGGGACATCGAGGAAGCGCACCCACTCCCAGCCCGGGAGGGTGGCGAGCGCTGCGGTGACCGCGCCGCCGCCTCGACGGACCGAGGCGCCCGCGCGGAGCTCGGCTGCCGGGAGGTCGCGCGCCGCCTCGATGACGATGGCGCCGTGCGCACGCGCCTCGATGAAGCGCGCGCTGGCCGCGCAGAACGGACACGCCGAGTCGTAGCGCAAGGTAGCGCGCGGCTCCGGTGTGCTCACGGGAGGCCTCGCACGAAGTCCGCCACCGCGTCGGCGGCCGTGGCGAGGTGCTGCTCGACCGTGAACCCCGAGGCCCGACGCGGCTTGAAGGAGTGGTCGCCGTCCTCGAGCCAGAGCACGCGCATCGAGGGTGCGAGCGCGTACCCCTCGACATCTGCCCGTGATCCCATGGGGTCGCGTGTGCCCTGCACGATGAGGGCCGGTGTGCGCAACGCCTCGAGGTGCGCCGTGCGCGTCCGTTCGGGCCTCCCGAGGGGATGGAACGGGTAGCCGAGGCACACCAGCCCTCGGACGCCCGCCTCGTCGGCGATCATCGAGGCGTAGCGCCCACCCATCGACTTCCCGCCGATGACCAGCCGCGCGCCACCCCTCAGCTGCTCGACCACCTCGAGCCACGTGGCGCGCAGGACGCGTTCCGGGTCGGGCCGCGCGATGCGCCCGCCATCTGCGCGCGCCATGTATGGGAACTCGAAGCGCGCGACGCGCAGGCCGTGATCCGCGAGGCGCGCCGCCATCGAGGCCATGAACGGATGCCGCATGCCTGCGCCGGCCCCGGGCGCGAGGACGACGACATCCGAGGCGGCCTCCGGGCCGTCGAACAGCAGCGTGTGAGGACCGTGCGCGCTCACACCTCGAGGCTAGCGCAGCCTCCGGGGTGTGGGGCCCCGGACCGTGCCGGACCGTGCCGTCAGTGCACGCCGGCCAGCACTCGCACCGACTGGATGTCCTGCGCGTGCGCGTCGATGCCGCTGTCGAGGGCAGCACGAATCGCCGCGATCAGGCGCTCTGCCGACTCGAATGAAAGTTCGACCGCGACTCGGTGGCCGGGCGTGTCCGGGTCCTGCACGAAGTCCACGATGAGCGCGTGATCGAGTGGTGCGTGGAACGGGTGGTCGTAGTAGACGTTTGCTTGGCGGAGGCCGAACCAGCCCTCGGCGCCCTTGCCGCTGCCGCTGAGCTCGGCCTTCTCGATGATGTCCGTGCACATGTGCGTGTCCCCTCGATGGTTGGTGTGGAGGTCGGGAGGTCAGTCGGCGAGCCAGCGTTCGTACCAGGCGAAGACCTTGCCCCAGGCATCGACCGCCTGTTCGGGACGGTAGCCGGGGCGATCGGTGGCGAAGAAGCCGTGGCCCGCGCCGTCGTAGCGGTGGAACTCGTAGGTCTTGCCGAGGCGCTGGAGCTCCGCCTCGGTCCGGTCCACCTGTTCGGGAGTGGGGCTGCGGTCGTCGTTTCCGAAGATGCCGAGGAGGGGCATCGTCATCCGCTCGGTGAGGTCGATGGGGGCGACCGGGCGCTTCTCGTTGAGCTGCTCGGGAGTGGCGATCACGCCGCCGCCCCAGCAGTCGACGGCCGCGTCCAGCGAAGGGACGGAGCACGCTGCGAGGTAGACCTGGCGCCCACCCGAGCAGAAGCCGATGATGCCCGCCTTCCCGTTCGACGCGGGCAGTGACTTCAGCCAGCGCACGGCCCCGTCGATGTCGCCCATGACCTGGGCGTCGGACGCACCGCCTTGCGAGCGCGCCACGGCTGCCACGTCGTCGGCGGACCCGACCCCGAAGCGGTGGAAGAGGTTGGGGCAGACCGCGTTGTAGCCGTGCTGCGCGAACTTGCGCACCACCTCGCGGCTCCATTCGTCCCAGCCCGGCATGTGGTGCACGACGACGACGCCGGGGAGTGGCCCCGTGGTCCCGAGTGGCCTCGCGGCGTAGGCGCTCACCCAGTCGCCCCCATCGCCCTGGAGCTGGACTGTCTCGGCGATCATGCCCTCGTAGGGGAACATCGGTCCTCCTGTCGCTCGCCCGTGTGCCACGGTCAGTGCTCGTACAGCGCGCGCAGGATACCCGCCACGAGGCAGCCCGTGGGCTGTGGAGGTCCGGCGACTGCGGCCGCGGCGGGCTAGCATCGAGGGATGGCTGACGACTGCTGCTGCGACCCGGCGGAGCCGAGCGGGCCCGTGCGATGAGCGCCCCCCTCGAAGCGGTCATCTTCGACTGGGGTGGCACGCTCGCCGAGTACGCGTCGATCGAGCTCGAGGACATGTGGCGCCTCGCGGCGCGGCACCTTGCGCGGGCGCAGGGGAACGGTTCGCGCCGCGAGGAGAACGAGCTGGTCTCGAGGCTGGCGCAGGTCGAGGTCGAGTTCTGGGCGACCACCTCGACGCACCAGCGGGCGGGCACGCTCGCGGACCTGCTGCAGGCGGCCACCGTGGCGTTGTCCCTCGACGTCACCGAGGCCGTGCTCGAGGAGGCCGCGACGCACTACCTCGACGCGTGGACGCCGCACATCCGGCACGAGCCCGACGCCGCCGACACGTTGCGTGCGCTGCGCCGCCGCGGGCTGCGCATCGGGCTGCTCTCCAACACCCACTGGCCGAGGGAGTTCCACGAGCACTTCCTGGCGCGCGACGGCCTCGAGGGGTTGATTGACGCTCGGCTCTACACGAGTGAGCTTGCGGTGATGAAGCCGCACCCGGAGGCGTTTCGTGCTGCCCTCGCGGCGGTGGGTGTTGAGGATCCGGCGCGCGCCATCTTCGTGGGCGACCGGCCGTTTGACGACATATACGGCGCACGCCAGTCGGGCCTGCGCGCCGTGCTGCGGAGCAACCCCGAGGTGCCGCCGTACGACATCGAACCTGACTCCACGATCGAGCGCCTGTTCGACCTCGTGGAGGTGGTGGACGGCTGGCGTCAGACGTGACGAACGATCGAGCTCCGCGCTAGATTGGCGCGAGGACACGCGGCCCCAAGGCCCCTCGAGGAACGCCCATGGCAGTCGACGCCCCCGATCCCGCAGCCCCGCACCCGTTGCTCGTGACCACCGGGTGGGTGGCCGAGCACCTCGGCGATCCGCGCCTGGTGCTGGTCGACATGGCCGAGCCCGTCGCCTACGAGCGGGCGCACATCGAGGGCGCCGTGGGTGTCCCGCACCCGTGGCTCAAGGGGCAGGACGACGTGAACCTCGTGATGCCGGGGCCCGCCTTCGAGGCACTGGCGCGCCGCCTCGGGATATCGGCCGACTCGGTGGTGGTGCTCTACGACGACCACCTGAACCGGGCGGCCGCACGAGGCTGGTGGGTGCTCGAGCGTTACGGCTTCGCGGGCGCGCGCGTCCTCGATGGCGGCCTGCACGCCTGGATCGCCGAGGGCCGTCCGCTGACGCAGGAGGTGCCCCGCCCGGCGCCGGGCAACTTCACGGTGACAGACCGCCCCGAGGCGTTCTGCAGCCTCCAGGACATGCGCGATGCGCTCCACCCCGCGGCGGGCGTCCAGATCTGGGACGTGCGGTCCGACGACGAGTTCGCCGGCACGGCCCTCCGTGGCAACAGGCGCGGCGGCCACCTCCCCGGGGCGAAGCACCTCGAGTGGTCGCGTTTCGTCGAGGAGGGCCCGGCGCACCGCCTCGTGCCGCTCTCCGAGATGCGACGACTCCTCGCGGAGGCGGGGATCAACCCCGAGGCGGTGACCGTCACCTACTGCCAGGGTGGCATCCGCGCCGCACTGGCAGCGTTCCTCTTCCGGATGCTGGGCAATCGCGAGGTCAGCGTGTACGACGGGTCGATGGCCGAATGGGCGAATCTCGAAGACACCCCGCTCGAGACCGCCTGAGGCGGGCCGTCGCGCTGGCCGCGGTCGGCGCGAGCCTGGCCGCGACGGGCTGCCTCAGCGGACCGATCGCGGGATCGGCGCAGTCGAGTGCGGCCGTGGC
>JADLFF010000033.1 GCA_020845735.1 Dehalococcoidia bacterium
CCGTGGCCTCATCGAGGAGTGCGCCTGCGTGCTCGGGCTTCACGGGCCCGTACATGACTCGCGTGCCGTCCGGCCAGGAGATGGCCACGACCGGGTTCAGCCACTGGAGGCCGACGCCCACCGTGCGGCCGATGTCGACCGCGGCTTTGCGCGCGCGTGCCTCGCGCTCAATCGCGTCGCGGACAGGTCCCGCGCCGGCGGAGATCGAGGAGGTGTCGAGCGCGATGTCGATGCGCGGGCGGACGGGACGCTGCCATTCCTCCCAGGCCTGCTCGCTGCGCGCGCGCAGGTCGGCGAAGGAGTCGGTGGAGGCCTCGGTGGTCACTCGTTCCCCCCCTCGAGGGAGCTTTCGAAGGCCTTGAGGGCCTCCTCGGTGGAGGCGCCGGCGGCGAGGGCGCGGGCGAAGGTGATGGCGCGCGCGGGCGTCATGTGGGGCACCACGCGCTCGTTGACCCACGCCATCGGGGCGAGCTCGCAGGTGCCGTTGCACTGGCCGCGCGTGATCTCGTAGCGGTGCTGCGGGTCGGGCTCCGCGAGGCGGACGCCGAGGACCGCCTCGAGGGCGCGCAGGATGGCATCGGAGCGCTTGAGGCGGCAGGCCGCGCCTGCGCACCAGGCGATCAGCGTCTGCGGCGGGGGCGTCGTGCGGAAGTCCGCGTAATAGGTGGTGGCGCCGTAGACGTGCGCGGCGGCGAGGCCGAGCTGCTCCCCGACGACGCGCATCGCCTCGCCGGAGACGTAGCCGTAGCGGTGCTGGACGCGGTGGAGGGCTTCGAGGAGGTCAGCGTCGTTGGGCTTGAGACCGTCGAGCAGCGCTCGAATCTGGGCCGTGGCCTCGGTTTCGAGGGGCATAGCGTCCTCTCAGCGGCCGCTGAGGGCCTCGGACGGGCGCGCCACGAGCACGCGCCTCCGCGCACGGGCTTGCGCCCGGCTTCCGGGGGATAGTAGGCGCGCTCAGCGAGGCGTTCAAGGCGCGAGGCGGCTCGCGCCCCCGCTCCACGCCAGCCAGGCGACGAGCATCCCCGTGGCGAGCGGCAGCACCTTGGTGGGGCCAAAGAAGCCCGCGAGCAGCACCAGCGACGCCACGGCACCGACGAGCGCGAGCGGACGCCACCATCCCTGCGGGACGCCGAACCCGAACAGCGCCAGCAGCGCGAGGACCTCCAGGCTGCCGGCCGCCGCGGCGATGAAGAACCCCGCCAGCGGCATCGCGCCGGGCGTCCACGTGCCGAGGAGACCGTGATCGCCCTCGGACCATGGCCACGCCCAGCGGAGCAGCCCGCCGAACGTGCGCTGCGCGGGCGCATCGAGGGGTACGAGATACGACGCCGCGAAGTGCGCCTGCAGCACGAGGAGTCCCGCGACGAGCCACTTGACCATGTGGCACCTCCGCATCCGCGCACACGCACGCACGAGGGGAGCCTCGAGCGCGAGCACGGCGAAGTGTAGGTCCTGAGGCGACCCGCGACGGGCTGCCGGCGCCTACCTCGAGCCGGCGCCTACCGCCTCCGCGGCGGCGATCGCCTCAGGCTCCAGGGGCGCCGTGTGGCCTCCGAGGTCCGACATCATGAGCTGGGCGACCCGCTCGCCCATGCGGATCGAGTAGTTCTGGCCTCGGTCTTCCGGGTAGACCTGCGTCGTGTTCGCGAGGTAGAGGCCGGGGATCGGGGTGCGGTGCGCGGGAATGCGCGTGTGGTAGTCGGCGTCCACGACCGGCTGCCCGGCGCGGTCCTTGAACAGCCACTTCTCGCGGACCCACGAGGGGTCGAAGTCCGGGTTGATGCGGCGGATGAAGGGCAGGTAGCGCTCGAAGGTCTCGTCGGCCGACTCGTCGGCGGCCGGGTCGCCGGGGTCGCAGTAGTTCGAGAAGTAGATGACGTGGTTGCCGCCGTAGCGCTCGGGGGAGACAAAGTTCGTCTGCTCGACGGCGACGACGAACGGGCAGTCGTCGTCGGTGACCGTGAGCCAGTAGGTCGGGGAGAGGGCGCGGTCCATCGACAGGACGAGCACCGTGGCCCACTGGTACTGCACGCTCTCGAGGCGCGCGCGGTACTCGGCGTCGAGCTCGGGGACGAGGTTGACGAACGCGTAGGACGGCACCGTCGCGAGCACGACATCGCCGCGCTCGATGCGCTCGGAGCCATCGGGCTGGCGGAGGGCGACGCCGACGGCGCGGTCGTCCTCGATGACGATGCGGGCGGCGGGGGCGGAGGTCTCGAGGACCGCGCCGCGGCCGCGGAGGCGGTCGACCAGCGTGTCGATGAGGCGGCCGAACGACCCCTTGAGGTAGCCCAGCTGCTCGCGCGCGAGGAGACCGCCCTGCCTCGAGGCGAAGCGCAGGTGGACCTTGCCCCAGAACCAGACCAGCGACACGTCCTCGGACTTTGCGCCGAACTTGGCGCGGAGGAGGGCGCCCCAGACGCGGTCGTAGCCCTCGCGGCCCACCCACTTGAGGATCCAGTCGCGGGCGCGCTTGCCCTCGTAGGCCTGCCAGTGCTTGTAGCGACGGAGGTAGAGGGCTGCCAGGCCGAGGCGGATGCGCGTCGGGAAGGAGACATCGGAGAACTTGAGGAGGTCGACCGCACCGACGAAGGGGTAGTGCCTGCCTCGGGCGAAGAAGCCCACCTGCGACGGGATCCACTCGAGGTCCGGGCCGAGGCCGAGCTCGTCGATGAGGGCGACGATGTTCGTGTCGGAGCGGAAGAGGTGGTGGTAGAAGATCTCGAGGCGGCCGCCGCCGACCTCGAAGGTGCGGACCTGGCCCCCGAGGACCGGGCTCGCCTCGAAGAGGCGCACCTCGTGCCCGTGCTTGACGAGCTCCCAGGCGGCCGCGAGTCCGGCGACGCCACCACCAACGATCAGCACACGCACGCTAGTCCCTCACTATCCGCGGCCGCTGACGCCTCGGGGGCCGCGGATAGGTGCCGCCTCGCGGGCACGCAGGAGCGAGCCGAAGCCCAGCTGCTGGCGCCAGAGGAGGACGGCGCCGAGCACGACGACCGGTACGAGGATCAGCGCATGCACCACGAGCGCGTAGGCCGTGGCGGCGGCCGTGGCGGCCCCGAACCAAACGGCGATCGTGCTCGCGAAGTACTCGAATGGACCGATGCCCCCGGAGGTGCTGGGTGCGGCGATCGCGAGGTTCGCCGCGCCGCAGAGACCGAGGTAGACGAGCGGATCGAGGCCGAGGCCGAAGGCCGCACCGACGAGCCCGTACGTGGCCGCCTCGAGGGCCCACGTGACGAACGTGGCGACGAGCAGCCAGCCCCCCAGGCGGACATCGCGCAGGACCGCCAGCCCCCCGAGGGCGCCCTCGGCGATGGAGGCGAGCCGGTCGCCGAGCACCGGCACCAGCCGGAGCAGCCTCGCGAGGAGCGCCGTGCCTCGATCTCCCGCGAAGGCGAGGCCGTACATCATCGCGAGGACCGTGAGGAAGCCCGCCGTGCCGAGCGCGGCGAGGGCTCGCACGACGCCCTCGCCACCCGCGACGAGCACCGTGACGCTGAGGAAAAGCGCGAGCATCACGCCATCGAGCACCCGCTCCACCGCGATCGCCCCGAGGCCCGTCGTCCACGGGGTGCCGTGGCGGGCCTGGAGGAGGCCGGCGCGCACGAACTCGCCGGCGCGCACAGGCAGGACGTTGTTGGCCGCGTAGCCAATGACGAGGAGCGAGAACGCCTCGAAGGGCGTGATGCGGACGTGTGGCCGCACCACGAGCTGCCATCGCAGGCCGCGCACCCAGAGGGCGCCGGCGTAGACCACGAGGGCGAGGACCACGTAGGACGGGCGCACGTTCGCCAGCGCCGCCATCAGCTCGTGGCGGTCGACCTGGCGCAGCATGAGACCGAGGAAGACGAGGCTGACGGCAATCCCGAGCCAGACGCGCAGGCTCCGCCACGTGGGCGTTGGGCTCGCGGAAGCCGAGGCGTTAGCGACCGTACTGCACCCCCGTGGTGGGCATCGTGATCGAGGGCGGCTCCTGCGGGAAGAGCGCCACGCCCTCGAGCGTGCCGAGGTAGGCCGGGTTCTCGCGGTTCAGGATGAAGCTCCAGAGGTCAGCGAACAAGGACCCATCGGCGGTGCGGCTGGCCAGGTTGCCGAGCGTCCACGAGCGGTACCCCTCCTCGGGGAACCACCAGCGGTGCCGGTACTCCTCGGCGACCACGTAGCGGTCCTTGAGGGCGGGCTGCGCGCGGAGGGTCCCGTCCCACGCGAGCACGATCGCGTCCGGCGCGACCGTGGCCGCCTCGATGCGGTCCACGTACGAGGTCTGCGCGAAGTCGCGGAGGTACCAGGCCCAGGGCCACGACATCGACTCGGAGCTATCGACGACGATCTTGAGCTGGTCCTTGCCGCCGCGCTCGGCTGCCAGCGCCTCGAGCTGACGGGCGATCGCGGGGATGTCGGCCGAGGTCTGCGTGTAGATCAGCGGCTCGACGGGCGTATCGGGGTGGGCGTAGGAGACCTGCGTCCCGGTCCGGAGCGCGTACAGGAACAGCAGCGCCATCCCGAGTGAGAGCGGGGCGACCAGCGTCGGGCTCGGACGCTGGCCAGGGGAGCGCAGCCGCTCGATGCCGCGCCCGAGGGCGTAGCCCGCGAGGATCGCGAGGGGCAGCGCGAGGTGCACCGTGAGCCACGGCATCTTCTCGCCGGCCGCGCTCAGGGCGAGCAGGGAGCCGATGAACCACCACACGAGCAGCCTCGTGACCCGGTCACCCCGCCTCAGCAGGATGGCGCCGCCGATGAGCGCCGGGATCAGCGCCATCAACTCGTAGAGGGAGAGCATGAAGAAGTAGTAGTGGAGCGGCTGCTCGCCGCGCTGGACCTCCTGCTGTGCCAGCCAGTAGTCGAGCTGCGTCCAGAACGCGCCGGCGAAGCCGACCGGGTTCGTAAAGAAGGTCGTGAAGAGCAGGATCGTGATCGTGTACATCACGGCCGCGAGGATCGCCCAGCGGCGCCAGTCCCACCAGACGCCGATCTCGCCACTGGCGACGATCAGCGCGCTGACGAGCAGGCCGCCGACCACCCGCTCGGAACGCCCGGTGAGCTCAATGCCGACGAGGTGCAGCGGCAACTGGAAGGCCGCCGCGAGGAACGGCAGCGTGAGCGTGCCGAGGACCACCATCAGATCCACCTCGCGGGGACGGTCGCCCTCACCGAAGCGCGCCCCGGACATCGGCCAGGTGGCCGCGATGAGCCACGCAACCGGGAAGAGCGTCAGGCCTCGGAGCGTGCGATCGCGGCCCTCGAGGTGGAGGCGATCGAGGAGCGCGCCGGTGAGGATAGCGTTCACGTAGAGGAGGAAGACCGCGGCGAAGAGGTAGGCCGTCTCCTTGGTCGCGAACTCCATCGCGACTGCCACGGCGAGGGTGACGAGCCAGCGCATCCCGCCTTCCTCGCGGTAGCGCCAGATCGAGAAGGCCATGAGCGTGGTCGCCACCAGGACGTAGGGGTCCTCGCGCGCGAATCGCGTGTAGTAGAGCAGGGACGGTGAGAACGCGAGGAACAGCGAGGCCAGCACCACGCCCGGAGCAGTCAGGTACCGGCGCATGAGGAGCGGCAGCCCCACGAGCACGGCCCCGAAGATCGCCGCCGGGACCCGAGTGGTCGCGTCGCTGGCACCGAGGAGCTTCTGACTCAGGGCGACGAAGTGGAACTGGAGCGGCCCGTGCATGAGGGGGTCATGGTGGTAGCCCTTGCCCTCGGCGAAGCGGTACGAGAAGAGCGCGTGCAGCGACTCGTCGTGGTGGATGGCGCGCTCACCGAGCGTCACGAATCGCATCGCGAGGGCGACCACGACGAGGATGCCGACGGCGACGACCACGAGGCCGACGTTCGCGGGGAGCACCTTCGCCAGCGCGCCAGGTCGGAAGTCGGAGCGAGTCACCTCGGCAGCGCCCGAGTTCAACGGCGTTCCTCCTGCGGTACGGCGAAGACGACGTTGCGGCCGGCCTCGAAGGCGACCGGCCAGCCCTCGAAGCGGCGTGCGACGTCGGCGCCGTAGCGATCGCGCTCACGAGCGCCGACGAGGACGTGGGTCACGGCGTACCGCCTCGCGATGGACAGGCCCACCTCGTTGGCGCCGGAGTTGTAGAGCGCGCCGACATCGGCCTCGCGCTCACCGATGCCGGCGTGATCACCGCGCCACGTCACCTCGTGTCCGTTCCAACCGAGCACCGTCGGCACGCCACTCGCCATCGAGACCTGGTTGTCGTCCTGGTAGGGACGGCCGACGGCTTCCACGAGCAGAGCAGTCTCCCGATCGAGGGTACGGGCCCACGCGACTACCTCGCTGCGTCCCGATCCATCGTCAGCCAGGAAGGCCAGTGCGTCGAGTCCTCGGCGCTGCCCCTCGGCGGCGCGACTGGAGAGGGCGGCCGGGAGGTAGAGGAGCGTCATCACGACGACGAGCGCCGCCCCGCGCACGGCCAGCCCACCGAGGAGACTCGGAGCGCGCGTGACCGCGGCCGTCACGCTCGTGGCGGCATCGGCGACCGCGACCCCGCAGGCGATGGCGAGCATCACCCAGGCGCCGTACCAGAACTTGAACACCGAGTTGAAGCGGCCGGGCAGCGCGTCGGACAGGTGGAAGAGTTCTGTCAACAGGATGAGGAAGGCCACGCCCGCGACGAGCGCGAGCCACGCCGCGCGCCCTCGATCAGCGGAGGCGAGGGCGGACGTGGCCGCGCCGACGGCGAGCGCGGCTCCCGCGACCAGCCCGAGGAGCGTGAGCCAGCCGGCACCTCGGAGGGCGAGCGCGCCCGCCTGCCCAACGACGGTGACCGACATCGCCCACGCGAGCACCAGCGCGACGCCGTAGACCGCGCCGAGCAGCAGCGCATCGCGATCCACGCGCGGCCTCGTGATCAGCGCGCACGTCCCCAGGATGACGAGCAGCGGCGTCCAGATGAGGAGGAAGCGAGCAGGGTCGCTGCCCGCGCTCAGAACCGGCGCCACGCCGAGGGGAGCGTGGTCGAACACGGTGAACATCGGCCAGGCGAGCAGCCCGGCGAGGAGCGCCGGCGGGACCAGGTGGCGCACCATCCCCATCAGCGCGCCCGGCATCGACCATCCCGCGGCGCAGTAGGCCGCGACGCCCGCGGCCAGCCACACGGCGCCGTACAGCGGCGCGTCCCACGCGTTCGTCATCGCGAGGGCGGCGAAGGTCACCGCGATGGCCGCGAGCTCACCCGGGCGCTGCGCCCAGACGAGGAACGTCTGGGGGCGACTGCCCTCGAAGGCCGTGAGGGCGACCGCGAGCGCGAGCATCACCACGGGGAGCGCAAGCACGTGCGCGTGCATGTCGCCGAGGATGAACGAGAACGCCGGGAACTCCGCGATGGCGTCGGGCAGCACTCGAGTGGCGCGCCACCACCACCAGAAGTCGGTGGGGAGGCCGACATCGTTCACGCCCTGCGCCGGAAAGCCCGTCACGCCGAATCGAGCCCAGAAGCTGCCGCCCGCGTTCGCGGCGACGAGCTCGAGACCGCCCTCGAGGGAGGCGACGAGCATCAGCGCGACGACCGCCACCGTGCCCGCGAGCCACGGGCGCGGCCGTGCGCGACTCGTGAGGGCGTGGGCGTCCCCGGCGAGGGCAAAGGCAGCCGCGGCAGCCATCGCGCCTGCGCCGGCCAGCCCGAGGTTGAACGCGACGCCCGGCTCGACGCGTGCCAGCCTCGAGAGGACGTCCACGGCGGTGTGCCCCAGGTGGTAGTAGGACAGCGACCGGCCTGCGAACCAGGAGTCCTCGGGGGGCATGTGCTCGGCCGCGTGGACCGCGACGAGGATCATCATGTCCATCGGCTTCTCGGTGTTCACGGCGTTGGGCGCGAGCGAGCGCGCGATGGTGATCACGAGGAAGGCGACGAGGAAGACCGCCTCGCCGACGAGGACGAGCCGCCAGCGGTCTCGGACGGCGCGGAGCACCTCGGGAGCGCGCCAGGCGACGAGGCCACTCCACGCCAGCGCGATGACGACACCCCCGGCGACCGCCTGCAGGCCGTAGCCCACGGGCGACATCCCGAGGAGCCACGCGCTCAGCGCGACGAGAATCGTGCCGAAGGCGCGGGCGTACAGCACGCCTCGCGAGTGGAGCCGACCGAACGCGTGGCTGACCGGCAGCAGCCCGAGGGCAGCGACGACGAGAGTGGCGAGGTACCAGCGCGCTACGTCATCGAGCACGCGGCACGTGCCTCAGGCGTCTGCGGTGACGGGCTCGGCGAGCAGCGCGTCCACGAACGAGGCGGCCTCGAAGGGTGCGATGTCACCGGGCTCCTGGCCCGTGCCGATGAAGCGCACGGGGAGGCCGAGCTCCTCGGCGATGGCGAACACGATGCCGCCCTTCGCGGTGCCATCGAGCTTGGTGAGCATGACAGCGGTGACCTCGACGGAGTCGGTGAAGGCGCGCGCCTGCGACATCCCGTTCTGGCCCGTGGTGGCATCGAGGACGAGCAGCACCTCGTCAGGTGAGCGGCCCAGGCCGCGCTCGATCACGCGTCGCACCTTGGCGAGCTCGTCCATCAGGTTCTGCTTGTTGTGGAGGCGTCCCGCCGTGTCGACGAAGATCATGTCGGCGCCGCGGGCGCGGGCGGCATCGATGCTGTCGAACGCGACGGCGGCCGCGTCGCCACCCTGCTGGTGCGCGATCACATCGATGCCGAGGCGCTTGCCCCAGGCCTGCAGTTGCTCGATGGCGGCGGCGCGAAAGGTGTCCCCGGCCGCGCAGACGACTCGGGCGCCCTGCTGCTGGTAGAGGTACGCGAGGCGGCCGATGGCCGTCGTCTTGCCCGTGCCGTTCACACCGACGACCAGCACGAGCGCCGGGGCTGGCGGCGGGTCGCCCTCGACGTTGCCCCAGAGCCGCCCGCGGGACACGGCGGCGGGCCGTTCGAGGAGCTGCACGAGCTCGTCGCGGAGCGCCGCGCGCACCTCCTCGGCGGTGCGTGGCTTCGTCGCGCGCACCCGGTCGAGGAGCGACATCGTCACCTGCACGCCGGTGTCGGCGCCGATCAGGATCTCCTCGAGCTGCTCCCACAGCGCCTCGTCGACCTGTGCGCCGCGGAAGACCGAGGTGAGGCGCCCGAACCACGAGCGCTTCGTGCGCTCGATCGCCGCCTCGGTGCGGCGCGCGTCCTCCACCTCGTCGGTGGATTCCTCAGCGATCGCGACGGCGACCGTGCCCTCCTCGAGGGGCGCGACTGCCTCAGGCTCGGCAGGCTGCGACTTCCTCCAGAACAGCCTCACGTTGCCCTCGGTCCACGGTGCGCGGGGGGATGTGGTCGAGCATCCAGCGTAAGCCGCGACACGTACGGCTGCCACCCGAGCGCCGCGCGAGGCCTCGAGGCGCCACGCCTCACGAGGCGGCCGGCAGGGCGTCGAGGCGCAGCGAGAGCACGCGCGAGGTGGAGTCGTCGCCCATCGAGACGCCGTAGAGGGCGTCGGCCGCCTCGATGGTGCGCCGGTTGTGACTGATCACGATGAACTGCGAGCGGCCGGTCAGCTCCTTGAGCGTCTCGACGAAGCGGCCCACGTTCGCCTCGTCGAGGGCCGCGTCCACCTCGTCCATCACGCACACCGGCGCCGGGTTCACCGAGAGCAGCGCGAACAGGAGGGCGACCGAGGTCAGCGAGCGCTCGCCGCCGGAGAGCACGTTGAGACTCGCGATGCGCTTGCCGGGCGGCTGCGCGCTGATCTCGACGCCGGGCTCCTCGTCGCCCTGCTCGGTGAGGAGCTTGAGCTCGGCGACCCCGCCGCCGAAGAACTTCGC
>JADLFF010000034.1 GCA_020845735.1 Dehalococcoidia bacterium
CTCGGATCTTCTGGGATGCGGACTACTCGAAGGGCACGCGCTGGGGTGGCCTCATCGCCCCCAACGACTTCAACCCCTTCGCCTGGCCGGTCGACCGACCGCCCGCAGCCCCCGGCCGAGCCACCGCTGGAGGCGCCGGCGTCGGCACTCGAGGGATGAACGGCGGCCAGGTCGAGACGTTCGGCGTGCCGATGCGCCCGGGCGACGTCATCACCTCGCGTACCCGCCTCAAGGACTGGAACGAGCGCACGACGCGCCTCGGCCTGACGCTCTTCACCAACACCGAGACCGAGTGGCGAAACCAGAACGGCGAGCACGTCAAGACGCGCATCTCCACCGGTATCCGCTACTAGTCGCCCAGGAGGGACAAACACCATGGCAGTCAACGTCTACTTCGAGGACGTCAACGTCGGCGACGAGGTCCCCGCATGGTCTCGGCAGACCGACTTCATGCACTGGAACCGCTACGCGGCGGTGAACGACGAGTTCGTCTACATCCACATGGATGACGAGGCGGGGAAGGCCGCGCTCAATGAGCAGGGCGCGTTCGGCATGGGGAACCTGCGCTACACGTACATCCTCAACGCCCTGCGCGACTGGATCGGCGACGAGGCCGAGATTCGCGAGTGCGGCGTGCAGTTCCGCGCGATCAACCAGAAGAACGACATCCTGACGGTGCAGGGCAAGGTCACCGACAAGAAGGTCGAGGACGGCGAGAACCGCGTCTACCTCGACATCAACGTGGTGAACCAGAAGGGCGACGGCACCTGCCCCGCCCACGCGGTGCTCGTCCTCCCGAACCGCAAGTAGCACCGCCCCTCGAGGCGATACACGGACGCCCCGGCCACCGGCCGGGGCGTCCTCGCGTCTCAGGGGTCCCCCCAAGCTTCCCGAGACCCACGCTCCTCTACGCTGAGTGCACCCTCCCGGCACTCAGCGACAGGGAGCCCTCGATGAGCCGCCACGTCCTCCTCTGCGAGCCGAGTCACTTCCGCATCGCCTACGAGATCAACCCGTGGATGAACCAGCGCGTACCCGTCGAGGGCCCACGCGCCCTCGATCAGTGGCACGGCCTGCGCGAGGTCCTCGTCGACCTCGGCGTCCGGGTGGAGCTCGTGGGGCAGCGCTCCGAGGTCCCCGACATGACCTTCACCGCCAACGCGGGCGTGGTCATCGGCGACCGCTTCGTGCCCGCCAACTTCCGATTCCGCGAGCGCCAGGCCGAGCAGCCCTACTTCCGCGAATGGTTCGCCGCGCGGGGCTACGAGGTCTACGACATCCACGAGCCGCACTACTGGGAGGGCGAGGGCGATGTCCTCGCTGCGCCCGACGACCCGGCGCTCGTCTGCGGCGGGTACCGCTTCCGGACGGAACGAGGCGCGCTCGACCATCTCGAGGCAGCCCTCGGAGTCCCCGTCCTGCGGCTCGAGCTGGTCGACCCGCGCTACTACCACCTCGACACGTGCCTCTGCCCCCTCGGCAGGGGGAGGGCGATGGTGGTGCGCGAGGCGTTCGCACCCGAGTCGTTCCGCGCGCTTGCCGAGGCGTTCGACGACCTCATCGAGGTCCCGCCCGCGGACGCCGCGCGCTTCGCCTGCAACGCCCTCGTCGTCGACGACCGTGTCGTCCTCGATGCCGGCTGCGACGACACGGAGCGCGCACTCCGCGCTCGCGATCTTGTCCCCGTTCCCACCCCGACCGACGAGTTCTTGAAGTCCGGTGGAAGCGTGAAGTGTCTCGTCCTGCAGCTGGATGCCTTTGTTTCAGCCAGTTCCTCGTGAACAGTGAACGTCTCGCCTCCCCCGACCGAAGATGATCACGTGAAACTCCGCGGTCGCGGTAACCAACAACCACGAGGCGGCGTTACACTTTCGTTGGTTCCCGATCTCGAGGAACCCCCGCGGTGCTCACGAAAGGAAACTGAGCTGCCTACGACGACGAAGAAGGCCCCTGTCAAGGCGGCCGCCAAGCCCGCGGCGAAGACGGCCGCGAAGCCAGCGGCGAAGGCCGCTGCAAAGCCGGCCGCAAAGGCCGCCCCGGCAAAGGCCAAGACCGCCGCCAAGCCGGCTGCCGCCGCTCGCAAGCCAGCGGCCAAGAAGTAACGCTCCGGGCATCCGCCCCAACGACTGGCCGCCGCTCCCATCGGCGGCCTTTTCGTTGCCCGCGCTGCCCTCCCGTCCTCGACAGCGGCGCGCCCTGCCATCGACGCCTGTCCGTGCCGTGGGTCCGTGGCGTCTCACCCCTGATCGCCTGACACTGGCTGCCGAGGGGGTGCCATGGCGAGTCCCGAACCACTGCCCGTGAACCAGCAGGGGCCCGAGAGCATCCGCGAAGAGCAGCAACTCCTCGCCGGACCCCGCAACCGCGTCGAGGAGTTCACCCGCGCCGTCCGCATCTTCTTCGAGTACGTCCGCGGCCTCCGCGCGCTCCACTTCGTGGGGCCCTGCGTCACGGTCTTCGGCTCCGCTCGCTTCCCCGAGGGACACCACTACTACGAGCTCGCGCGCGCCCTCGGCTCCAGCCTCGCCTCGCAGGGCTTCACCGTCATGACGGGCGGCGGCCCCGGCATCATGGAGGCCGCCAACCGAGGCGCGAAGGAGGCCGGCGGCGCCTCGGTCGGGTGCAACATCGACCTCCCGATGGAGCAGCACGCCAACCCCTACGTCGACTTCTACGTCCAGTTCCACTACTTCTTCCTGCGCAAGGTCATGCTCGTGAAGTACTCCTACGCCTTCGTCGTCCTCCCGGGCGGCTTCGGCACCATGGACGAGCTCTTCGAGGCCCTCACGCTCGTGCAGACCCAGAAGATCCTGAACTTCCCCGTCATCCTCATGGGCGTCGAGTACTGGCAACCCATCATCGACACGGTCAGCCGAACCTTCCTCCGGGAGGGCACCGTCGACCAGATCGACATCGACCGCATCTTCATGACGGACTCGCCCGAGCAGGCCGCGGCCATCGTCCGCGAGGCTGCCCTGAGGCAGTTCGGGCTGCGCTACGGGCCGCGACCGCGCCGCCGCCGCTGGCTCTTCGAGTAGCCACCCCCGCCTCGAGGTCCCCGGCGCCGCGGACCTTGGCCACTCAGGCCGTGTTGACGCGCCACTTACCCTGAGGTCAAATCAAGCACCGGACGCCGTGCGGAGGACTCATGCGCGAGTCGTTTCCCCTCGTCATCCCCGACCAGCTGATCGGCTGGCAGCCCGGCCCCGAGCCGGTCGTGTCGGCACTCATCGACTGGCGCGTCGACAACACGGTGCGCCAGGCCAGGACCCTCGTCCCTCACCGCCTCCGCGAGGCGTTCCGCGACCTCGATGAGCGCAGCGCCGAGCGGACCTCCCTCGAGGGCGACCTGCGCGCCATCGAGGCCTTCCTCGACTCCGATGCGGACCCCGCCCAGTCGGCGTTCGCGGTGTTCTCCTGCAGCGGGCGAGGCCTGTGGTTCGTCACGCCCCTCGGCGTGCCCGTGGAGTCGATGGTGCACGTCGGCGACTACCCGCAGTTCCTCCCCCTCATCGAGTCGACGCAGGACGCGGCGCGCACGCTCGTGGTCGTGGCGAACTCGAACTCCGCGCGGCTCATCCGGCTCCTGCCCGAAGGCGTCGCCGCCGAGGCGGGCCCGCATCGCGACGTGGCGACGGTGCAGCACTCCACCGAGGGCGGATGGGGCGCCCTCGGATACCAGCGCCACCTCGACACCGAGGTCGAGCGCTTCGCCCGGGAGGTCGCCGCGGCGATCGAGCACGAAGCCGACACGCTGGGCCTCGCCCACGTCGTGCTGTCCGGAGACACGGTCATCGTGCCCCCACTCCTCGAGGCGTTGCCCGGCCGCCTCCGCGCACGCGTGGACGCCATCGAGCACTTCGAGCCCTGGGACTCCACGCGCGAGATCGCGGGCACGGTCTGGCCTCGGGTCGCCGAGATCGTGCGCGACCGCCGTGACGCCGAGGTCGGCGAGATCATCGGGCGGGCCGCCGCCGGCGGCGAAGCGCTCAACCTCGCCTCCGAGGTCGAAGCGGCGGCCGCGAACGGGCGCGTCGACACGCTCGCCCTCGATCCGGCCGTCGTGCAGCCGGAGGCCGCCGAGGAGCTGATTCGCCAGTCGCTGACACATCGTTCACGCGTGCTGATCGCGAGGGGGCACGCCGCCCTCGCCGAGGCGGGTGGCGTCGCGGCAAGCCTCCGCTAGACGATGCTCGCTGGTCTGGTGCCGGGGGTGGGAGTCGAACCCACACGCCCCTTGCGGGGCCGCGGGGTTTAAGCCCGCTGCGTCTGCCGTTTCGCCACCCCGGCACTGGTCCGGCCTCGAGGTTCCGCGTCACCCGGCCTCGAGGCCTCGCGATACCCCGAGCCCGACGCTCGGTCGCCTACCCCACGGTCTCCACGATCTCGTAGTCGCTGTCCGCGGGCGTGATCGCGAGGTGCGACATCGGCGAGCCGGTGTCACCCGCTCCGTGCCAGTGCACCTCGCCGGCCGGGATCCGCACAAAGTCACCCACCGAGATGGTGCGCTCTTCCGCGAGCGTCCCGACCTTGCCGATGCCTGCCACGACGTACAGGAGCTGGTCGCGCGTGTGCGTGTGCGGCCGAGTGCGCGCGCCCGGCGCGAACTGCACGACCTGCATCGAGACCTGGCTCGTCTCCGGCGTGGCGAGCGCACGACCCCACACCGCGCCACCCTCGAAGATCGCGTCGTCGGTGCGGTTCACCGTGCTGCCCTCGTGGGCGTGGATGACCTCCATGTAGCGGTTCCCTTCGAGGCCTTCGAGCGGCGCTAGTCGAACTCGGACCGCGGTTCGCCCTCGCGAGTGAGGTACGCGATCGCGCGCTGGTAGTCGACGTCCGGGATCTGGCCGCGCTCGTGCAGGTACGTCAGCAGCACCTCGAGCGTCAGCACGGGGTGCAGGCGCACGCCCACTTCCCGCAGGCGGTGCGCTGCTCCCTGCTCACGGTTGACCAGGACCAGCGCGTCGCGGACAAAGATGCCCTGCTGCCTCAGGACCTCCGCCGTGTCGATGAGCGAGCCACCGCCCGTCGTCAGGTCGTCGATCACGATCGCGGTCTGCCCGGGCCGGTAGATGCCCTCGATGTGCGTCGTCTCGCCGATGAGCGCCAGCGGGTCCGTGCGCGCGTAGATCAGCGGCACGCCCATCTGCAGTGACAGCGCGGTCGCGACGTGCAGGCCGCCGATCGGCACCCCCGCAATGAGGTCGAACGGGGCCACCTGCTGGTTCCGGAGCGCCATCTTCATCCGCAGCTCCGCCTCGATGAGCGCCGCCACCTGTCCGAGGGCGTCCGGGCGGGACACGAGGAGCTTCGGGTTGAGGTACACCGGTGAGTTCCGCGCCGTGCGCCCCACGGAGAAGTCCCCGAACTGGATGCACCCCAGCTCCCACATCACCTCGGCGATCCACAGGGCGCCCTTCGCTTCGTGCTCAGACTGCGGTGTCATCGGCGGCGCTCCCACGCATCTGGATTGACAGGGTGTTGCGGACGTTCCCCGGCGAGCCCCGCGAGCAGCCCTGCCACCGCCAGCGAGGCCATGCGCTCTCGCGTCTGGCCGGTCGCGCTGCCGACGTGCGGGACGACCAGCAGGTGCGGGGCGCCGAGGAGCGGGTCGTCCGGCGGCAGCGGCTCGGGCGTCGTTACATCGAGGGCGGCTGCCGCGATGGTGCCCGCCCGCAGCGCCCTCGCGAGCGCCGCCTGGTCGACCACGCCCCCACGGGCGGTATTGATGAAGGTCGCGGTCCGCTTCATCCTCGCGAACGCCTCGTCCCCGAACATCCCGGCTGTGTCCTCGTTCAGCGGCACGTGCACGCTGACAAAGTCCGATCTTTCGAGCAGAGCGTCCAGCGGTACGAACGCCCCGGGGAAGTCCTCCACGGCACGCCGTCCCGAGTAGAGCACGGGCATCCCGAAGCCCTGCCCTCGCCGTGCCACCGCCGCTCCGATGCGGCCCGGCCCCACGATGCCCAGCGTGGCCCCCGCCACCTCGCGGCCCAGCAGCCACGAGGGGTTCCACGGACCCCACGTCCCGCCTCGCACGGCCGCCTCGCCCTCGGCCAGCCTCCGCGCGGACGCGAGGAGCAGCGCAAACGCGAGGTCGGCGGTGGTCTCGGTCAGCACGCCCGGTGTGTTCGTCACCAGCACGCCCCGCTCGGTGGCGGCCGGTACGTCGATGTTGTCGAACCCCACGGCCATGTTCGCGACGACTCGCACGGTCGGGCACGCATCGAGGAGCGCCCCGTCCACTCGCTCGGTGAGCATCGTGAGGAGGCCATCGCACCCCGCGGCTCGCGCCGCCAGGGCGTCACGAGGCGGTGGCTCGTCGCCCTCCCACACGTCGACCGCACACGCTGCCCGCAACGCCTCGATGGGTGCGCTGCCCGGCAGCGCGCGCGTCACGAACACCCGCGAACGAGCAGCCGTCGACGTCACTCCGCGCGCCTGCGCTGGTCTGGCTCGCCGCCCGGTCCCCAGGCCGGCTGGTACTCGGACGCCCGCCCGAGGATCTGCGCCCGGTGCATGCGGTCATGGCGATACAGGGAGCGGAGCAGCTGCAGTGCCGTGAGCAGCCCGAACTCGGACCGCGCGCGCCGCTCGAACTCCTCGAGGGTGAGCGAGTCGAGCACCGCCAGCGTGCGCGTCCGCTGCTCGGCCAGCTCGTCGAGGTGTGCGCCGACCGGCACGCGCTCGGCCCCTTCGAGGGGATACGCCACCGGATCGCGGAACGTGCCGGCCGCGAGGTCGGGCTCCCGCTCGACGACGGCCCGCTGGACCCACGCGCGGTACGTCGCCTCCATCTCCGCGAGGTGCGCGAGCTGCTCCTTCACCGACCAACCCGCCTCACCGTGGACCGCGTCCGGAGGACGCACCTCCGCGGCCGCCTCGGACATGCCCTCCAGCGCCGCGAGGAGCGCCGTTCGCTCCTCGTCGAGCTTGCTGAGAAGGTCCTGGATGTCGCGTTCGCTGGCCACGAGCCGGATTGTAGGTGCCCCCAT
Organism: Dehalococcoidia bacterium; assembly: GCA_020845735.1. Classification (GTDB taxonomy): domain Bacteria; phylum Chloroflexota; class Dehalococcoidia; order UBA2979; family UBA2979; genus RBC038. Next base: position 6,999 of record JADLFF010000034.1, read on the forward strand.
CGAGGCGCGCTCCGCCGACGCAGCACGCCAGGTTTGGTAAACTGGACCAACTATCGCAAGTACGATTCGGCAGCAGTAGAGGTGACCGTGGCCATCAAGAACGAGCTCGAGCCGTTCACCCGCATCGACGTCCACGAGGCCAGGGCGATGATCGACGCCGGTGGCGTCCAGGTGATCGATAGCCGCGAACCCCACGAGCACCACGACGGGCACGTGCCCGGCTCGCTCAACATCCCGCACATGGCCACCCTGCCCCGCGGGAAGGACCTCGCCACCGACCGTCCGATCATCTTCATCTGCAAGTCCGGGCAGCGCTCGGCCGTGGCCGCCGAGTTCGCCGCGGCCCTCGGCCTGACCGACCTCTACAACGTCGAGGGCGGCCACGACGCCTGGGCCAAGGCGGGCTACGAGATGGACCGCGGCGACTAGCTCGCTAGCGCGGATTCGCCTCGGGGCCCGGTGCGCCGCGTGCCAGCACGTCGGTCAGCGCCGCACGCAGCGCCTCGAGGCGGAACGGCTTTTCGAGGGCCGGCAGCTCGAACTCCCGCGATAGCGCCACGACCGCCTCGGTCTGCACGTCGCCACTCACGATGACGACCCGCCGCGCGAGGTCGGGCCACCGGCGCGCAATCTCGGCGTGTAGCGCGACACCGCTCATCCCCGGCATGCGGATGTCGGTGATCACGGCGTCAACGCCCCGCTCCTCGAGGAGAGCGAGGGCCTCCTCGGCGGAAGCGGCCGTGCGCGCCTCGTAGCCTCCCGCCTGCAGCACACCGGCCGTAAGCGTGCGGATCGACTCCTCGTCGTCCACCACGAGGACGCTCGGGCGGGATGGCGTGCGAGGCGGCGCGCGTTCCTCGAGGTCGGCGCGGGCCTCCGCGAACACGCGCCGCAGCGCGGCTACGAGGTCGTCCGGTGCGCCGAAGTGTATCTCGTGTGCCTCGTGTGCCTCGTGTGCCTCGCTTCGCGCGAACGTCTGCAGCGCGCGCAGCACGCCGCCCGCGCGCGCGGCCTCCGCTGCGATCACCTCGAGTGCGCGACGCTGCTCGTCCGCGGGCAACGTGGCGAGGCCTTCCGCGTACCCGGAGATCACCGCAAGCGGGCTCCCGAGCTCGTGCACGATCTCACCGACGAGTGCCGCGAGGACGCCCGCCGGCTCGGCAGCCGGGGCGTCGATGCTCGGTGGCCCGGAGGCGGCGGCGGGTGCGGCGGGCGCCGGTGCCACCTCCTCCGTTGGCTGCTCGGGCGAGCCCGCCTCGGCGGTGCGCTCCGGCACGGTGATCGCGAGGCGGAGCTCGAAGCCGCCGTGCCCGCGCGGCTCCGCCTCCGCCGCGGCCGGCAGTCCGTGCGCTCCCCGGCTCAGCTCGAGGTCGCCCCGCCAGCTCCGGTCACGGCTCGCGTGCCCCGCGATCGCGTCGAGGATGGCGTGGCACGAGGGCTCCACGATCGCCCGCACGCCGACGCCGATCAGGCCGAGGGGGCCACCGGCGCCGAGCACCTCGGCGAGCGCGGCGTTCGCCGCCTCAATGCGCCCGTCCGAGGCCACGCGCAGCCAGCCTCGGACGCGGCGGTCGCCGGACGGCACGCTGGTTCCTGCATCCACGGGGTCGACTCCGCCCATCCGTGCGGGGAAGCCTACATCGATATCGACATAACGAGCGTGGACACCAACGCAGTCAGTTCAGCCGCGGCCCGCGCATGCGATCCGCGATCGCCCGTGCCGACTGCCGCCGCACTCCGCTCGCCGAGCGCTGCAGCAGTTCCCACGCCCGCTCCAGCCGGGTGGCGGCGTCGTCCGCCTCGAGGATGCGCTGGCGCTGGCCCGCCGAACCGAGCTGCAGCGCGCCCACGGCATCGGCGAGGGCGGTCGGGTCCTCGGGGACGGCGATCTCGCGCTCGTACTCGCCGGCCCCGGCCTGCCGCACACGGACCAGCTCCCGGTACGCCTCGCGAGTCTGCTCCAGCGCGATGCCGAGCGGCGGGGCACCCGTTCCGTGGCCCGGGTACTCGATGTCCGCCCAGGCGTACGGCCGGTCGTGGTGCGTCTCGATGATCCGAAAGCGCCGCTCACCCACCACCTCGAGGGCGCTCCGGCCGTCGGGCAGCGGCGTCGCCCGCCTGATCCGCGCGGTGGTTCCGACGCTATACGGCACGGCCATGCCCCCGACCTCGGGCCCTTCGCGGATCAGCGCAACGCCGAACACGTCCCCACTGTCGAGGCACTCCCGCACCAGCTGGTGGTAGCGCGGCTCGAACACCACGAGCTGCATCGTCTGCCCCGGGAACAGCACCGAGTGCAGCAGGAACAGCCGTAGCGTGTCGCCCGCCATCGGTCAGAGGTCTCCGCGCAGCCAGGCGGCCGCGGCCACCGTCAGCACCGCGCCGAGGACGCACGCGGCCACGCCGACGATGTGTGATCGCGTGACGAGCACCGGCTCGGGGCCGCGCACTGCCTCGAGGGCACGCCGGGCCGCTCGTCGCTGCAGCCGCGAGACGAGGACCGGGTAGACGAACGGCTCACCGCTCGTGATCGCGCCATACGCCGAGCCGGCCGGCGCGAGGTGCGCACCGTCCTCGATGCGCACGTGCGCCTCGAGGCCCGCCCGCTCGAGGGCGTCGACATAGCGTTGCGCGGTCTCGGGATCGGGCGCGAACGCCACCGGCACCAGCGGATCAGCGCGGCGGATAGCCATGCCTCGATGGTAGCGCGCTTCGCGCGCGCCTCCGCTCGAGGACGGCTACGCCGGTGTGAGCGCTCGCACGCGCACCGCCGCGAACGGCAGGTCCGAGGCCGGCGGCAGCAACTGCATCACGGCACCGCCATCGAAGTAGTGCGGCACGACCGCCCACCCGGGGCCGACGCCGTCATCGAGCTTCACGGTGATGCGCAGCGTGTGCGTGCCGTCCGTGAGCTCGACCTCGTCGCCGCCCCGCGCGCCGATCGCCTCGGCGTCGCGTGGGTTGATCGTGACCGCCTCCTCGCGGTGGAGCTTGTCGGCCTCCTCGGATCGCATCGAGGCCCCCGGCCACGAGGTGAACAGCGATCGCCAGGGGAGGAGCGCAATCCCGTCGGCGGGCATCGGCGCGGGCTGCCCCGCAGGCTGGAGCGCGACGTTGCCGGTCGCACCCCCGACGTATGCACGGGTACGGCCCGACTCAATGCGGCTCCACGGCACGTAGGCCGCTACCGCCGAGGCAATGGCGTCAGTCACCTCGGACGCGGTCGCCGGCACGCGGCCACCGAGGCCGTTCGCCAGCGCCGCGATGATCGCGACGCCGTCCCGCTCGTCTCGGGTCCCGGGCAGCGACGCGCGGTTCACACCGATGCCCCGCGCCGCGTTCGTCGTCGTGCCCTGCGCGAGGTGGAACGGCTTCTCCGCGAGGAGCACGCTCGCGTGCTCGGCAGCGGTCGAGCGCAGCGAGTCGATCACGATGAGCTGCTCCACCGCCCCGAGGGCTGCCTCGATGGCGTCGGTGCCGGTTCCGTTCAGCAGCGGGTTGTCACGGTGGATGACCAGCGCCCGGATCTCGCCAGCCTGCGCCGCCTCGATGATCTCGTAGAACGACTTGCCCTGCGCGCCGGGTGCGATCCCCATGTCGGTGATCCCGAGGGCGTTCGCGTCGGTCGGCAGGTAGTGCACGATGTCCGCGGCGCCGGTCCCGGCGGCTGCGATCGCGACGTTTGCGGCGGCACGGGCCACGGCAGCACCGGCGCCGATCCCGGCCGGCGGCGGCGCGAACACCACGGCCAGCCCGGCCTCCGAGGCAGCACCCGCCCTCACGAGGTCCTTCGCGCGCGCCAGCGCATCGGCGGCGACACCGGGCACCTCGCTGATGTCAGCACCGAGGACGTCACGACTCACCCGTGCGGCGCGCAGGCGCTCCGCCGAGGCCGGGTCGTCCGCGATCGCCTGCGCGAGGGCGTTGAGCACCTGCCCGGCGTTCGCCGGCGCCGGCTGGAGCCACTCACTCGCAAACGGCACGAGCTCGTTCCACTTCGGCGAAATCACGATGAGCTTCGCGCCCCGTCGCTTCACCGCGTCCTTGATTCGGAGCGCCACGATGTTGTGCGACTCCTCGAGGTCGATGCCGGCCGCAACGATCGTGTGCGCGCCCTCGATCTGCGTGTGCTGCGCACCACGGCGCTCCACCCCGAGGGCGTCCCGCAGCCCCGCCTCGATGGCGCGGTGCAGCGGCCCGTGGGAGAAGTCGAGGTGCGGCGTGCCGATCGCGCGCGCCAGCGCGGCGAGCGCGAACGCCTCCTCGTTGCTCGCCAGCGGCGACCCGAGGACGGCGATGGCGCCGGCTCCGTGCTGGCTCTTGACCCCGTTCACCGCATCGATGGCGGCCTGCATCGCCTCGTCGAACGAGGCGGGCAGCAGGTTCGCGCCGTGCCGCACCAGGTGGCGCGTGGCGCGCTCGCGGTCACTCACGGCGTCGTAGTGGAACCGGCCGCGCACGCAGATCTGCTCGCGCGAGAACGGGTTGAGGCGGTCCGGCCGCACGATCACGGGGCGCTCATCGACGAGGCCGTACGAGGTGGTGCACCCCACGGCGCACGAGTTGCAGACGGTGCTCGTCCAGTCGTCGGCGCGCGCAATCCACTTGTTCGGCTTCTCCATCAGCGTCGCCGTCGGACACACATCGAGGCAGGCGCCGCAGAAGTCACAGTCCGATTCGTGGATCGGGCCGCCCGTCCCGAAGGCGATGCGCGCCTCGAAGCCCTTCCCCGCGAGGGAGATCGCGGTCGTGTGGCGGAGGTCGGCGCACGCGCGCACGCATCGAGTGCAGATGATGCACATCTGGGGGTCGAACTCGAGGAAGGGGTTCGCCCGGTCGGGCTCCGGCGGCGGCGACTCATAGTACGAGCGCGCCTCGCCCACCCACGGCTCCTCGAACTCGCCCATGTCCATGAGCTCGTTCGCCGTCTGCAGCTCGCAGCGGTAGTTCTTCGAGCAGGTCAGGCAGCGGTGCGTCACCACGTCGTCGCGGAGGCAGATGTCGCCCGGCATGCAGTGCACGCGGCGGTGGCACGTCAGGCAGCGATCGGGGTGGTTGGCGTCGATCAGCGAGATCACGCTCTGCCGCGCCTGCTTGATCTGAGGCGTGTCGGTCGTGACGACCATGCCCTCGGCGACCTGCGCGATGCACGACAGCTGGATCGGCGTGGGACGCCCACCCTCGATGTGGACCAGGCACGTGCGGCAGCCTGCGTACGGGTCCAGCCCGTCGATGTAGCAGAGGTTCGTGATCGCGATCCCCTGCTCCTTGATCACCTCGACGAGTCTGCGGCCGGCCTCGGCCTCAACCTCCACGCCGTTGATCGTGAGCTTCGCCACGGAGTCCCCCTCGAGGGCTGGTGCGTTCGTTACGAGCGGCTATGCGCTCCTATGCGCTGCGGTCCGCCTTGCCCGGCAGCCGTTGAGGGCCGAAGGGGCCATCCTTGCCCGCGACCGGCACGCGAGAGCGCGCCGTCGGCATGGTCGTGCGCAGCGGGTTCGCGTCCTGCAGCTGCCCGTTGGGGTACCGCCCGCCCGAGGTCCTGAGGTAGCTCTGCGCCTCCGCCGTCAGCCGATCCCGGTCGCGGTACATGTTCTCGAAGATGTACACGGCGTCGTCGTAGCGGCCGCCCGCCTGGATCGCCTGGTACGGGCACGCCTCGGTGCAGAGGCCGCAGTACATGCAGATCCGGAAGTCGATCTCGTAGCGGTCGATGTTGAGCGTGCCGTCCGGCCGCGGCGAGGTCTGCACGAGGATGCAGCCGTCCGGGCACGCCTGCGCGCACGTCGAGCAGCCCGTGCAGCGCTCCTCGAACCACAGCAGGTTCGTGCGCGCGCGCACCGGGACGTTGCGTTCCACCTCGGGGTAGTTCACGGTGATCGGCGGGCGGACCAGGTGCTGCAGCGTGAGCAGCATGCCCTTCACGATCCCACTGCCGTAGGCCACAGGCGTACCCGCTCCCCAGTCCCGGCGTCCCGATGACGAAAGTCGCGCGCAGCATATCGAGCGCGTCACGCAAGCGCACCAACCGGCGGAGACCCGCGCGTGAACGGTAGCACAGGCGTCCGAGCGGGACGTTTGGGTCGCTAGGTCACCACTCCGTTGCCCGAAGGTCCTTGTTTGGTCCGCTGGCACCACGAATACTTGAGGGGTGATCCCACACTCGAGTCAGTCGTCGCCGCTCCGGCGCATCGCGTATGTGCTCGCGCTGCTCGCCCTCCTGCAGCCGCTCGTCGCCATCGCGTACCCCGAGGTGAACGGCTGGCGTCCCGATCACGCCCACGTCCAGCTCGCGGGCGCGGTCCCGAGGCCGCACGCCCACCCCTTCGACCACGCCGCCCCCGAACACGCCTCCTCGAGTGACAGCGTCGCGTCGAGTGACGGCGCCGGGGAGGCCGTGGGATTCGTCGCACCGGACGCCGATGGCGGCGCGGCGGTACTCGCCGCCCCGGCCGTGCTCGTGGTGCCCGAGGCGTTGCCCGCCGAGGCCGCCACGCAGCGCGCAAGGCCGGTCGACGCGCTCGTCGGCACCGACCCGCCACCCCCTCGCGCCTGAGCCACCGCCCACCACGGCGCGTTCTTTCGGAGGTGGCCTGTGCGGCCTCACTACTCGTACCTGCCGAACGGTCTCGGTCTCGCCCGCGTCGCTGTCCTCGGATGGGCGCTCGCGTTGCTGCTCGGCGCCTGCGCGCGGGCGCCCGAGTTCAACTCGAAGGTGATCGAAGCAACGCCGCTGGCGCCTGAGCTGCGCCTCGTCGAGGGCTCGAGCGGTGCTCCCTTCGACCTCCGCGAGGCCAGCCCCGAGGTGACCGTGGTCTACTTCGGCTACACCCACTGCCCAGACGTCTGCCCCCTCATGATGGGCAGTCTGACGGCGGCCATGCGCCAGCTCCCCGAGGGCGACCGCGACGACGTCCGCGTCGTGATGGTCACCATCGATCCCGAGCGCGACACACCCGAGATCATGGGCCGCTACGTCGCCCAGTTCGACCAGTCCTTCATCGGCCTCAGCGGTGAGCCCGCCGACGTTGGCAAAGCCATCGCCGACTGGCGCATCGAGGTCTTCCGAGGCGACAAGGACGCCTACGGCTCCTACTTCATGAGTCACCCCGCGGGGGCCGCGGTCCTCGATGCGCGCCGGCGCATGCGCCTCGAAATCCCGAGCGATGCATCGCCCGCACAGATCGCCGCCGACCTCCGCACCCTGCTCCAGGAAAGCTAGTCAGGAGATCTCCATGTCCCCACTCAACCCCTCGAGGGTGGCCCGCGCCGCGACGCTCGCCGTCGTGGTGGGCACGTCGCTCCTCGCCGCCTGCTCCGGCGAGGACATGACGCCCGTCACCGCCACGCGCACGCCCGCCGCCGGGACCCCGAAGGCGGCAGCCACCACTGCACCCACGACCGCAGCCACGGCCGCCGTGAAGGCGTCCGCCGCGGCTGCGGCCGGCGTCCGTGTGCGCGACGCGTGGGCACGCTCCACCGCCGGCAACCCCGATGAGAACTCGGCGGTCTATCTTGTCGTCGAGAACCCGGGTGGCGCCGACCGCCTCATCGGAGCCACGATCTCGCCCCCTATCTCGAGGACGGTCGAGCTCCACGTCACCGAGATGAACAACGGCCAGATGGCGATGCGCCAGGTCGAGGGCTGGGACGTCCCCGGCAGCGGCGGCACACTCGAGCTCAAGCCGGCGGGCAACCACGTGATGCTGATCGCGCTGAACAGGCAGCTCAAGGTTGGCGACACCGTCAGCCTCACGCTCAAGTTCGAGAAGGCCGGCGAGATTAAGGTGGACGCGCCGGTCCGCGACGCCGCGGCCGCCGCTGGTGGCACGGGCGGCGGGATGGCGATGCCGAAGTAGCCCGGACGTAGCCCGAACGCACGTCGTCTTGCGGACTCCTCGAGGGCGCACCCCGCGCCCTCGAGGGTCCGCGTACCGCCTACCGGCTCGCCCAGGGGCCCACGCCCCCGAATCGCTCCGGCGTGATGTGGGTGACGAACCCCTCGGGAGGCTCGGGCATCGGCGGGAACTTCACGTCCGGCCCGAGGTACGAGTAGGCCAGCCGCTGGAGCAGGTCGGGCGCACCACCCTCGACGACCTGCGCGCGACCGTGAATCACGAGGTACTCCGTGAGCCCGATCGCGTTCTGGCGGTCGGTCTCGATCGACAGCGCCACGCGCGCGTCGCGGCGGATGTTCTTGAGCTTCTGCTGGTCGTTCAGGTGCCCCGCCACGATCTCGTCCCCCTCGAGGCCGACCCAGACGCACGTCACCTGCGGGCTGCCGTCCGCGTTCAGGGTCACGAGGTGCGCCAGGCGCGGCGCCTCGAGCACCTCGCGCGCCGACTCCGGAATCTCCATTTGCAGCTCCTCTCGACGGCCGTAGGTCCCGCAGTCTAGGAGCAGGGCGTCCCGCCGAGGTCAGTCGAACGGGTAGGTGCGCCCGTCCTCGGCGAGCACGATGCCTGCCGGGAGCGCCTCCACAGCGGGCGCCGCGAGGTGGTCATAGTGCGTCACGAGGATGCGCGTGCGCGCGGGCAGCCGCTCGCGCAGTGCATACACCTCGGGCCAGTCGAGGTGCGTCGCCACCGCTCCCTCCCGAGGTGCCCCCGCGCACTCGACGATCAGCACGTCCGCGTCCTCGGCGAGTGCGTCGACGGCGGGGCACATCCGCGTGTCGCCGGTGTACGCCACCACCCGGCCATCGAGGTGCACGCGGTACCCATGCGCGGTCAGCCTCGGGTCGTGCGCCACCTCGATGTGCTCGACCTCGAGGTCGCCCCACGCAAACCTCGAGGGCGCGTCGTCCTCGATCCACACGATGCGCGGGTCCGCTCGCTCGGGCAGCCGGTCGCTCCGTCCGACGATCCCCCGCAACCGCGAGTGCGTCCCGGGTGGCCCGGCCACGGCGAGCGGGCGCTCCCCGCGCAGCCTCGAGGCCGCACCCTGCTCCAGCTCGAGGAGGAGCAGGTCCATGCCGAGGATGTGGTCCGCATGCAGGTGCGAGAGCAGCACCAGCTCGATCTGCGCGACGGCCTCGGCACCCCCGAGGCGATAGAGCGCCGCCAGCGTCTGCGGCGGCGCGTCCAGCAGCACCCGTCCATCGAGAACGAATCCGCTCCAGTCTCGGCCATGCGAGAAGGCAAACCCGGACCCCAGGCAATCGAGGCGGATCGGGCGCACTTGGCGTACGGGGTGTGTCGCTCCCACGCGGTGCCTCGCAGGCCTGTCCGCTAGCCGCGGACCTCCAGCAGGCGCCGCGCCTCCTCGAGGGTGTCGGGCGTGTCGAGGTCGATCCGCACCACGGGCTCGTCGTCCATCTCCACGAGCAGCGGCGGGTGCGCCTCGAGGATGCCCCGCAGCCCGAGGGCGGACTCGCTCGCCGTGGCCAGCTCGGGCAGCAGCGCCCCACGCAGGACAACGGGGTGCCCGGCCTTCCCTCGATACGAGGGCTGCACGATCTCGGCGCCCCCGCGCCGGAGGGCATCGAGGAGCCGGTCCACGATATCGGCGCGCGTCGGCTGGTCGACGTTCATCACGACGACTGCCTCGGGACGCGCCGCTCCGCCGCGGAGGAGCGACGCGGCGCCCTTCGCGAGAGACGTCGCGCGACCCTGCGGCCAACGCTGGTTAAAGACGCAGTGGCGCGCGCCCTCCCCGAGGGTGTGGCGCACCCGCTCGGCATCCGCGCCGAGCACCACCACGATGTCGTCCACCTGCGAGCGCATCAGCTCCGCGATCTCCCACTGGAGGAGCGTCGTGTCGCCCCAGCGAAGCAGTGGCTTGGGCTCACCCATCCGTCGGGATGCGCCGGCTGCGAGGAGGATCGCGGAAGTCGTCATGCCTCCATCCTACCCGCTGTCCTCGCCTCGTGCCTCGCCGCCATCCGTTCGTGGTGAGCCTGTCGAACCACCCCGCCGTCCCTCGGAAGCGCCGAATCGAGCCCCTCCCGAGGCCCCCCGCCGCCGTCATCCGTTCGTGGTGAGCCTGGCGAACCACCCGTCGTCCTCGGAAGCCCCGAATCGAGCCCCTCCCCAGGGCCGCCCTCCGCCGTCATCCGTTCGTGGTGAGCCTGGCGAACCACCCCGCCGTCCTCGGAAGCCCCCGAATCGAGCCCCTCCGAGGCACGCCCGCCGTCATCCGTTCGTGGTGAGCCTGGCGAACCACCCCGCCGTCCTCGGAAGCCCCGAATCGAGCCCCTCCCGAGGCCGCCACACGCAAGACAGGCGGAGGACGCCAGCCCCCCGCCTTCCGAGACGTGCACGCTCGCGCGTTAGCCGCCGGCGGCCTCGGAACCCCCGAGCTTGCCCATCGCCCGCAGGATGCGCTCCGGCGTCGCGGGCATCATCGGCACGCGCGCACCGATGGCGTCCGCGATCGCGTTCGCCAGCGCCGCGCCGCCCGCCGTGATCGAGGGCTCGCCCACGCCGCGCGCCCCGTAGGGCCCATCCTCCGAGGGCACCTCGACCAGCGTCGAGTCGATGTCGGGGACGTCCGCCGCCGTCGGCATGCGGTAGTCGAGGAGCCCGGCGTTCCGGAGGCGGCCGGAGTCATCGTAGATGTACTCCTCCCACAGCCCGATCCCCATGCCCTGCACCGAGCCGCCCTCGAGCTGCCCCTCCACCGACATCGGGTTGATCGCAAACCCCACGTCCTGCACCGAGGCGTAGTTCTTCACCTCGACGAAGCCCGTCTCGGTGTCGACCTCCACCTCGGCGATCTGTGCGGTGAACCCCGGCGCCTGCACGCGCGCGGTCACGGTCCCCCGGCCCACGAGCGGCTTGTACAGCGCGCCGAAGCCGGTCGTGATCGCCGCGAGGCGCTCGTACGAGATGTTCTTCGTGGGCACGCCCTTGACGCGCACCTCGCCGCCGTCAACCTCGAGGTCGTCAGGGTTCGCCTCGAGGCGTTCCGCGGCCACCTCGTACATCTGCTGGCGGAGGTCGATCGCGGCGTCGCGGAGGGCCTTGCCCATCGTGAACAGCGTCTTCGAGCCCGCCGACATGCCCGCGAACGGCGCCGTCCGTGTGTCACCGGTCGTGATCGACACCTTCTCGAGCGGGAGGTTCATCTCCTCGGCCACGATCTGCGCGAACGAGGTGTTCGTCCCGCTGATGTCGAGGGCGCCCGTGACGCCGTTCACGGTGCCGTCGCTGTTGAGGAACAGCTCCGCCGCGGCAGGCTGGAGGCCGCCCAGCCACCCTCCGATCGCGAGGCCCACGCCTCGCTTCTTCGTGCTCGTCGAGGCGGCCCGCACCTCGTCGCGGTGCTGCCACAGCGGATGGCTCTGCGCCCGCTCCACGGTCTCCACGAGGCCGATCGCGGGGAACTCCTTGCCCGACGACATCGGGTCACCGGTGCGCACGGCATTCCTGAGGCGTACCTCGGCGGCATCGAGGCCCGCCTGGCGCGCCATCTCGTCGATGTTCTGCTCCACGGCCTGCATCACGTTGTGCACGCCTGGCGCGCGGATCGCGCCCGCCGAGACGTGGTTCGTGAGCACCTCGTAGCCGTCCACCTTGAGGTGCGGCCAGCGGTAGAACGAGGACATGAGGAGAGCGCCGGTCGCCGCGGGCGCACCGGGGTACGCCCCGGAGTCGTACGCCACGGACGCCTCGAGGGCCATGAGCGTGCCGTCGCGCTTCATCCCGGTCTTGATCTTCACCAGCGCGCCCGTCGCCGGCCGCCCGGCGAGGAGGTCGTCCTTCCTCGAGTAGACGAGCTTCACCGGCCGCTTCGCGATCACGGCCAGCGCACTCACCAGGGGGCTGCTCTGCGCCATCTTCCCGCCGAAGCCGCCGCCCAGCTCGGGGCCGATCACCCGGAGCTTGGTCTCGGGCCACTTGAGCGTCTTCATGATCGTGTCGCGCTCGTGGAACTGGCCCTGCGTCGTGGTCCACACCACGAGCTCGCCCGTGGCCGGCTGGAAGTCCGCGACGGTCGCCTGGGGCTCGATGTACCCCTGGTGCAGCGTCGCCGAGCGCCACGTGTGCTCGTACACGACCTCGGACTCGGCAAAGCCGGTCGCGATGTCCCCGCGCGAGAACGAGACGTGCGAGGAGATGTTCGTGGGCGCGCTCCCCGATTCCTCGGCGTGCACGTCGATCGTGACGTGCGCCGACTCCTCGGAGCGGTCGACCGCGCCGGCCGGGCGCCGCGCGAGGGGTGAGTCGGCCCGCATTGCCGCCTCGATGTCGAGCACGGCGGGCAGCGGCTCGTACTCCACGAGGAGCGCCGCGGCGCCTTCCTCGGCGGCTGCCAGCGACTCCCCGAGGACCACCGCGACGGGCTGCCCCGCGAACACCACCTCGGTGTGCGCGATCAGCGCGTCACCGCGGTTCGAGGGGTTCACCGCCGGGTTCGATCCGTCCCGGATCGCCTCACTGAGGTCGGCCGCGGTCACCACACGGCTCACCCCGGGCACCGCGAGGGCGCTCGCTCCCTCGATGCGCACGATCCGTGCGTGCGCGTGCGGGCTCAGCACCATCTTCGCGTGCAGCATCCGAGGCAGCTGCACGTCCGCGGTGTACACGGTCGTGCCGGTCACCTTGCCGGGGCCCTCGGTCCGCTTCGCGCGCGTCCCGATCACTCGATACTGCGGTCGCTCTGGTCGGTCCGCCGTGGTCATCTCTGCCTCCCGGTCTCACCGATGCCCGTTCGAACCCTGGTTGGTCCGCCGTCGCGCCTCGTCAGTGTGCCACACCCGTCGCCACGGCCTCGATGGCGTCCACGATCTTCGTGTAACCGGTGCACCGGCAGAGGTTGCCGGCGATGCCCTGGCGAATCTCCTCGCGCGTGGGGTGCGGGTTCCGCTCGAGGAGCGCGACTCCCGAGAGGATCATTCCCGGGATGCAGAACCCGCACTGCAGCGCGCCGTGATCGATGAACGCCTGCTGCAGCGGGTGCAGCTTCCCGTCCTGCGCCAACCCCTCGATGGTCAGCACGTCGCGGCCCTGCGCCTCCACGCCCAGCACGAGGCAGGACGTCACGTTCTCCCCGTCGAGGTGCATCGTGCAGGCGCCGCAGTCGCCCGTGCCGCACCCCTCCTTCGCCCCGGTGAGCCGGAGCTCGTCACGCACCACCTCGAGGAGCGTGAGGTTCGGCTCGGCGTAGACCTCGTGGTCCTCGCCATTGACGTGCAGCGTGTATGCGATCTTTGCCATCGAGTGGCCCTTCTGATGCCGCTGGTCGAACGTGCCCGCTAGGCGCTGGCTCGCTCCGCAGCCCGCAGGATGCTCTGTCGTGTCATGACCTCGATGAGGTACGTGCGGAACGCCGCCGACGCACGCTGGTCCGAGATCGGCGTGGCCTCGGTCGCGGCCACCGCTGCCGCGGCGGCCGCGGTCTCCTCGGTGACCGGCCCACCCACGAGGGCGGCCTCGGCCCGCGGTGCCCGGATCACGGTCGGCGCGACGGCCCCGAGGGCGATCCGCGCGGTCGTGCAGGTCCCACTCGCGTCCAGCTCGAGGTAGACCGCGGTCCCCACGGCCGCGATGTCCATCACCTTCCGAGGCGTGTGGCGCTGGTAGTGCGATCCCGCTCGCGTCCCCGGCGCGGGCAGCGTGAAGTGCGTCACGACTTCGCCCGCCTCCAGCGAGGTGCGACCGGGCCCCGTCCACAGCTCGATGATCGGGATCGTCCGCTCACCGCTCGGCCCCGAGGCGTGTGCGGTTGCCTCCAGCACCGCAAGCCCGGGGCTCGTGTCCGCCGAGGGCGCCGCGTTGCAGACGTTGCCCCCGATCGTCGCGAGGTGGCGCGTCTGCACGGACCCCACGAGGCTGGCGCCGTCCGACAGCGCGCTGTACCGCGCCTGGATCGAGGGGTGACTCCCTACCTCGACCATGCGCGTGCGCGCGCCGATCTGCAGGCCGCTCGCGTGCTCCGTGATGCCGCTCAACCCCTCGATGTCCGCGAGGGAGACGACGTAACGCACGGGGCGCCCCGCCTCCTTGACCTGCACCAGCACGTCGGTCCCACCCGCGAGGAGCAGTCCACCCTCGCCGTGCTCGCGCAGGATCGTGCTCGCCTCGGCCAGCGAGGATGGGCGAAAGTAATCAAATCTACGCATGCTGCCCCTTCCACGGGTCGTGGCAGTTCGCGCGGATTCTACCGCGCCGCATCCCGCGCGCGCTCAACAGTCGTCGCGCTCGACCCGTGTACCCATCGGTTCCCCCGAGCGAAGCCGGAGGGTCCGCGCCGCGACCCGTTCGCCCGCGCGCGCTCGAGGGTCCGGGCCGTGATCCGTTCGCCCGCGTGCGCTCGAGGGCCCGCGCCGTGATCCGTTCGCCCGCGTGCGCTCGAGGGCCAGCGCCGTGATCCGTTCGCCCTGAGCCTGTCGAAGGGCCAGCCGTCGCCCGGGCGTCCTCCTGCGTGCCGTCACAGTCCGAGGCGTCGCCGGGTCCGGGCGCCGCTAGCTCCCGGACGCCCCTCGGCGCTCGCGCCAGCCGTCGAGGGCCACGCGAATGGCCTGTGCCGCCAGCACGGAGCAGTGCACCTTGGAGCTCGGGAGGCCGCCGACGGCCGCCGCGAACTGGTCCCGCGTCAGCGCCTCGGCCTCCTCGAGGCGCAGCCCGGTGATGAGCTCCGTCGCGGCCGACGACGTGGCAATCGAGGCGGGGCAGCCGGAGGTGAGGAACGAGGCGCGCTCGATGGTGCTCCCGGCAGCGTCGATGCGCAGGAACAGCCGCATCGAGTCGCCGCACACGGGGTTCACGACGTAGCCCTCGGCGTTGGCGTCGGCCATCGCCCCCGCGTTGCGAGGGTGCTCGAAATGGTCGATGAGCGTCGCGCTGTAGTGCTCGGAGAGGGTCATGCCCCATTCTCGCATAGCGCGCCGCACATTCGTGGTACCCGGGCCAGGTGGCGCGCGCGGCTAGTCCCCGGGGCCCTCGAGGCAGCGCAGTCCCTCGAGGGGTGCTCCGCCGGCCATCGCGAGCACGCGGATCCGCCCGCGGCCGGCGGGCTCGATGAGGGTGTCGGCGGCGCGCCGCGCGACCGCGTACGCCCCGAAGTCCTCGGCCATGCGCGCACGGGCCGCCTCGACGGCCTCACCCAGTCCGAGGGCCACGAGCGCGCGTGCCTGCGTGGTGAGTGGCGCGGCCTCGAGGCCGGCCCGCGCGCCGGCGCTGGCCAGCGAGGTGAAATCGACGTGCGCCGTGAGGTCGGTAAGGCCGGGCGCGTCGAGGAGGTTCGGCTGCGGCGAGTGGTGACGGAACGCGAGCAGCGTCCCGTTCCGTCTCCATGAGGCGTACAGCTCGGCCGCGGGGTAGCCATAATCGATGGTGAGGACGTAACCGCGCTCGAGGCGGCGCGACACGCGCTCCATCAGCGCGGGCGCTGCGAGACATACCTCGGCGGTGCAGCCCTCACCCGGACCCAACCCCAGCGCCTCGAGGTGTGCCGCGATCGCCGGGGTGCTGAGCGGCCCGCTCTCGAGGCCGAGCGCGCCGTCCTCGCGCATGCCGACGTAGATCTCCTCGAGGCGTCCGCCGTCGTTCTGACCGTCGTTCCGCAGCAGGTGCACGGGCAGCGCGTCGAACAGCTCGTTGCTGATCACGACGCCGCGCACGAGCTCGCGGCGCCCGAGCCACTCCTCGAGGAGCGCGTGCTCGGCGCGCAGGCCCAGCCGTTCGAGGGCGGCTCGTTGCTCCTCGAGGCGCCGCGGGTGGCCGTCGAGGACGGTCGGGCGCGTCGCGGCGAAGCACTCGGGCGCCCGCTCGCGCAGCCACGCCAGCATCGAGGCCATGAACGCGCCGGACCCGCCCCCCACCTCTACGAGGGCGAACGGGTCGGGCCGCTTGAGGCGCTCCCAGCACTCGACCACCTGGCGCGCCCAGAGGTAGCCGAACACGGGATGCACCTCGGGCGAGGTCTCGAAGTCGCCGTCGCGCCCCCAGCGGAGGTCGGCGCGCGCGTAGTAGCCGTGCTCGGGGTGTCCCAGCGCGAGGGCCATGTACCGCTCGAAGGGGATGCGGCCGCCCGCGGCGGCGATCTCCTCGCGCAGCACCCGCTCGAGGGGTGTGCTCCGCGAGGCCAGCGCGAAGTCGTCGAACGTGTCCCCCGGTCGCTCCATGCGCCCGATCCTAGAGGCCGCCCAGCACCTCGAGGCGGTTGCTCACCACCTCGTCGACGCCCCACGCGGCCAGCGCGCGCGCCCGCTCGAGGTCATCCACGGTCCACACGGTGATGCGAGGGGCGAAGCGCCGCAGGGCCTCCACCTCGCCCGGCGCGTGGAGGAGGCTGTGGCGCACGGTCACGCCGACCTCCGGGATCACCTCGGCCAGGCGCCCCTCGATGAACCGGCGGAGCTGGGCCTCGCTGCGGATGGAGTACGCAGCGGGCATGTCGGGCAGCCACGCCCGGAGGCGTTCGGCGAGCGACCACGACTCGCACGTGAACCGCAGCGAGGCGCGCGTGTCCACGTCGAGCTCATCGAGCGCGCGAAACACGTCCGGTGCCGGGTCGTTGAGCCACGCCCGCATGTCGAGGGACACCGCGCGCCCCGAGGCCGCCGCGAGCAGCGCCTCGAGGCTCCCCGGCTTCGCTCGGAGCCGGACCCCCCGCTGGTGCAGCCCGACGGGGTATGCGCTCACGGGGCGGTCGTGCTGGAGGACCAGCCTGCCCCGGATCACCCACGCGTCCGCCTCCAGGACATCGACGGGCGCCTCGGGGGCCAGCGGCTGCGGCACCGCGACGTTGCCCGCACCGTGGAGTGTGCGCACGACGGTCATCGAGTGGTCACGAGTCGAGGGTCAGGACTGGGCGCGCGTCCCGAGCACGTGCACGGTTACCTCGCGGCGCCGACCGTGGTCCAGCTCCACGAGGAAGCAGCTCTGCCACCGGCCCATCCGAGGGGAGCCCTCGTGCACGGGCATCGTCACGCTGCTCCCCAGGAACAGCTGCTGGCAGTGCGAGTGTCCGTTCTCGCTCTCGTCGGCCACCATGTTGACGGTCCGAATCGAGAAGTCGTTGTGCGCGTAGTAGTCGTCCGCCGGGGCGAGCCGGGAAATGACGCGCTTCATGTCCTCGAGGAGCAGCGGCTCGTGCTCGTTGACGATGACCGCCGCGGTCGTGTGCGAGGAGAACACGGACACCTGCCCGAACGCGACGCCGGACCGGCTCACCGCCTCGCGGATGTGCGCCGTGATGTCGATGAACTGCAGGCCGTGCGTCGTGTCGTAGGTCAGCGTCTCGGCGAACGCCACAAACTCCGTCGCCGGCACCACCACCCTGTGCAGAGGAGTGACATCGTGCAGCGGCGCAATCGAGGGGGACCCGGCGGGCTCCATGCAAACCTCTCACCGTTGGGGCAGGTGGGAACGCCCTGACGAGGCTAGCAGCCTGTCTCGGTCTGTGCAGCAGCCCCGACGACGCGCGCGAGCGCGTCCGTTCAGCGCCGCGGGCGCGTCCGCACGGCGCTGAGGTGGAAGCCCTCGTCATAGATGATCTGCGCGACGGCGAGCAGGATCAGCGCGATCCCGCCATACAGCCGCGTCTCCGGCGCATCGAGGATCGTCGCGGCCACTGGAAAAGACACCATCGCCAGCAACCCACCGATGCGGCGGTTGGAGATCGCCAGGCCGATTGACACCCCGAGGACGGTCGCAATCACGGCCGGCACGGGCATCAGCATCGTCGCCGCGCCGAGGCCGGTCGCGGTCCCGTTGCCCCCGCTCAGCCGCAGAAAGATCGAGTAGTCGTGACCCACGACCGCGGCAAACGCGGCCAGCACGGCCGCCACGTCGCCCAGCCCGAACGCGTACGCCAGTCCGACGGCCGCCATCCCCTTCAGGATGTCGACCAGCGCAACGACGGCCGCCGGGCCCAGGCCGACGGAATCGAGCACGTTCATCGCGCCCGGGTTCCCGGTACCCATCGAGCGGATGTCCCGGCCGCTGTGCCAGTGCACCACCAGGTACGAGGTCGGGAACGACCCCAGGAGATACGCCGCCAGCAGGAGCCCCGCAACTGGCATCGCAACCCTCGACACGTCCGAGACGCAGGTGGGACTTGCCGTCCAATGCCATCCTATCGCGGGCCAGCCGCGTCGTGACTTCGCGCAGCCGACGACGACCGGTTTCAATCCAGATTTGACGCGGGTGTGGAAAACTCGAGGGGAAAAAAATGAGAAAGTGTGTTGACTACTCATCCGATCAGTGGTCTGATTGCCGGGTTCGTGGTGACGAGGCGGGACGATGACCGACTATCGCAAGCTGGCAGCCGAGTTCGTCGGCACCTTCACGCTCATCTTCGCGGGCGTCGGTGCCGTGCTCGCGAGCCAGGGCACGAACCTCGTCGCGATCGGACTCGCGCACGGCCTCGCCATTGCCGTGATGGGCTCGGCGCTGGGGCACGTCTCCGGCGGCGTCTTCAACCCGGCGCTCACGGTCGGGCTCTGGGTGACGCGTCGGCTCGCCGCACTCGATGCCGTGAGCTACATCGTGATCCAGTTGCTGGGCGGCATCGCCGCTGCGTTCACCCTGACGCTGATCTTCGACGCCACGATGGTGTCGCAGGTGAAGCTGGGGACCCCCCAGCTCGCCTCCGGCGTCACCGAGGCGCAGGGCATCCTCGTCGAGGCGTTGATGACCTTCTTCCTCGTCATCGCCGTGTTCGGTACCGCCATCGACAGCCGCGGCCCGAAGCTGGGCGCGCTGCTGATCGGCCTCACCATCACGATGGACATCGCGATGGGTGGTGGCCTCACCGGCGCCGCGATGAACCCCGCGCGCTCCCTCGGGCCCGCGCTTGTCAGCGGCACGATGGGTGACCAGCTCGTCTACTGGGTCGGCCCGATCCTCGGCGCCGTGGCCGCAGCCATCCTCTACGAGTTCGTCTTCCTGAAGGAGGACGCGACCGAATAGCCCTCCGCGCGAGGGCCGCCCTCGTCGAGGGCGCCACCTTGTGACACCTTCATCTGCCGAATCACCCCCGCCGCACGGCAGATGTGGGTCAGGGAGCGGGCCTCAAAGGCCCGCTCTCGTCTTCCCGGCCACACGTAGCTCCGAGGCCAACACGCGCCCCCGAGGCTACACCACCCCTGAGGCCAACAAGCACTTCCGAGGAATGAGCGGCGTCTGCCCGAGGCGCGTGCGCAGCAGCTACGTCTCGGCTAGGCCCGCGCCAGCTGCTGGCCGAGCCACGCGAGCGCCAGCCCCGCCACCAGGCTCACGAGGACATAGAGCGCGGCCTGCGCCAGCCGGCCATCCTCGGCGAGGCGCACGGTCTCGAGGCTGAGCGTCGAGAACGTCGTGTACGCGCCGATGAACCCGCCGTTGATGCCGTTGCGCCACTCGAGGGGCACATGCGCTCGTTCCACCAGGTAGACGCTCAGGAACCCGAGGAGGAACGCGCCCGTGAGGTTCACGGTGAGCGTCGCGAGGGGGAACGTGCCCGCGGTGATGGCGCGCCCCACCGCGTACCGCGCCAGCGCGCCGAGCGCGCCACCGGTCGCCACGAGCGCGTACTCCATGCCCTACCTCGGTCCTGTCGAGCCGTGGCCGGCCTCGCCGCGCAGCGTGGCGTCCAGCTCATCGACGAGCTGCCACTCGACGTCCGCGAGGCGGCCCACGACGAGCTGCGCGATGCGATCGCCGTGGTGCACCTCGTGCGGGCCGCAGCCCGGCAGGCAGTACAGCGTGACGAAGAGCTCACCGCGGTAGTCGGCGTCGATCGTGCCCAGCGTCGCCATGACACCTCGCAGCGACAGCCCCGATCGAGGGCGTACCTGGACGTCGACACCGGCGGGCGCGGCGATCGCCAGCCCCGTGGGGACTAGCTGAGGGGTGCTGCCGATGCTCACCGGGCCGCCCTCGAGGCAGGCGTGGAGGTCGTAACCGCTCGCCAGCGCGCTCTGCCGAACGGGCAGCAGCGCGCCCGGGCGCAACGGACGCACCTGGAGCACGGTCGGCGGAAGCATTGCGGGCGTGGAGGCGTCCCGCGCGACGATCTAGCGAGCGGCCGCCGCGGCCACTGCCTCCTGCGCGCGCTTCCCCTTCTTCGGGGTCAGGATCTCGAGGGGGTAGACAGCCCGCTTGAGCATCTCGCGCGGCGGGTCGATGTAGATCGCACCCCAGCCGCACGCCTGCTCGCAGAGCCGGCACCCCACGCACTTCCGAGGGTCCACGGTCGCAATCCCGAAGAAGTCCTTGTTGTTCGGCGAGTCCTGCAGCGACAGCGCCTCGAACGGGCAGATGTTGATGCACAGCTCGCAGCCCGAGCCGATGCAGTTCTCCTCGACGACCTTCGACAGGGGCAGCTCCCGACGCGGGAACGTCCGGCAGACGTCGCCCACCTCGTCGATGATTGCCTCAACGGGACAGACGGCCCCACACGCGCCGCAGTTGATGCAGAGGGCGTCATCGATGATGTGGAGTTCATTCCGCAGGCCGGTGATGGCCTCGACAGGGCACTTGTTCGTGCACGCCGTACAACCGATGCAGGTTTCGACGATCGTGTACGCCACGTAGGCCTCCCGCGAGAGCTGAGGATGTCCCGAATCTAGCATCGGCGGCGACTGCCATCAAACCGAGGCCACGAACGGGCGTTGATGTCAGCGACCGAACGTCACGAAAAAAAGGGAGGACCCGCGATGCGGGCCCTCCCAGTTTGGCCGAGCGGCCAGCGCCGATGCGCTATGTGGTTATCGGCGGCGCGTGACCATGCGGCCCGCGACGGCGACCGAGGCGGCGGCCGCGACGAGCAGCAGGATCGTCATCGTGTTCGAGCTAGCGCCGTCCTGGCCAAGGAACCCACCCGAGCCGGACTTCGGGGCCGCCGGAGCGGTCGTCGCTGCAGCCTTGGCCGTCGCAGCGGCGGTTGGCGCAGTGGTGGCAGCGGCCTTGGCAGTTGCCGTCGGCGACGCGGCCTGCTCGCGAACGACGCCGGCAATGCCGTCAATCGGTCGCGTGGTGGTCGCGGCGAACATTGCCGCGGGGACCAGCGCAAGGCCGACCCCGATGGCGATCGCCATCTTGATGCGGCTTAGCCGCCGGTCCTTCTTCTCCGACATTCGATGCATCCCCTCTTCCGCATCACTGGCTGCTCGACCGCGAGGCGCGGCGATACGCGGGAGAACGTACCACCGGGTGTTGTATACGCAAGGGGGTTGGGGATAACGAACGGCCGATTCGACTCTGCGATCTCCCCACGGAATCGCCGAGGAATCCCCACTGAATTGGCCGCCGCCAGGCGGCCGCTACGCCGCCGCAGGCCAGAGCCGCGATACCAGCGCGTTCACATCCACCGGCGCGCGCAGCACCTCGGCGCCAACCTCCGCCAGCCCCGCGGCGTCGAATCCACGCTCGGCAAATACGAACAGACGTGTATCACGAGCCAGATAGCGAACGCGCATCGCGAACTCCAGCACGGGCGAGTCCGGCCGCCCCGAACACACGAGGACAGCGTAGTCCGCGGCCTCAACCCACTGGAGCGCCGATTCGAGGTCGCTCGCGAGGTCCACGGTCAGGCCCATCTCTTGCATGACAAGCGTGGTCGCAAACATCGCGCGCTCGTCATCGAGCGCCACCAGCGCACTGCCGTACCCACTCATCGGGACCCGGGGATGAGTCTCGCGCACGTGTATCCGCCGCTCCGCAACGCTCGTATGGGAGTTATCGGCGGAGATAGGACGGTCCTGTAGGGGAATTCCCGCATCCGAGGCCGCCTCGTAGGATTGAGGACGACACGCGCCCGCTCGCAGTCCACAGCGCCGCCGCGAGGATGGTCGGAGGCCCGCCATGACACCGTTCCAGGTCGGCGCCCACGTATCGTCCTCTGGCGGCCTCTGGAAGGCCGTCGAGCGCGGGGTCGCCATCGGTGCCGAGGCGCTCCAGATCTTCCCCTCCGCACCGCAGAACTGGCGCCCGACGAACCACACGCCCGAGGCGTACGCGAAGTTCCTCGAGGCGCGCGCGGCCGCCGGCATCGGCGAGGTCTGGGTCCACTGCATCTACCTCGTGAACCTGGCGACAGAGGCACCCGAGCAGCTCGAGAAGTCGATTGCCGCCGTGGTCAACGCGCTGTCCGTCGCCGAGCGCGTCGGCGGGAACGGGGTCGTGCTCCACACCGGCTCACATAAGGGCGGGGGCCTCGAGGGCTGTCTGCCTCAGGTGGCAGGCGCCATCGAGCGCATCCTCAGCGAGGCCCCGGGCTCGACGGTGCTCGCCCTCGAGAACGCCGCGGGCCACGGCGGCACCATCGGCCGGGACTTCCTCGAACTGGGCACGATCCTTCGCGCGGTCTCGAATCCCCGCCTCCAGGTCTGCGTCGATACCTGCCACGCCTTCGCCGGCGGGTACAACCTCGCGGATCGCGACGGCGTGCAGGCCATGCTCGAGGAGTTCGACCGCGAGGTCGGGCTCCAGCACCTCGCGGTGTGGCACCTCAACGACTCCAAACAGGGGCTGGGCGACCAGCGCGACCGGCACGAGAACATCGGCGACGGGCGCATCGGCACCGAGGGCTTCACGGTCTGGCTCGATGCGATCGCGCGCGTGCCGGAGATCACGGCGAGGGCGATGCTCCTCGAGGTCCCCGGGATCACCGACGACGGGCCGGATGCCGAGAACGTGCGGCGGATGAAGGAGATCCGGGCAGCCGTGGAGGCCGCGGGCTAGTCCCGCTGTCCGAGGTGGCCACCCCTCGTGGTCGAGGTCAGCCTCGCGCTACGGGCCTAGCGACGGCGAATGTCCCGCACGTGCCCGGCCATCGACAGCGCCTCGTCCAGCCAGTACAGGATCTCCCCCACGAGGTACTCCGTGACGCCGCCAACCTTCACCGGCGCGCCCGCCTCCTCGAGGCGGGGCATGAGCGCGGCGGCCATCGTCTTATTGTCCATCCCCGGATCGTTCGTCTCGGCGCGGATCGCGAGGTCGAGCTCGATCACGAGGTCCACCAGCTCGGAGGACACGAACCCACCGAGGTCTTCGCTCACCTGCTCGGCGACCCAGTCAGCGCATTCCTTGAGCGTCGACTCATCGAGGTTCATAGCCACTCCGTTCCGCGGCCACATGCTACCGAGGCGTTCGCTCGCGCGACAAACCCGCCGCCGGCCGACTTCGTAGGGACTCTCACGTTGACGGAAGGGTACCGGCCTTTCTAACCTCTACGGCACCACATTCTCCCGAGGTGTCTTGAGAAGCCGATGCCCGGTGGCATGGAGGCTGCGATGGGGTTCCAGCAGGGCGCAGGCGGAGCCCGAGGACCGGCGGGGGGACCGCGCAAGCCCTCGCTCCTCCAGGCCTTCGAGTCGTTGCGCTACGGCAGCTACCGCACGCTCTGGATCTCGCAGCTCTTCTCGTTCATGGGCATGCAGATGCAGATGGTCGCCCGAGGGCTGCTCGCCTTCGAGCTGGCCGGCACCAACACGGCCGTCGGGATCACGATGGTGGCGTGGGGCCTCCCGCAGCTCGTGTTCTCGCTCGTCGGCGGCGCCGTCGCGGACCGCGTCGACAAGCGGAACGTGATCCTGATCTCCCAGCTGGGGACGGGCCTGCTGTCCCTCTTCAACGCCGTCCTCATCACCACCGGGTACATCTCGATCCCCTGGCTGTTCGTCCTCGGTGTCGCGCAGGGGACGCTCTTCGCCTTCAACATGCCCGCGAGGCAGGCGTTCGTCGCCGAGCTGGTGCCCCAGTCCTCGCTCATGAACGCGATCGCCCTCAACAACGTCGGGATGAACGCCACCAGGGTCGTCGCGCCCGCCGCCGCCGGCATCATGATCGGCCTCTGGGGCATCGAGTCGGCCTACTACACCCAGTCCGTGATGCTCCTCGTCGTCGTGGGCCTCACCCTGGTCCTCCCGAAGAGCCGCGCGCACCTCGAGGGCGCCGCGCAGCGCAAGGGCATCTTCCAGGAGATCGGGATCGGGCTGCAGTTCATCGCCAGCTCCCGCACGATGATGCTCCTGATGCTGATGGCGTTCGTGCCCACGCTCATCGGCATGCCGTACATGACCCTCCTCCCGGGCTTCCGCGACGAGCTGGCGCTCAGCTCTCAGCAGTACGGCCTGATGTTCACCGTCACGGGCGTCGGCGCGGTCGTCGGCTCGGTCGCGATCGCCGCGCTCACGGACTTCTCGAGGAAGCCGCTCCTCCAGGCGGTCATGGGCCTCGGCTACGGCCTGTCGCTCGCGGCGCTCGGCCTCGGCGCGATCGCCGCCGGGTACTCGGGCACGCTCGTCGCGCTCCTGCTCCTCGGGCTCTTCTCGACGACCTACCAGACGCTCAACAACACCATGGTCATGGCTGAGACGCGCCCCGAGTTCTACGGCCGCGTCATGAGCGTCTACATGCTCACGTTCAGCCTGTTCCCCCTCATGTCCGCGCCGATGGGCATCGTGGCCGACCGGATCAGCGCGACCACGACCTTCGTCGTCCTGGGAACGCTCATCACGGCGTTCATCGTCCTCACGATCCTCCTCGCGCCGCGCTACACCTTCCGACGCCAGTCGGCCGCCGAGCGCCGCCCGCAGCACGGCCCGCGCCCCACGAACGACGCAGCTCCGCCTCCTCCATCCGCCGAGGAGGCGCCGGTGCTCCCGGTGCAGGCCCCCCTCGCGTCACGGACGGCCACGGCAGCCCTCGCCGCGGGCGATGCCGCGCTGAGCCGCGGCCGTCGTCCCCGCTCGCGCGTCCCGAGGCGTGACTACCTCGGCAGCCCCTCAAGCGCTCCGGCTTCGCCCCCGGACTACATGGCCGGGCAGGCGACCGATCGCCTCGAGGCTGAGTCGCCACGCTTCGAGGCGCTCCCGTTCCCGCCAGCGGGCACGTATGGCCTCGTCTCCCGCGGCCCCGAGGCGCAGCGCACGGCGACCAGCCAGCGCAGCTACGGCCTCGATGTCTCCGGCTCCGGCTCGCTCCGCGCGGTCGGGGGGACCGGGCCGATCGAGGCGGGCGACAGTGTGTCGTTCGCGGTGCTCCCGGTGCTTGAGGTGCCGGCGCTCACCCGGGGCTCGCAGGCGGGACGCTTCCTGCCGTCGCCCATCGAGCAGGTGACGGTGCCGAGCGCCACGCCTCGGGCGGACGCGTCGTCCCGCCCGATGTTCGTGGCCGCCCTCACAGCGGCGGTCAGCACGAGCGTCCTCTCGCTGTTCGTCCGCCGAGGCGGCAACAGGCCGCGCTAGGTCCGTCGTTCCGCCGCTCCGCGTCCGCGCCCTCGTCCTGACGCCATCCTCGTGGGCGGCTGGGCTCCCGCGGTCGCAGTTCGCTCGCGCTCCGTTATCATGCGCGAATTCGATGACCGGGAGCATGACCGGAGCAGCAAAGGGAGCGCCTCGTGACCTGGCAGGACGAGTACAACGCGAAGCACATGACCTACGAGCAGGCAGCATCCCTGCTGCAGGCAGGAGATGTCCTCCGCTCGGGCATCGGCGCCGACGCGCGCAGCCTCCTCCCGGCCCTCTTCAACCGCGTGGTCGAGCTGGGCATGCAGGTCAAGATCATCGCCTGCTCCCCGAGCCCCTCGCAGGAGTGGTTCAACCCGGAGTACGCCGACCTCGGCTTCAACCTCTCGTCCGAGGTGTTCGCGGGCGCCACGGCGCGCCAGGCGCTCACGGACAACCGCGCCGACTGGTACCCGGGGCTCTTCTCGAACATGATCAACGTCTGGGACCGCGACGCCGAGGCACGCGAGCCCGCCGACTTCTTCCACTGCTCGGTCACCCCTCCCGACGCGAACGGCTACATGGGCACGGGCGGCCTCGCCTGGCACAAGCTGGACTGGATCGAGCGCTCGAAGGTCGCCATCGTCGAGGTCTGCCCGTTCCTCCCCGATGTGCCCGGTGAGCGCATCCACGTCTCGCAGGTCACGGGCATCATCGACTCCGCCCTCGAGTCCCTTCCCCTCACCGAGCGCGTCTCGACCAGGGAGGTGCAACTCGTCGCCGGCTTCGTCAACGAGATCATCCAGGACGGCGACACCTGCCAGATCGGCGCCGGCCGCACCGCGACCCACCTCCCCGAGGCAGGCGCGTTCGCCGGCAAGAAGGACCTCGGCTGGCACTCCGAGATCACGCCGCCGGGCGTCGTGCAGCTGATGATGGAGGGCGTCTTCAACAGCTCGCGCAAGTCCTACGACGTCGGTCTGCACGTCACGGCCTCCGTCAACGGCCGCACGCCCGAGCACTGGCAGTGGCTCCACAACAACCCACCCCTCGAGGGGCGGCGCGTCTCCTCGGTGAACCACATCCTGAACATCGGCCGCCACGAGCGCTTCACCTCGATCAACAACGCCTTCCAGGTCGACCTCACCGGCCAGATCTACGCCGAGTCGATCGGCACCTCGATCTACAACGGCACCGGCGGCCAGACCGAGTTCCACCTCGGGGCTGCGATCTCCCGGGGCGGCAAGGCCATCACCGTGCTCCCCTCGACGGCGACCAACGGCACGATCAGCCGCATCCTGCCGTACGCGACGGACGGCACGTTCGTCACGGTCCCGCGCACCTTCGCCGACTTCGTGGTCACCGAGTACGGCATCGCGCGCCTCGGTGGGCGCAGCCAGCGTCAGCGCGCGGACAACCTCATTGCGATCGCCCACCCGGACCACCGAGGTGAGCTGCGCAAGGCCGCCCAGACGATCTTCTACCCCTCGATGGTGAAGCCCGCCGTCAACGCATAGCCCGGCGGCCTCACTCCACGCGCTCCGAGGGCGTCGCGACCGCGCGGCGCCCCGCTCGCCCTCCTCCGTTCGCCCTGAGCCTGTCGAAGGGCCCGCCGTCCTCCAACGTCCGCGCCCGCACATCCGAGGCCCCGACCACCGCCTTCACCCGTTCGTGGTGAGCCTGGCGAACCACACACGCCCACCTCCAGACGCCCGAGCCCGCACCTCCGAGGCCCCGACCACCGCCTTCATCCGTTCGTGGTGAGCCTGGCGAACCACACACGCCCACCTCGAGACGCCCGAGCCCACACCTCCGAGCCACCGCCCACCGCCCTCCTCCGTTCGCCCTGAGCCTGTCGAAGGGCCAGCCGTCGGCAGGAGGTGTGAATCGAGCACCCTCCCACTCCGTTCGCTCTCCCGAGCTGCAAGCGGAGTTGCAGATCCCCCATTCACACCACCGAGGGCAGGTCGGCGCCTCGGAGGTGCGGCGCGGGCGTCTCGAGGTGGGCGTGTGTGGTTCGCCAGGCTCACCACGAACGGGTGAAGGCGGTGGCTCGGAGGTGAGGGCGCGGGCTCGGGGGTCTGGAGGACGGCTGGCCCTTCGACAGGCTCAGGGCGAACGGAGGAAGGCGCCGGCTGGGCGCCGGGCCCGCCACGAACGGATGCAGGCGGTGGTCGGGGGTCTCGGAGGGGGCAACGCGGAGCGGGAGTGCGAGGAGCGAAGCCCCTCGCAGGAAGGGGTGGGTGGGCGGCCCAGCCGGCCCGAAGCCTGTCCTGAGCCCGGCGAAGGGGGCCGTCCTCAGATCCCCCGCGCGTCCGGCGGGCGAGCACGATCCCGAGCAGCCTCAGTCGAGGCCGAGGCGCGTCCGCTTCTCGTCCCACTCCTCGCGCTCACGGCTGTTCGAGGTGCCCAGCACCCCGAGCTCGCCTCGCAGCCGGGCACGCAGCGCGTCCACCTCGAGGCGTGTCAACGTGACGCCCTCCAGCCGGTAGTCCCGGAACGCCTCCATCGCCACCGGCACGATCGGCTCCATCAGCGCGTACATCGCCTCCGCGTACTCGCGGATCTCCCGCTGGGCGTGCGCGTCCATCCGCAGCTCGAGGAAGTGCAGGATGTTGTGGAGGTCGCACTTCCAGTACCACTGCGTGTAGGCGTTGATCGGCAGCCCCACGCGCGCCAGCTCGCGCGACACGCCACGCTCGAGCAGCTGCTCGTACTCCGGGTACAGCGACACGGCCCGCTCGAGGTAGGCCACGAACGCCTCGGCCGTGCTGGCGTCCCCGATCGGCTCCTCGCCACCCTGCCGATTCGTCGCCGACTGCTGCCGCACCTCGTCCGCCGAGGGCATCCAGAAGTGGTCCGGGATGATCGAGTAGCGCCCCGAGTACTCGTTGACGTTCGCCGTCCGATGCCGGATCCACTGCCGCGCCACGAAGATGGGCATCGACATGTGGAACTTGAACTCCACCATCTCGAAGGGCGTCGTGTGGCGGTGCCGCATCAGGTAGCGCACCAGCCCGCGGTCCTCGTTGACGCGCTTCGTGCCCTGGCCGTACGAGACGCGAGCGGCCTGCACGATCGCCGCGTCGGCCGTCTTGCCCTCCGGCACCAGCCGAGGCATCACGTCCACCAGCGCCACGAACCCATGCTGGTGCACGCGGATCTCGTGGCGCGCCGATCCACCCATCACATCCACGAGGGGTGACTCGGGCTCGGTGCGAATGCTGCCCGGAGCGGCCCGCACGGGCTCTTCAGCGATCATGGTGCCCTCCACTGTTCGAGGGCGATGAGGCGGCGCCGGCAGCAGCCGGTGGGGGAGATCGTCGCCGTCACGTCGATACCCAGGTCTTGCGCTTCAACATACCGGACGAGGCGCCCTCGTCCTATGGCCTAGCGTCGCTCGGCCTCCGCCGCCGCAGCCAGGCTCTGGCGAAGCCGCGCATTCGGCTCCCAGAGCAGGCACGGCGTCTCCATCTGCTCGAGGAACGGCCCGACGCAGTCCTTGCCGTCGCGAATGATGTGCGAGCACAGCGTCTGAAACGGGTTCTGCTTCTGGCTCGAATCGATCGTCCGACGCAGCCAGAGGCAGTCGATGGCCATGTGTACATTGGGGTCCGGCATGGCGACATTCTACGCATCGAGGCGCGTGGCGTCCCTCGGTAGAGCCCCACCCCCAGGGCGCGCCCGCCGAGGCACCCCGGCCCTCGACAGCGGGCGTCATACGTCGCATGATCCGCTTACCCGTCCAAGCCCATTGCGAGGAAGCGTGGCCCAAGCCGAGCAGGTCGTACCCGTGCAGCCGGCGACCGCACCCCTCGATGCTGCGCGGCCGCGCGTCTTCTACGGCTGGTGGATCGTCCTCGGCGCCATCGTCGCGCAGTTCATCGCGATGGGGCAGAACCAGGTCACCAACGTCATCCTCGGCCCGATGACCTCGGAGCTGGGCTGGAGTCGCTCCGAGTTCACCATCGCGGCCACGATTGGCACCCTGCTCTCCGGGGTGCTCGGCTTCGTCATCGGCGCGCAGGTGGACCGCCGAGGCGCACGCCCGCTCATCCTCATCGGGACCGTGATCTCCTCGGCCGCCCTCGTCGCGATCGCCTACATCGATCAGCTGTGGCAGTTCTGGGCGCTGCGCGGCGTTGCCCTCGTGCTCGGCAACGTCATGGTCGGCAACCTCGTCGTCAACGTCACGATCTCGAAGTGGTTCGTGGACCGCCGAGGCTGGGCGATCGCGATGGCCGCCCTCGGCGTCTCGAGCTGGAGCTTCATCGGCACCCAGCTCATCGGCCTCGTCGTCGACGTCTACGGCTGGCGTGCTGGCTGGACCGCGATGGGCGCCGCGACCTGGATCCTCCTCCCGGTCGCCCTCGTCATGACCCGCCAGCCCGAGGACCGCGGGCTCCTCCCCGACGGCCGCCACCCCGGCGACGCGGCCACCGAGGCCGGGCGCGCCGCCCTCGCGCGGGCACAGGCGGACAGCGTCAACTCGCTCACCCGCGGCGAGGCGGCACGCACGCCCGCGCTGTGGCTGCTCATCCTCGCCTTCGGCCTCGCGCTGACCGGGATGACGGCGCTCTTCGCCCACCTCATCCAGTTCTTCGTCGATGTCGGCTTCACCCCCGCCGAGGCGCGCTACTTCTACAGCCTGCAGGGGCTGTTCTCGCTCATCGCGAAGTTCGTCTGGGGCGCCGCGATGCAGCGGCTCCCCGCGAAGTGGCTTGTCGCGACCTCCTTCTCGATCGCGGGCGTGGCCACCCTCGGGCTGGTCTACACCGCGAGCAGCCAGCCGTGGCAGGTGGTGGCCGCGTTCGCCGCGCTCTGGGGGCTGGCGACCGGCGGCATGATCCCCCTCTCCGAGTTCGTCTGGGCCTCCTACTTTGGCCGCCGCCACATCGGTGCGGTGCGCGGCCTCGGGCTGCCGTTCACGGTCATGCTCACGGCGGGCGGCCCGCTCTTCGCCTCCGAGGTGTTCGACCGCACGGGGTCGTACAACCTCGCGATGGTGACCTTCGCCGGGATGTGGTTCGCGGGCGCGCTGCTCATCCTCGTCTCGCGCCGTCCGCGCCCGCTCACCCTCCCGACGGCCACGGTCCCGCTCGCCCAGCGACTGCGCACGGAGGCCGCGCCGCCCGCGGGGGCGCCGGGCGTCTCGCACGCCGCGATGGCGTCCGCGCTCGCCTCGACGAATGCCACGCCCGAGGACGGCCTGGCGGTCCCGGCGCCCGCGGCCGCCTCGGCGGATGCGCTGGTCTCCGCGGTCGCTGTGGAGGGCGCCACGCTGCCCCTCGGCGCCTACGAGGGCGCACCGCCGCGCCATCGACCCCGCCGCCCCACGCGGTCCTACATGGGCGAGCCGCGGCCGTCCTACATGGGTGACGCGCTCGTAGCGCCCTCGGTGCCCGCAGTGCCCGCGATGCCCGCAGTGCCCCCGTCGCCTGTCGGTGCCGAGGCGTTCGAGGTGCCCGCCGCGGCGATGCCTGCCCTCGATGAGCTGATGGTGGCCGACTCCGTCACGGCCGAGCCTGCGGAGGTGGCCGCACCCCCTCGAGGCGTGGAGTCTCCGTCGCTGCCCGTCGACGAGGCGCCGTCGCCGCCGTTCGTTCCGCCGACTGCACCACCGGCACTGGAGGCCATCGCGGACTCCGAGGCGCCCTCGATGTCCACGCTCGTCGAGGCCTCGACCGTCGACGCCCCGACGCCTCTCGAGCCGCCCGAGCCGTACGGGCCGTACGAGGAGGACGAGGAAGTCGTCGACGAGCAGGTCCTGGCCGGGACGGCCGCGCTCGAGGTGGCGCCGCTGGAGGACATCGCGGTCGTCGCGGACGTCGAGGGGGAGCCGTCCGCTGTCAGCGACGTGGTTCCGCCCGAGGAGCCGCGGCCCCTCAGCGAGGACCGTCCGCTGCCACCTCCGCCAGCCCCGCCCCCTCGGCCGCCCGCCGTCGAGCCACGCGCGGTCATGCCGTCTCCCGCGCGGCCACCGGCACGCCCGACCTACGAGCTGCCCGCCTCATGGCTCCCGCGGACGACCGGCGAAGCGATCCTCGCGGGGATCATCACCTCGATCGTCGCCACGATCGCCCTCTGGCTCCTGACCCACGCGGGTGACGAGGATGACGACGCCTCGACCTGACCGCGCGTTCGCCGTGCTGATTCTTAGACTCCCCAAATTCACATCGCGATCACACTTCAGCAATCGGCATGTGACGACTCACCTCGACACTCAGTCGTGGAGGGGAGGGCGACATGCATCTACTGACCAAGGGCTGCCCTCGATGCAACGGGGATCTCTCGAAAGTCCACGACGTCGGCGAGACGTATTACTCGTGCGTGCAGTGCGGACACTCGATTCCCGAGGTCGCCGCGAGCCGCCTCGCCGGCCTGCGCACGGCAGTCGTGCCGGCCGTTCCGAAGCCGTTCGTACCCCGCGCTGCCTAGAACGTGCGCTGCCTGGAACGTGCGCGGCCCGGAACGCGCGTAGCCTCGCAGTGCGACGTAACGATCTCGACGGGTCGGTCCGCCGAGGGACCCCCTGACCTCGGCGGGCCGGTCGGGACCAGCGCTCGCGACCACAGCTCGGGCTGCGCACCTCGAGGGGGACGCCGTGACCTCGTACACTGGCAGCCATGACCGATCAGCTCTGGCACGCCGCAGGTGAGGTGACGGACCGCGAGGACCTCCTCGATGGCCGTGTGCGCCTCGAGGTGGCCGGGAACGCAGGGGACGCGGTCATCGAGGCGGGCTTCGCCTGGCGCCGCGGTCGCGACTCGATCGCGCTGGAAGCCGCCGACTCCTACCTGACCGTCCTCGAGGGCGACCGCGAGCTCCATGCGACGGCCCTCGGCGGCACAGTCACCGAGGAGCCCGACACCGCAGCGGCGCGCGTCCACGCGCAGTTCATCGTCGAGGACGCGGTCGGCCTCGGCGCCACGGACATGCCGATCGCCGCGATCCTGCTGATCGGCCCCGAGGAGTGGTCGGGCGAGTTCCAGCTCGGGATGCGCCTGCCCTCGAGCGCCCCGCCGCCAGGCGCCGGGCCCGCCGAGCGCTAGCTCGAGGCCGGCTCGCTACGCCTCGTAGCGGCGGAACACCGCCGAGGCGTTCTGCCCGCCCAGCCCGAACGAGTTCGACATCACCACCCGCAGGTCGGCACGCCTCGCCTGGTTGGGCACCACATCGAGGTCGCACTCCGGGTCCGGCGTGACGTAGTTGATCGTCGGTGGGATGAGGCCGTGGTGCATCGTGAGGACGGCCGCGACCGCCTCGATGCCGCCCGCGCCCGCCGCCAGGTGGCCGGTCATCGACTTCGTCGAGGACAGCGCGATGCGGCGTGCGTGCGCCTCCCCCAGCGCGAGCTTGATCGCCTTCGTCTCGGTCCGGTCGTTGTAGGGCGTGCTCGTGCCGTGCGCGTTGAGGTAGTTCACCTCGCTCGCCTCGATGTCTGCGTCACGCAGCGCACGCACCATCGCCTGGGCCTGGCCGTCGGCATCGGGAGCCGCGTCGTCCGTCGCGTCGAACGACCAGCCGACGCCCGCCAGCTCGCCATAGATGCGCGCGCCACGCTCGAGGGCGTACTCCTCCGCCTCGATCACGAGGATGCCCGCGCCCTCGCCGAGGATGAAGCCGTCGCGGTTCGCGTCGAACGGCCGCGAGGCGTGCTCGGGGTCCGCGTTGTTGTGCGACAGCGCGCCCAGCCGCCCCATCGAGGACAGCGCCAGCGGGGTCACCATCGCCTCGGCACCCCCGACCAGCACCACGCGCGCCTGCCCGAGGCGGATCAGGTTGAGCGCGTGGCCCAGCGCATCGGTCCCCGAGGCGCAGGCGGTGTTGATCGTCGTGTTCGGTCCGCGCACCCCCAGCTCGCGGCCCACGCGCGCCGAGGCCATGTGCTGCCCCATCCGGGTGATGATCAGCGGGTCTACGCGACCCGGCCCCTTCTGCGTCAGCACGTCCCACTCGGGGCCCATGTTGAAGCAGTCGCCGGAGGTCCCGATGACCACCCCGACGTCGTCCTTCGTGCTCGCGTCGATCACGAGCGCGGCATCGGCGACCGCCTGCTTCGAGGCCGCCAGCGCGAACTGGGCGAAGCGGCCGGTGCGCCTCGCGGTCTTGCGGTCCATGTACAGCTCGGGTTCGAAGCCCTTTACCTCGCCCGCGATCTGCACCGGCAGCGCGCTCGGGTCGCACGAGGTCACGCGTCCAATGCCGTTACGGCCGCAGGAGAGCCCCTCCCAGTACTCGGCAAGGGTGTTGCCAATCGGGGTGACGGCCCCCAGGCCCGTGATCACCGCTCGATGCAGGGCGCGCTGGATCGGCATGGGTGCTCCGTGCGAATGCGCCGCGGGTGAGCGGCGTTGCGAGGACTATGGGAGCACCCATGATACGAAGCGCTGCGCCTATCGGGCGCTCACGGCGCCCGGCAGTCTACGAGGCGGGCGTGAAGCGCGTACCCTCGAAGGCGTGCTCCTGGTGCGAACCGGCCTCCACGTCCGTGTTGAGGCGAGAGCGGACCGACAGGACGTGGTTACTCTGCGCCGCTACATCCGCCGATTCGGCGCTCTCCCACACCGTCACCCGGCCCACCAGCGCGTCGCTCGAGTACAGCCCGTACCCCTCGATGAAGCCCGCCTGCTGCGCGAAGAACCCCGCGAGGTCATCCAGGAGCTCCTTCACCTCGGCGTGCCTGCCCGCTTTCGGCTGCATGAGGGAAACACGCACGTATGGCATTCGGACCTCTCCACTTCGCCAGCGCCCGGTCAGTTCCGGCAGCGCAAGTCTACTCGCTGTAATGTTCCCGGGACGGGACTCGCGGAACTTTGGTCATCTGACCTTCGTCCCTCCTCGGGACGTGTTCCGGGCGGAATCGTGGTGCGGAATCGTGGTCTCACACCAACGCCGCCACAGGCGCTACAACGAGGCGACAACAGGGCCACCGGGCCAACGGGCGACTCAGGGGGAGTCATGTATCGAACCATCCTGCTGACCAATGACGGCTCCGAGATCGCCCGCGCTGCGACGCCGCACGCGGTGCAGCTCGCCTCGATGGTGCCGGACGCGACCATCGTCTGCGTCACGGTCATCGACACGGTCGCGCAGCTCCTCGCGCAGGCCACGCCCTCCGGATGGGGCTACGACGGCGGTCGCATCGCGGTCGAGTCTGCCGAGGCGGCCGTGGCCGCCGAGCGCGCCGACGCCGATGCGACCCTCACGACGCTGAAGGCCAGCCTCGAGGCGCAGGGCGTCAAGAACGTGCGCACGGCCATCATCGAGGGCCACGCCGGCACGGCCATCGTCGACGCCGCGACCGCAGAGCACGCGGACATCGTCGTGATGGCCACCCACGGCCGCGGCGGCCTCGGGCGCGCCGTGCTCGGGTCGGTGGCCGACCACGTGGTCCGGCACGCACCCTGCCCCGTCCTGCTCGTGCGGCCTCCGCGCGACTAGCACGCGAACCCGCCTCGGACCCCGCCCCGGGCGCCCGGACGCGCTCGGGCAGGGTCACGCGTGGTAGCGTGCGCACAGGCCTGCCGAGGGAGAAGGGCCTTCTATAGGACGGCGGTTCCGTGTCGGACGACGCCGAGCGACTGCGCAGCGCCTTTGCACGCGGCGAGTTGCTGCATCCCCTCTCGGCCACCACCCCCAGCCTGGTCGACCTCGCGCGCGCGCTTGCCATCTGCGCGGGCGTCCCGCACATCGAGGCGACGCCCCACGTACCCGGCCTCGCGAGTGCGATCGGTGAGGCGGATCACCTCCTGCTCGTCCTGATCGACGGCCTCGGCCTCGACCACCTGCTCACCGAGGCGCCCGCGCCCTTCCTCCGCGAGCACCTCGACCGCCCGATGCTGACGCCGTTTCCCTCGACGACCGCGGTCGCGCTGACGTCCCTCGCGACCGGCGAGTGGCCCGCCCGCCACGCGATCACGGGCTGGTGGTCGTACCTCCCCAGCCTCCAGGCCGCGATCACGGCCCTGCCGTTCACGCGGCGCTACGACGACAAGGCGCTCGAGTCCCTGGGCGTCACCGCGGACGAGGCCTTCCCGCTGCCCTCGGTGTGGGCCAACTGTCCGCGCGACGTGCTCTGCGTCCAGCCGAGCCGGATCGCCGGCACCACCTACTCGGTCTACCAGACCGGCGGTCACCCCTCGGCGGGATACGGGCCCACCCGCGAGGCGTTCGAGCACGTCTGGCGGCACGTGGAGGAGGCCGAGGGCGCCACCTTCACCTACCTCTACTTCCCGCAGTTCGACGCCGCCTCACACGATCGCGGCGTGCGGTCGGTCGAGGCGCACGGCGCCCTGAGCGCCATCGACGAGGGCCTGCGCGGTCTGGTCGCCCGCTTCGAGGGCCGCGTGCGCACGGTCGTCACTTCCGACCACGGCCACGCCTTCGTCCCCGAGGAGCAGCGGCACCGCCTGCGGTCGGGCGACGCGCTGGCCTCGATGCTCCGCGACCTGCCCTCGGGCGACATGCGCGCACCGTCGTTCCACGTCCGCCCCGAGTACCTCGAGGCCTTCGCCGAGGGCTTCCGCACGCGCTTCGGCCACGCGTTCGTCCTGCTCACCCCGGATGAGGTCGAGGAGCTGCAGCTCCTCGGGCCGGGCCCGCTCGCCGAGGAGACGCGACTCCGGCTGGGCGACTACATGGGCGTGTCGCTCGGCATCGATGTGTTCGGCTACGTCACCGCCGATGGCAACCGCCGCGCGCTGC
Source organism: Dehalococcoidia bacterium (assembly GCA_020845735.1). Taxonomy (GTDB): domain Bacteria; phylum Chloroflexota; class Dehalococcoidia; order UBA2979; family UBA2979; genus RBC038. Next base: position 42,805 of record JADLFF010000034.1, read on the forward strand.
AGCAGCCGTCGCACCACTCGGGACTGACGCCGGTCGACATGCAGATCCCGCTCATCCTCGCGTGACGGCCGAGGCGGTATCGGGTGCGCACTGCGTCCTTAGAGCGTGACGCCGAGGGCCTGCGCCACGGTGCCCATGTCCTTGTCGCCGCGGCCGCTCACGTTCACCACCACGAGGTCGTCCGGTGAGAACGAGGGCGCCACCTTGAGCAGGTGCGCCACCGCGTGCGCCGACTCGAGGGCGGGGATGATGCCCTCGGTCCGGCTGAGGTGCTGCAACGCCTCGAGGGCTTCCGCGTCGGTCACCGCGCCGTACTCCGCGCGCTCCGTGACCTTGAGCCACGAGTGCTCGGGCCCCACCCCGGGGTAGTCGAGGCCTGCCGAGATCGAGTGCGCCTCGAGGACCTGGCCGTACTGGTCCTGGAGCAGGTATGACCGCGCGCCGTGGAGGACGCCCGGCCGTCCCGCGTTGAGGGGTGCCGCGTGCTTCCCGCTGAGGCCCTCGCCCGCCGCCTCGACGCCGATCAGGCGCACCGGCTCGTCGAGCATGGGGAAGAACAGGCCGATGGCGTTCGAGCCGCCGCCGACGCAGGCAATCGCGATGCTGGGCGCGCGCCCCTCGATGGCGCGCAGCTGCTCGAGGGTCTCCCGCCCGATCACGCTCTGGAAGTCGCGGACCATGGCCGGGTAGGGGTGCGGCCCGACGGCGCTGCCGATGAGGTAGTAGGTGTCGCGGACGTTGGTGACCCAGTCGCGAATCGCCTCGCTGGTGGCGTCCTTGAGCGTCCGCGAACCCGACTCGACGGCGCGCACCTCGACCCCGAGGAGCTTCATCCGGAACACGTTGAGCGACTGGCGCTGGATGTCCTCGGCGCCCATGTACACGACGGCGTTCAGCCCGAGGAGTGCACACACGGTGGCCGTGGCCACGCCGTGCTGGCCCGCGCCGGTCTCGGCGACGATGCGCTGCTTGCCCATCCGCCTCGCGAGGAGGCCCTGCGCGATCGCGGCGTTGATCTTGTGCGCGCCCGTGTGCGCGAGGTCCTCGCGCTTGAGGTAGATGCGCGCGCGCGTGCCCAGGGACGCCTCGAGGCGGTGCGCGCGCGTCAGCGGCGTCGGGCGTCCCACGTACGTCTCGAGGAGGTGGTCGAGCTCGGCGTGGAAGGCGTCGTCGTCGCGCACCTCGGCGTACGCGCGCTCCAGCTCGCCGAGGGCTGGCATCACGGTCTCGGGGACGAACTTGCCGCCGAACTCGCCGTAGTGGCCGCCGGCGTCGGGGACCGCGCGTGTGTGTGTGGTCATGCTGTGCGCACCGCCTCGATGAACGCGCGTACTCGCGCGTGGTCCTTGCGTCCGTCCGTCTCGGTGCCCGAGGACACGTCGACGGCCCATGGCTGCACCCGGTGGATCGCCTCCACGACGTTGTCGGGGTCGAGCCCACCCGCGAGGATCAGCGGCACCCGCGCAGCGACCTCGCGGGCCACGTCCCAGTCGAAGGCCTGTCCCGAGCCGCCTCGATAGGGCCCGTGCGCCGAGTCGAGCATGAGCGCCAGCGCGAAGCCGGGCTCCACCTGCTCCATGGGGTCCGAGGGCGAATCGAGCGGTGAGACGTGCACCACCTGGATCACGGGGCGCGCCACGAGTAGGCACGCCTCCCACGACTCATCCCCCGAGAGCTGCACGAGGTCCACGCCCGCCTCGAGGGCGATCTCGTTGACCTCCTCGATGGGCTGGTCGGCGAAGACGCCGACGGTGAGCGGGCGCTTGACCTGGAGATGCGTCTCGATCACCTGCGAGCCGTGGCGGAACCACTCCGCGACGTGTTCGCGGACGTGCGGCTGCACGGGCGGCGGCACCGACATCTCATGCTCGTGGAGCGGCCCTCCGAGGGCGCGCACCATCGCCTGCGCCTCGGCGATGTCCACCCGGCGGCGTGAGTCGGCGAACACCATCCCCACGAGGTCCGCGCCTGCCTCGGCAGCGGCGAGGACATCCTCGGGGGTGCGATTGCCGCAGATCTTGATGATGGTCATCCGAGGGTCATCCGCTGGTCACCCGGCCGTTCCGATGAGCTGCAACTCACGTGCTTTCGCCTCGACGTCTGCCGACAGTACCAGCGCCTCCCCCACGAGGATGGCGTGGGCCCCCGCCTCGGCCATCCGCGCGGCATCCTCGGCAGTCCTGATCGCAGACTCCGCGACGAGCGTGACCTCGGGCGGTGCGAGCCGTGCGAGGCGCTCGAACGTCCCGAGGTCCTCGGCGAAGGTGCGGAGGTCCCGGTTGTTCACCCCGAGGACGCGCGCGCCTGCCTCGAGGGCCGTGGCGAGCTCGGTCTCGTCGTGCACTTCCACGAGCGCCTGGAGGCCCGCGGCGTGCGTGGCCGCGAGCAGCGCGCGCAGCGTCGAGGGCTCGAGCATCATCGTGATCAGGAGGAGGGCATCCGCGCCCGCCGCGCGCGCCTCGAGGACCTGGTACTCGTCGAAGAGGAAGTCCTTGCGCAGGATCGCGGGTCGCTCCTCGTCGAGGGCGAATGCGTCCCGCGCGGCGCGCAGGTCATCGAGGTGGCCCTGGAAGAACGCGGGCTCCGTCAGCACGGAGATCGCGGCCGCGCCTGCCTCGGCGTAGCGCCGCGCCTGCACCGCGGCATCGAGGTGTGCGTCGAAGACCCCCTTCGAGGGCGACGCGCGCTTGATCTCGGCCACGAGCCGCAGCCGAGCGCCGCTCGGGCTCCTCGAGGTCCCCGTGCGGAGCCGCGCGGCGAAGTCGATGGCCGGTGCCGCCTCGGAAACCTGGGCCTCGAGGAGCGCGCGTGGCGTCGCGGCCTGGTCGAGCGCGAGCTGCACGCGGCGCTGCGCGACGATCCGGTCGAGGACCGTGCCCGTCTCGCGGATGCCGCTCGCGCCCTCGATGGTGGTCATCGCGCGGCTACTTCGCGACCGTCACGCGGCGCGTCGCTTCGACGAACGCGCCGACTCGAGCGGCGGCGTCACCGCTGTCGATGGCGCGCCGCGCGAGGTCCACGCCCTGCCGCAGGTTCGAGGCGAGTCCGCTCACGTAGAGGCCGGCCGCCGCGTTCGCGAGGATGAGGTCGCGCACGGCCGGCGGCCCCTCGGCGTTGAGGATGTGGCGCAGGATGGTGGCGTTCTGCTGAGGCGTGCCGCCCTCGATCGCCTCGAAGGGGTGGGCCTGGAGGCCCATCTCGGCGGGCGTGATCGTGCGCGCGGTGACCTCGTTGCCGCGCACCTCGAAGGCTGCGGTGGGCCCCGTCACGGTGACGTCATCGAGGCCGTCGCTGCCCGCGACGACCAGCGCGTGCCGCATCCCGAGGCGTGCGAGCACCTGCGCGAGGCGCTCGGCGAGCTCCGGGCTCGCGGCGCCCATGACGTGGCAGTTCGCGCCCGCCGGGTTGGTCAGCGGCCCGAGGATGTTGAACACGGTGCGGATGCCGATCTGCGGCCGCAGCGGTCCCGCGAACTTCATCGCGGGGTGGAACGCCGGCGCGAACATGAAGCCCACGCCCGTCTGCTCGATGACGGACGCGACCTGCTCCGGCGTGAGCGCGATCTGCGCCCCCAGCGCCTCGAGGAGGTCGGCGGCACCGGACTGCGAGGTCATCGCGCGGTTGCCGTGCTTGGCGACGGTGGCGCCGGCCGCCGCCGCGACGAATGCCGCGGCCGTCGAGGCGTTGAACACCTTCCTCGACGAGCCGCCCGTCCCGCACGTGTCGAGGAGCGGGCGGCGGTCCACGTGGACGTGGAGCGCCTTCTCGCGCATGACCTTTGCCATGCCTGTGATCTCATCGACGTTCTCGCCGCGCAGCCTGAGGGCGGTCACGAAGGCGCCGAACTGCGCCTCGGTGGCCTGGCCCTCCATGATCTCGCGCATGACGGTGGCGGCTTCCTCCTCGGAGAGGTGCCGGTCTTCGTCGACGAGGGCGATGATGGCCTCGCGGATCATGACGGCCCCCTCAGGCGGACGCCTACGAGATACCCGGTCACGCCGATCAGCTCCTTCTTCACCGGGTCGATGCCGAGCCCGAACGACTCGAGTGTGACCGCACCGAGGAGCGGACTCGCCTCCGCATCGCCGAAGATCGCCACGGTCGTCCTGGTCCGGCCGCCGATCCGGGCGGTCACTTCGCCGACCTGCCGCTGTACGACGCGGACATCCGCGAGGACGAACGACTGACTATCCGAGGGCTGGACACCCAGCCGTTCGAGGAGCGGGCGGGGCAGCAGCGTGTACGTCGCGCCGGAGTCGACGAGCGCGTCCACGGCCTCGAACGGCCCCTCGGCGGTCGCTCCGACCTCGATGGTGGTGTGGAACGTACCCATCGAGGTCACCGCGCTCCCGCTGGCTCGCGCACGCGCATGTCGAGGAAGTTGCGCAGCAGGTCGTGCCCCACCTTCGTCATGATCGACTCCGGGTGGAACTGCACGCCCTCGACGGGGAGCGTCCGATGGCGCACGCCCATGATCACGCCGCTCTCCGCGCGCGCCGTCACCTCGAGCTCTGGTGGCACCGAGTCCGGCGCGATCGCGAGCGAATGGTAGCGAATGGCCTCGAAGGGGTTCGGCAGGCCCGCGAACACGCCCTTGCCGTCGTGCGTGATCATCGAGGTCTTGCCGTGCATGATCTCGCCCGCCGAGGTGACCACGCCGCCGAACGCCTCCCCGATGCTCTGGTGGCCCAGGCACACGCCGAGGAGTGGCGCGGTCCCGGCGGCCTTGCGCACGAGCTCCACCGAGATGCCCGCCTCCGCAGGCGAGCACGGCCCCGGCGAGATCACGATGTGGTCCGGCCGCATCGCGAGGCAGTCCTCGACGGTGATCTCGTCGTTGCGGTGCACCTCGATGTCCGCGCCCAGCTCCGCGAGGTACTGGTAGAGGTTGAACGTGAACGAGTCGTAGTTGTCGATCAGCAGCAGCATGGCTGTGTTCCTCTTCTCGTGTGCTGGTGGCTCAGGGCTCGCGGTCGGGCATCGGGGATTGCGCGCCGCCCATGACCTGGGCCGCCTCGCGCATCCGTCCGAGCTGCGTCGCGTGCTCCTGCTCGTGGCGTGCGATCTTCTCGATGCGGTCGGCGACGGTGGTCACACCCCGCTCGAGGTGGTTGCCGAAGGTGGCGAGCTGCTCGGGGGTGGCCGTCGCGAGCCACGCGAGCGTCGCCTGGCGCACCTCCTCGAGGCGTGCGCGCACCGTCGAGGCGTCCTCGAGCGGGCGGTGGCGGCGCTCGGCCTCCCACTGCTCACTGCTGAACCCGCGCCAGGTGTGGCCCGGCGTCATGAGGCGGCGCGCCTCGTCGAGGTAGTACGCCTCGACGGCCGCGGCGTGCGCCAGCACATCGATGGGCGTCCACCCCTCCTCGAGGGGCTGGGTGCGCCACTGCTCGGGGATCGCGTTGAACGCGTAGGTCAGCTCGAGCCGCGAGGACATGAGCGCGTCCTCGAGGTCCTCCGTGCTGCGTCCCGTCGCGACATCGAACTGGACCTCGCCCTCGAACGCCTGGTGGAGGAACGTGCGCACCTCGGGCTGCACGCTCAGCGCCCCCGGCGACGAGGGCTGCGTCCACGCCGCATCGGCGTACGCGCGCTCGGCATACCGAGGCTCACCCGCCCACTCGACGCAGGTGAAGACGTTGACGATGAAGTTCGCGCCGTTCGTGCCGCTGAGGTAGACCGTCTCCGCGAACTCGTACGGTCCGGGCTGGACGTGCAGCACTTCGCGCAACAGCCGCTCGAGGGCTTCCTCGGCCACTTCCTCCTCGCGAATGGTGTGCATCGGCAGCGACCAGCTGCCGCCGAACTCGACGTGCTCCTCGTGGTGCTGCACGAGGAGCACGCGGCCGTCCTCGCGGATCAGCAGCGCGGCTGCGGAGATCTCAGGTCCGGGCACGGCGCACTCCTCGCACTGCTCAATACCCCAGCGAGGCGGTGGGCGCTCCGCCCTCGCCGCGCTCGGCATCATCGATGGCGCGCAGCAGCGCCCGCGCCTTGTGCTCGGTCTCCTCGAACTCCTTGACCGGGTCCGAGTCGTACACGATCCCGCCGCCGGCCTGGACGTGCGCCCAGCCGTCCTTCATCACCAGCGTCCGAATCGTGATGCACGTCTCGAGGTTGCCCGACATGTCGAAGAAGCCGACGGCGCCGGCGTACGGCCCGCGGCGGTCGGGCTCGAGCTCCGCGATGATCTCCATCGCGCGGATCTTCGGCGCCCCCGAGACGGTGCCCGCCGGGAAGCTCGCGCGCAGTGCCTCGTAGGGTGAGACGTCGGCGCGGAGCTGCCCCTCGACGTGGCTCACGAGGTGCATCACGTGCGAGTAGAACTCGAGGTCGAACTGCTGCGTGACCTGCACGCTGCCCGCCTCGGACACCCGCCCCACGTCGTTGCGGCCCAGGTCGAGGAGCATCACGTGCTCCGCGAGCTCCTTCGGGTCGTGGCGCAGCTCCTCGGCGAGACGCTGGTCATCGAGGGGTGTCGCGCCTCGAGGCCGCGTCCCGGCGATCGGGTGGTTCTCGACGCGCCCGTCCTCCACCTTCACGAGGAGCTCGGGCGACGCGCCGACGATGTACGTGTCGTCGAACTGGAGGAAGTACATGTACGGCGAGGGGTTGATCGCGCGGAGGCTGCGGTAGACCTCGAACGGGTGCGCGCCGGTCTCGCGCGAGAACCGCTGCGAGAGCACCACCTGGATGATGTCGCCCGCGTAGATGTACTCCTTGCACCGCTCGACGGCGCGCAGGTACTCGTCGCGGTCCCAGTTCGAGATCACGGCGCGGCCGCTCGGACCGCGATGTGCCTCGTAGGGCAGGGCCGCGAGGGGCTGCGCGAGCCGCCCGATCAGCTGCTCGATCTTCCAGCGCGCCTGCTCGTACGAGGAGTCGATGTCCCCATCGAGGCGCACGTGGGAGACGACTTTGATCGTGTGCATCAGGTGGTCGAACACCAGCAGGGTGTCGGTGAACATCAGCCACGACTCCGGTACGCCGAGGGCGTCCCGCTCCGCCTCGCCCACGCGCGACTCGAAATGGCCGACTGTCTCGTAGCCGAGGTAGCCGACGGCGCCGCCGTGGAACCTCGGGAGGCCCGGGACGGGCACCGCGCGATGGCGCGCGAGCTCCGCTTCGACCTCGACGAGGGGGTCGCCGTCCTCGTGGTTGGCCGACAGCACGCGGAACGGCTCGGTCCCGATGAACGAGTAGCGCCCGACGCGCTCGCCGCCCTCGACAGACTCGAGGAGGAACGAGAAGCGGCCGCGCGCGACCTTCAGGAACGCCGACACGGGCGTCTCGAGGTCCGCGCGCACCTCGCGATAGATGGGCACCACCGTGCCCTGGCCGATCAGCTTGCGCACCTCGACGAGGGGTGGCGTGGTGTCCGACAGCAGCGTCGTGGTGGTCGTCGTCATCGTGCATCTCCGGTTCGCATCGAGAGGTTGGTGGGCGTGCTGGGGCTCGACCAGCCCCGCCATGCGCGCCAGCCCGGCCAGCGCCACGCACGGCCGGCCTCGAGCAGTGGTCGCTGCTGACCCCTCGGCGTGTGCGTCCCGGCCATCGATGTCTCCCGTGCTCCGAGGCCGCCCGGCGGTCCGGGCCACCTCATTAGACCGATCCATGGTGGCACTCGGCACGCCCGAGCGCCGTCTCATCCCCTGTCGGGTCGCGCCGATCAAAAAGGACCATCGCCAACCGGGGCGATGGTCCTCGCGGTGCCACCCGTGTTCCGCACGAACAGCCTCCGAGGCCGCTCGCGCGCTCTGCGAGGCACGGCCGCCGCTCCGCGCTCGGACTGCCCGTGGAGGGTTCCGAGTGCGCTCGGGGCGATGCCCTGGGCCTGGATAACGGCGCCCGCACCGTCGGCGTCTACTGGGCTGCCCTCGGAGGTCCGAGGCGAGCCGTTCGGGCCGAGACTCCCGGGTCCATTCGGCCGCTGCTGGCGGGCGCCGGGCTCTCAGCCCCCCCGGCTCTCTGTGGCCCCGCGACGCGGCGTACTAGTCCCGTTCGACGTCACATCTGTGTGCCCGCGCAGCCGAGGCCGCGCCACTCGATGATACGCCAACGCTCGAGGGTCGTGGACACCCCGGCCTCGAGGCCGCTGCGCACGCCGATAACGACTACGATAGATGGGCTGCTGAGGAGGCTCGCCATGACGATGCGTCCGCGCACCCTGGCCCTGCTCGTGGCCGCGGTCGCCGCCCTCGGGTGGCTGGCCGGGCTGCCATGGCCCCTCGTGGGGGCCGCGGCTGCGGCCACCGCGTTCATCCTCGTGATCCTGACGAGGCCGCTCCCGCCCCGCCGTCCGTTCGCCGACGAGATCCCGCGCCAGCTGGACGAGGCGCGCGCGTTCTCGCTCGCCAACGCGGTGCTGTGGGGCGGGCTGGCGTTCGGCTTCCTCAACGGCTCGGGGTCCGCCTCGGCGTCCGACGTCGCGAGCGGCCTCGATGCCGGCGGTGGCCTCGATGTGGGGGGTGGCCTCGAGGGGTTCGACGCCGGTGGGTTCAGCGGGGGTGGGCCCGAGTAGCCCCTGGTCACACCTCGACGCGCGCACGCCCCTCGCGGCCCCGTTCGCGCTCGATGAGGGCGGCCGCGGCCGCAACGGTCTCCTCGAGGCGCCCTCGCCGGTTCACGATCACGTGCTCGAACTCGCGCTGTGCCTCGAGCTCGGTCGCGCGGTCTCGCTGGCGCTGGGCGACGACCTCCGGCGGGGTCTTGCGCTGCGCCAGCTGGTCGTCGAGCTGGCTCGGGTCCGCGGGGTCGGGCGCGATGAAGACGAAGAGGGCACCTGGCACCACGCCGCGCAGCGTCCGCGCACCCTGCACGTCCACCTGCAGGACCACGTCGTATCCGGCCTCGACGAGCGCGCGCACCCGCCAGCGCGGCGAGCCGTACTGCTTCGCGTGCACTCCGGCGTGCTCCAGCAGCCGCTCCTGCGCGGCGTGCCAGCCGAAGCGTGACTCGCTGACGAAGAGGTAGTCGACGCCGCTCTCCTCGAGGGCGCCGTGGTTCTCCCGCGGCGCCCGCGTGGTCATCGTGAGCGCGCGCCGCAGCCCAGAGTCGCGCTCGAGCAGCTCCCGCATCACGGTGTCCTTGCCGACGCCCGACGGCCCGGAGATCACGACGAGCAGGGGCGGGGCTTCCGAGTCGGTGGCGCTCATGGCCGGAGCATACGCGTCGCGCCGGCCTCGAGGGGCAACGCCCGAGGCCGGAGGGCGCTCGATTCGGGCCGCATGGAGGACGGCGCGCCCTTCGACTTCGCTCAGGAGAGCCTCAGGGCGAACGGAGGAAGGCACCGGCGCGCAGGGCGAACGGGTGAAGGCGAGCGGGGCCTCGGAGGGTGCGAACTCGGGTGTCTCGAGGTGGGCGTGTGTGGTTCGCCAGGCTCACCACGAACGGATGAAGGCCGCCCCGAGGTTGGTCCCGGCGTCCGGCGTCCCGGCGCATCACGAACGGGAGCGGCCCGGGAACGCCTCGGGGAGCCCGACGGCCTGCGGTCCGTCAGCGGTCGCGGCGCAGCTTGCGCTCGCGTTCGCGCTCCGCGAGGCGCTCCTCGGAGCGCTGGTTGATCTCCTTCATCTTGTCGGCGAAGTAGCTGCCGAAGAGGAAGTCGCTCATCGCGTTCTCGGGGAGGTCCATGCCCTTCGCCTGCACCTCGGTGCGGCCGACCTTTCCCGCGAGGTAGGCGCCGTGCTCCATGCTCGTCGTGGCCAGGTACTTGTAAAGCTCGTCCTCGCCCTCGACGTCTGCGATGCGCTCCTGCAGCTCGCGCAGCGCCTCGCGGTAGCGCTCGATCCAGTGGATGAGCTGCACGCGGTTCGTCACCGCAATGTCGTGCGCCATGTCGGGATGCGTCCCCGCCACTCGAGTGGTGTCGCGGAAGCCTCCGGCGGCGAGCAGCGACATCTCGGGCCACGCCTCGGAGTTGCGCGCGAGGCGGAACAGCGCGGTCGCCGCGGCGAGCGGGAGGTGCGAGATCGCGGCGACATAAGCGTCGTGCTCCTCAGCGTCCATGAACCGCGGCGTCGCCCCGAGGGCGCTCGCCATGCCCGCCACCGCCTGCACCGCTCCGTCGCTCGCGCTCACCGAGGGCACGACGACCCACTGGGCGCCCTTGAACAGCTCGGCGCTGGCCGTCGTCGGGCCGCTCGCCGTGGTGCCGGCCATCGGATGCCCGCCCACGAACGAGACGGTGTCGGGGAGGACCTGGCGCGCCCAGCGCATCACCTCGGCCTTGGTGGAGCCGGTGTCCGTGACGACGGCGCCCGCCTCAACGGCGCCCGCGATCTGGCGCATCACGTCCTCGATGCCCAGGACGGGCACGGCGATGACCACCATCGAGGCGCCCTCGACGGCCTCCGCCGGGTCGCCCGCCGCGACGTCGATCGCGCCCACGCGCTTCGCCTCGGCCACGTGATCCCGATTGCGGTCGTAGCCGACCACGGTGAGGTCCGCCAGCTTCTTCGACGCCTTCAGCCCGAGGGCCACCGAGGCCCCGAGCAGTCCCGTCCCGATGATCGCGACGCGTGTCATGCGCTCTCTCCGGCTCGGCCGTCCGAGGGGCCCCGCGGCCCCCATCGAGCGGCGCGTTGTGCAGTCATGATATCGGGCGGGCGCGTGCCTCGAGCGCGGGTGGGGTCCCTAGGTCCGGCGGTCCGCCTCGATCAGCCGCACCAGCTCGGGATCCTCGCGGGCGGCGTGTGGGTCCGAGGTGTGCCCGCGCACGAGGTCGACGACGCGCGCACTCGAGCCCGCGCCGACCAGCCGCTCCGCGCCGAGGGCGGCGTGATGGTGCAGGCGCCAGAGCGCCCGTTGCCACGGCTGCCCTCCCTCGCTGCCGAGGGTGTCCGCGAGCGCGGGCGACACGGCGCGCAACAGCACGAACCCCACGCGGTCCCACAGCTCGAGGTGGCCCTTGCCCACGTCGTGCAGCAGCGCCGCCTGGCGCAGTTCCCGCGAGGGCTCCCCATCCTGCGCCGCCCCCCGCTCGAGGTGGTGCAGCAGGTCCATCGAGTGGCGGCGGTCCCGGGGGTGCATCGAGGCGAACAGGCGCAGCTCGGCGGGCCCCAGCAACGACCGCGCGAGCTGCACCTCGGCGGGGCTGAGGCCGGTCGCGAACCCACGGGCGACCTGTCCCACTCGGTAGCGCGCCTGCCCGAGGCCAGTTCGGACGCGACCGCTCCCGAGGAGCGCGATCACACGAGCCCGCGATCGAGGAAGAGGTTGAGGAAGAACCCGACCAGCGGACTCATCACGACGGACAGCGGGTTGATCGAGCCGTTCGTCAGCCACGGCAGCGCGATGAGCAGGAACAGCAGTCCCGGCCCCCACGCCTCGAGCTGGGAGAACGTCTGCCCGAGGTTCCGCGGGAGCAGTCCCTGCACGACCTTGAACCCATCGAGGGGTGCGAGCGGCAGGAAGTTGAACACGGCCAGCAGCACGTTGAGCTGGATCACCATCACGAAGAACAGCTCGACGGCCTCGGAGAAGGGCGCCATCGAGACCAGGCCCAGCGACAGCGGAATCGAGGCGAGCGCGGCAATCACGAGGTTGGACGCCGGCCCCGCGAGGGCCACCAGCGCCAGTGACTGCATCGGGTGGCGCGTGTTGTTGACGTTGACCGGCGTCGGCTTCGCCCAGCCAAACCCCGCCAGCAGGATCATCACGGACCCAATCGGATCGAGGTGCGCACGCGGATTCAGGGTGAGCCGGCCGGCACGCTCGGCGGTGCGATCACCCAGCGCGCGGGCCGCGAGGGCATGCGAGAACTCGTGGAACGACAGCCCGATCAGCATCGAGAACGCAAACGCCGCCAGCAGCATGAAGAACGCGATGGGGTTCGAGAACGCGAGGTCGATGTATTGCAGAAGCATCCATGCAGCGTAACAGCCGGTGACGCAGCCGCTTTGCGTTGACCGCCCTCCACCCCCTCCCTATGGTGGTTTGACCGTCGTGCAGACGGCTGCTGCGCTGAGTCTGGCGGGCCTCGGCGGAGCGACACACGAGAAGGTCGTGGATGCTGCTGCCTTCCCGCCGCGTCGTCGCCCTCCTTGCCGCGCCGATCACGGTGCTCGTCGTCGGCCTCGCGGCGTGGTACGTATTCCTCCCCATCGTCGACCGCAGCAACACGGCCGAGGGCATGCTCGCCTTCGCCGAGTTCGGCGCGGTGGCCGATCGCGTCTTCGTCGCCCCCGCCTCCAACCTCGCCGACCGCCGCCTCGTCGCCACCGTGGACCACGTCGAGGGGTGGGGCATCAACCCTGCCTTCTCGCTCGCGGGCTCCCGCGCGGCCTACACGGTCCTCCCCGTGGGCAGTCTCCCGAGGCGTGACGCCCCCGCCGAGCTCTGGCTGCTCGACCTCGACTCCGGCGAGCCGTCTCGCCTCGCGCGCGACGCCGATCTCCTCGTGCCGCCGGCCTTCGACGCGAGCGGCAAACAGCTGGTCTATCGCAGCACGCGCCCCGATGGTCGCCAGGAGGTCGTCGTGGTGGACCTCGCGACGCGCGTGCGGCGGCCCGTGTACTCGTACGACGGGGGCTTCGGCGCCTACCCCATCGGGTTTGCGAGCGACGGCGCGGTAGTCTTCGCCTCGCTCTCCCAGGCGGGCACCGACCTCTACCGGGCGAACCGCGAGGGTCTCCCGCAGCTCATCGCCCACGCCTCGGATCAGATTGCGCGCGACTGGCGCATCGCGCCCGACGGCGAGGCCGTGTCGTACCTCGCCCCCGAGCTGCACGCGGAGCGCTGGATCTACCGCGCCCAGGTGCTCGACATCACCGGACGAGGTGGCACGAGCACCCCGGCCACCCCCTCCCCCGAGGTCGAGCAGTTCGGTCCGGTCTGGCGCCCCGATGGCAGCGGTCTGACCCTCGGGCGCGAACCCTTTGGCGACCCCAACGCCGCCGCGATGACGCTCAGCCTGGATGGCGGCACCTCCGAGGCGCTCCCCGCGCCCTCGGTCGGCTTCGATGTGCCCGTGGCCTGGAGTCCGAACGGCCGCCACCTCGTCGCCCGCTCCTTCGATGGCGCCTCGTCCTACCAGCCCGGCCGCGAGTCGATCGTGATCATCTCGGACGATGGTTCGCGGCGACCGATCGACACGGACACCGAGGTGATCGTGCTCGGCTGGGTGGGCCACGATGGCTAGGCGTCACGCCATGCGCCTCGCCGCCTTTGCCCTCGCGATCACGGGCGTGCTGCTCGTCGGGACGAGCCTTGACGCCTCGGCCCCGCGCGCCGAGGCCTGCGCGTTCCTCCGGACGCCGTACGTCTACGAGGCGGAACAGAGCCGCTCGACCTACCTCGCGACCATCGACGCCGCCTCGATCAACCAGTTGTACCCCGGCAACGCCTTCTTCGGCCTCCCCGCCATCGAGGCGGGCGGACGCCTCGGGCGCACCGCGGCGGCGCCTCGGATCCCCGCCACCCTGCTCAAGTCGATCGGCTGGATCGAATCGACGATCACGATGGCGCACCGCAACGTGACCTTCGAGTCGACGGGACCCGGCCTCGTCTCCTTCGACTGCGGCCACGGGATCATGCAGGTGACGACAGGCATGACGGTCCCCCTCGGCACCAACGACCGCCCGAGTGCCAACCAGTCGCTCGTCGCCACGCACTACGCCTACAACATCGCCCGAGGCGCGGTCATCCTCGCCGAGAAGTGGAACGAGGCCCCCGAGCGCCGCCCCATCGCGGGCACCGACAACGCCTCGGACCCCACCATCGTCGAGAACTGGTACTTCGCCACCTGGGCGTACAACGGCTTCACGGGACCCGGCGCCAACGTCTCCAACCACCCGCTCGACCCCTCGTTCGGCGCCTTCCCAAGGCCGACCTTCAGCTGCGAGGGGAACCAGTCGCGGTCACGCTACCCGTACCAGGAGCTGGTCTACGGCTGCATGGCCACCCCCCCGAGCCGGGAAGGCACGCTCCTCTGGGCGCCGCTGCAGGCCTCCCTGCCGAACACCACGCTCCCGCAGTGGTTCGCGCCGCTCCAGCTCTCGAACTTCACGTTCCCCTACTCCGGCATGGACATGCCGACGCCGCAGCCGGCCCACGTCGATCCGGTGCCGGCCCTCCGTCCCGAGCTCCTCCAGCGCGCCATGGGCACGCCGAGCATCGGCGTCAGCAGCGACCGCGTGACCCTCAGCGTGAAAGGCCGCCCCGAGGATGCCCGCGCGACGATCCGCATCCAGAACCCGGGCGCGGGGCTCCTCGTCTGGTCCGCGGTCACCGAGGACAGGTGGCTCGTCATCGACCCGCCGGCCGGTGTGGCGCTCGGCGTCAACCTGCCCTGCAAGCAGGACTGCGGCGCCGCCTCGGCCATCACGGTGTCCGTGAATCCGACGCTGCTCCCCAACGCGAGCGCGGTCGGTACGATCCGCATCACCTCGCCGAACGGCGGCGGCGAACGCTCGATCCGCGTCGAGGTGGACGCCAGCTTCGAGGTCGGTGTCCCCGGCGTGAGCCGCGGCGACTAGCGTCCGCGCGCGACTCTATACTCGGATCCCGATCCCACCGCGACAGAATCGAGGACGGTGTGGGCATTCCCGTGGTCGGCCCCTGGGTCGACGCAGTGCGACGTAACCACGCCCTCGAGCACGCCACCGCCTCGATCCTGCTCGCGAAGCGCGGGCCTCGACGGCTGGCCGGGCGCGCCTCGGGCAACGGCTTCTTCCTCTTCGGCGACGCCACGCCCGAGGAGATCGCGGACAGCGCTCGCGAGGCACTGGCGCGCCTCCAGGGTGGCGAGGCGGACCTCGCGGTCTCGCCCTACTGCGGCACGAACCTCGCCGTCGCCGGCTTCCTCGCGGCCGGCGCCGCCTCGATGTCCCTGGCGCGCGGGAAGAGCCAGTTCGGCAACGCCTTCCTCGGCGCCACGCTGGCCGTGATGCTGTCGCAGCCCATCGGGCGCGCGCTCCAGAAGCACTTCACGACGCGGCCCGACCTCCAGGACATCGAGGTGGTGGGGATGACGACGCACCTCGGCAGGCTGCACAAGGTCCTGACCCGCTCGCGCTGATCGAGGCGTCCCCGGGTCGCTGCCCACAGCCGGGCGAGCGCCTAAGATCGCTGCGACCCAGGATCACGACGCGCTCGTCTCGGCGGGTGAGCGCCACGCAGGATGCGGAGGTCCCGTGGAGCAGCCCGGCCGCGGCACGTCGGCGGATGGCCTCAGTACCGTGCTCTATGCCGCGACCATCTTCCTGGGCGCGTTCCTCCTCTTCCAGGTCCAGCCACTCATCGGCAAGTACGTGTTGCCGTGGTTCGGCGGCAGCGCCGGAGTCTGGGCAGCCGCGCTCCTGTTCTTCCAGCTCTTCCTGCTCCTCGGGTATCTCTATGCGCACATCGTCGCGACGTGGCTGAGCCCGCGCGTGCAGGCGTTCGTGCAGATCGGTGTCCTCGCGCTCACCCTCGCGACGCTGCCGATCATCCCCTCCGAGGCCCTCCGTCCCGAGGGCGCCTCGAACCCGGTCGGCGGGATCCTCCTGCTGCTCGCCCTCACGATCGGCGCGCCGTACCTCGCGCTCTCCGCGAACGGCCCGCTCCTCCAGTCGTGGTTCGCGAGGCAGCACCCGGGCCGCTCGCCGTACCGCCTCTACGCGCTCTCGAACGTCGCGTCGCTGCTCGCGCTCTTCTCCTACCCGCTCTGGTTCGAGCGCGCGTTTGCCCTCGGTGGGCAGGCCTGGCTCTGGTCCGGCGCCTACGCCGCGTTCGCTGCGCTCTGCGCGCTCGTCGCCTTCCGCCAGCTCCGCACGCTGCCCTCGAGTGGTGCGCTGGCCTCGATGCCCCCGGCCGGCGACGCATCCGGCGCAACCGCCGCCCCACCCCCCGATGCGCCCACGCCGTGGTGGCACATGGCGCTCTGGGTCGCCTTCCCCGCCGTCGCCTCGGCGATGCTGCTGGCGACCACCACCAACCTGACGCAGGACATCGCGCCGGTGCCGCTGCTCTGGGTGCTGCCCCTCGGCGTCTACCTCGTCACGTTCATCCTCACCTTCGATAGCGACCGCTGGTACTTTCGCCCGCTGTACGCCGTGCTCCTGCTCGTCTGCCTGGGACTGACGACGTTCAACGTCGCGGGCACGCACCTCGGGCTGGTGCAGGAAGTGACGCTGCGCCTCGCGACGCTGTACTTCCTCGGCATGGTCTGCCACGGCGAGCTGGTCGCGCTGCGGCCCGGCTACCGGCACCTCACGCTGTTCTACCTCGCGGTCTCCGCCGGAGGCGCGATCGGCGGGGCGCTGGTGGCGCTGGCCGCGCCGGTGCTCTTCAACGGCTACTGGGAGTTCCAGGTCGGACTGGTCGTGGGCGCGGCCGTCGCCGCCTTCGCGATCAGCCGCGAGTACCTCGCGGCGCGCGTGGGCATGCTGCGTTACACCTACGCGTTCGGCACTGCCGTCGCCGTCGGCCTCACGATCGGCATCGGGCAGGTCCTGTGGGGCGTCGAGCAGAACAACAACCTCGGTGTCCTCCTCGAGACGCGCGGCTTCTACGGCGCGCTCAAGGTCAACGAGGTGGGCGGCGACGACCCCTCGTTCACCCGCCTGCAACTGGTCCACGGCCAGACGCTGCACGGGATCCAGTACCGCGCTCCCGAGCAGCAGCGCTGGCACACGTCCTACTACGGCGACACGAGCGGCATCGGGCTGTCGCTGGACCACCATCCGAAGCGCGAAGCACGACAACCCCTGCGCGTCGGCCTCATCGGGCTGGGCACGGGCACGCTCGCGACCTACCTCGAGCGCGGCGACTACGCCCGCTTCTACGAGATCAACCCGCAGGTGCTCGACATCGCCAACGAGTACTTCACCTACCTCGGCGACGCGCGCGCCGCGGGCGCCGACCTCGAGGTGCTGCTCGGCGACGCTCGCGTGGTGATGGAGCGCCAGCTCGAGGAGCAGCAGAGCCAGCAGTTCGATGTGCTCGCCGTCGACGCTTTCAGCAGTGACTCGATCCCGATCCACCTCCTCACTCGCGAAGCCCTCGAGATCTACCGCCAGCACATGGCGCCCGGCGGGATCATCGCGATCCACATCAGCAACCGCTTCCTCGACCTCGGGGCGGTGGTGCGCGCCATTGCCGCCGATCAGGGCTTCGAGGCGCGCTTCGTGGCCAACGATGACGACGGCGCGCGCGGCATCAACCGCTCCGAGTGGGTGCTGCTCACGGACAACGACGCGTTCCTGCAGGAGGACGCGGTGCGCTCCGCCCTCGATGAGTGGCCGCCCAACGGCCGGCCGCCGGTCCTCTGGACGGACGACTACAGCGCGTTGTTGCCGGTCCTGAGGTGGTTCTAGCCCTCGGAGGGTCGAGGGCAAACCGAGCTCGTGCTCAGGCGATCACCTCGAGGTGGCGCAGCGCCTCGAGGAGTTGAGGCGCCGTCGGCCGGCCCGCGTCGATGTGCACGGCGGTCCAGCCGGCCCGACGCGCCCCCTCTACGTACGCCTCGACATCATCGAAGAACACGATGCGCTCCGGTGCGAAGCCGGTGGCGACCGTGAACGCCTCGAAGATCGCCGCGTCCGGCTTGGCCACGCCGAGCAGGTGGCTGGCGTGCCGGTGCCCCAGCCGCGCGACGGTCGGGTACTCGCTCGTGCCATCGAGGCGCGGCCAGTGCGCGGGGTTGGTGTTCGAGAGCGAGCCTGTCGCGACCCCGCGCGCCTCGATGGCATCGACGACGCGGCCCACGTCCCGGTGCTCGGGGCCGGACCACGCCGCGAAGATCCGCTCGATCTCCGCCGTGTCGTACGCGCCTCGCGAGGCGTCCGCCAGGCCCTCGTAGAACGCGCGGTTGGAGAGCCGTCCGACCTGGTGCAGGGCGCCGAGGTCCGCTCGTGCTGCCTCGAACGCCGGGTCGGCCGTGATCGGGTGGGCGGCGTAGCCACTCCGTGCGTGCGCCTCCGCCCACGAGGCGGCGATCTCGACCAGCACGCCGCCGAGGTCGAACACCACGACATCAAAGGGCGTCACGCTGCGCTCCTCGCTCCTCGCTCCTCGCTCCTCGCTCCTCGCCCCTCGCCCCTCGCCCCTCGCGCCTCGAGGCGGCTGGCCGGGCTCAGTGGACGGCGACCGCCTGCGGCTTGCTGCCCTCGGGGCGCTTCGCGGGTGGCGGCATCAGCACCATGAAGATCGTGCCCAGGCCGGCCACGATCGCGAGCGCGGTGAAGCCGAACTCGTAGCTGCCGGTCACGTCGTACGACAGCCCCGCGAGCACCGGCCCGGCGACCGACCCGATGGTCACCACCATCGAGGACAGGCCCATGATCTGGCCGAACGACTTCGACCCGAAGTACTCCGCACGCATCGAGACGACCACCGGCACGCGAGCGCCCCACGCAAACCCGTTGAGCAGCGCGAAGCCACTCACCATCCACAGCGACGTGCCGAACGCCAGCATCAGCAGCGCCGCCGAGTGCATCAGCATCGCCACCATGATGACGTTGCGCGAACCGACCTTGTCGCTCAGCCACCCGCCGAGGGGGCGCGCGATGAAGTTCGTCGTGGTCTGGAGGGTGATGATCGCCGCCGCCGCCGTCAGCGAGAGCCCGAACGCCTCGACGACGTGCGCGGTGTAGTGCACCTGCGCCACGGACACGACGAGCACCGAGGCGGCATGCGCCAGCGAGATGAACCAGAACGCCCTCGTCCGCAGCGCCTGCCGCACCGTGAAGCTGCCGTCGTCCACCTGCTCGATGGCGCGCGATACGCCTCCACCCGCGCTGGCCTGCGCCTGCTGCTCCTCGGTCGGGCTGTCGCCATCCGGGAGGTACCCGTACTGCTCGGGGCGCTGGCGCACGATCTGCGCCACGCCGAGGCCCACCACGATCACGATCACCGCCGACACCTGCGCGACCGTGCGCCACCCGTAGGTCTCGAGGGCGTTCACCACGAGGGGCAGCGCGTACCCGCCGATCGGGTTGCCCAGCAGCGCGATGCCCATCGCGAGCGAGCGTCGCCGGTTGAACCAGTTCACGATCGCCGTCGTGATCGCGAGGAAGCCCGCAAGCGACGCACCGACCGACATCAGCAGGAAGGTGACATAGAACTCGACGAGGCTGTCGAGCTGCGAGAACAGGAAGAAGCCGACACCGAAGAGGATGAACCCGGCGCGCATCACGTTGCGCGCACCGAACTTGTCGAGCAGCCACCCCTCGATGGGCCCGAGCAGCCCGTCCTCGACGCGCGCCAGCGAGAACGCCCCCGACAGCGCGGTCCGGCTCCAGCCGAACTCGGCGCCGAGGAGCACGACGTAGGTCCCGAACGCCTGCTGCAGCAGGCCCGATCCCAGGGATTGAGTGACGATGGCGGCCCCGACGATCCACCACCCGTAGAACGGCCGCCGTAGCACCATGCATCCCTTCCTCGCGAAGGGCTCAGTCTAGGCGCGCCACCCGACACGATCACCCGTGCCGCGCGTACCATGCTCGTGCTTACCGCGCGCGCAGAAGGGACGTCATCGATGGCCGGCGCACTCGAGGGGATCCGTGTCATCGACTTCGGGCAGTACATCGCCGGGCCCATGGCCGGCATGCTCCTCGGCGACCAGGGCGCCGACGTCGTCAGGGTCGACCCGCCCTCGGGGCCCGCGTGGGACACGCCCGCGAACGCCACGTGGAATCGAGGCAAGCGCAGCATCGCCCTCGACCTGAAGGCGCCCGCCGACCTCGCGACGGCGCGCGCCCTTGCCGAGTCGGCGGACGTGGTCATCGAGAACTTCCGCCCGGGCGTGATGGAGCGGCTCGGCCTCGGGGCCACCGCGCTCACCGAGGCCAACCCGCGCCTCGTCTACCTCTCGCTCCCGGGGTTCGCCGCGGACGACCCCCGCGCCTCGATCCCGGCCTACGAGGGGGTCGTGGGCGCAGCGGCCGCCCTCTACCGCCGCAACCGCACCGCGAAGGTCGCCGGCGCACCGCTCTATACCGCGATCCCGTTGGCCTCGACGTACGCGGCGATCCAGGGCACGGTCGCGACGGCGATGGCCCTGGTCGCCCGCGAGCGCGACGGCCGCGGCCAGGTGATCACCGTGCCACTCTTCGATGCGATGTTCGGCGCGGTTGGCTACAACGGCCTCACGCAGCACGACTCGAACGCGGCCGCTCCCGGCGCCGGCGTCACCCTCACGACGCAGTTCCAGTGCAAGGACGGTCGCTGGGTGATGTTCCACACGGGCAACGGTCGCAACGCCCAGGTCCTCGAGGCCGCGGGCGTGGGCCACTGGGTCGACGAAGGCGTCCTCGACCGCGCTCGACTCGCCGCCGACCCGGCCCTGGCCGCGCACTTCGTCGAGCAGGCAAAGGCGCTGTTCCTCACCCGCACGGCCGCCGAGTGGGAAGAGCTGGTCTCGAGTGCAGGCGGTGAGTGCGCGGTCTGCCGCGACAGCGCGGAGTGGCTCGACCACCCCCACGCCCTCGGCTCCGAGTCGGTCATCGCCCTCGACGACCCCTACATCGGGCCGGTCCGCCAGTCGGGGATCCCGGCACGCCTCACCCTGACCCCCGGCGCCGTCCGAGGTCCCCGCGTACGCCTCGATGCGGACCGCGAGGCGCTCCTCGCGGATGCGGCCGCGCCTCGTACCTCGGCACCCGCCGCCCCCGACACAGCGCCGTCGGCCTCGGCGCCGCCGGTCGCCGAGGACCTGCGCGCGGCCCTCGCCGGGGTGCGCGTCCTCGATCTCTGCATGGTCCTCGCGGGGCCGACCTGCGGCCGCACGCTCGCTGAGTACGGCGCGGACGTCGTCAAGATCGAGCCGCCGATGCGCCCGCCCAACGACACGTTCCACCTCGATGTGAACCGGGGGAAGCGCAACATCGTGCTCCACCTCGGCACGCCCGATGGCCTCGAGGTCTTCTGGAAGCTCGTCGACACGGCCGACGTGGTCGTCCAGAACTTCCGCCGAGGCGTGGCGGAGCGCCTCGGCATTGGCTACGAGCAGGTGCGCGCGCGCCGCCCCGACATCGTGTACGCCTCGATCAACACGTACGGCCAGGTCGGCCCCTTCGCCGACCGCCCGGGCCACGAGCAGATCGCGCAGGCCGCGACGGGGATGCAGGCCCGCTTCGGCGGCGACGGGCAGCCGCGCCTCCAGAACTACGCGGTCAACGACTACGGCACGGGCTACCTCGGCGCCTACGCGGTCGCCCTCGCGATGCTGCACCGCAAGCGCACGGGGCAGGGCCAGCACGTCGACGCCGCCCTCGCCTACACGGCGACGCTGATCCAGTCACCGTTCATGCTCGCCTACGAAGGCAAGCGCTGGGACGAGGCGCGCGGCCTCGACGCGGTGGGCAGCGGGCCCCTCCACCGTGCCTACGAGGCGAACGACGGCTGGTTCTTCCTCGGCGCGCGCCCGGCGCACCTGCCCGCGCTCGCCCGCATCGAGGGCCTGTCGGGCATCGAGGGGCTGTCAGGCGCCGCCCTCGAGGCGGCCCTCGAGCAGCGTTTCCCCGCGCGCCCGATCGAGGCGTGGGCGCAGGACCTCGGCGCGATCGGTGTGGGCGCGCACCGCGTGCTCGCGGACACTGAGGAGCTGATGACCGACCCGTGGGTGGTCGCGCACGGCCTCAGCCTGACGAGGGAGCACGCGGGTCTCGGCCGCGTGACGACCACCGGCCCCGCCCCCCGCCTCTCGAGGACGCCCGTGACGCCGGGGCGTCCCGCCCCACCTGTCGGCGGTGACGCCCTCGAGGTGCTCCGGGAGATCGGCATGGAGGACCGCCTCGCGGCGCTGTCCCAGGCCTAGGGCGCGATGTAGCCTCCGGCCACGAGGCGCCCTCGGGCCGGTGAGGGGCTCTCGAGGGGCTGTCGAGGCGCTCTAGCGGCGTGTCGGCTTCTCTCGCAGCCGATCGGGTGACGGCGCGCCGACGCTACGGCCCGTGGCCGTTGCCGTTGCCGTTGTCCGATCCGCCGTTGCCGTTGCCGCCGTTGCCCTCGCCGTTCCCCGAGCCGAGCGCGGCGTTGTCGGATCCCTGGTTGCCGCTCCCAGACCCGCCGCTGCTGCCGGTCCCACCTGTTCCAGCCGTTGAGGACGGGCCTTCCGGCGTGGCCGTGGCGAGAGGGTCGGTTGGCGTGGTGGGTGGAGTGCTCGTCGCCGGTGTGGGCGCCGCGGGAGCCGCCGACGTGGCGGCGGGCGTCGGCTCTCCGGTCGGGAAGCCGCCGGCGGGGCTCACAGGGCTCGAGGCGGGAGCTCCGAGGGCAGCCGGGACCACGAGCTCGTCTGCCGCGCTGGGCGGCGGCGTCTCGAGGGCGGAGGCGCCCTCGGTGGTGGGTGCGGGCGCGTGCTGGTCGGTGTCGGCGCGCGGACTCGGTGTGTGGCCGTGCGCGGAGGTCGGCGCGCTCGGTGGGGTGAACGCGACCGGCCGACCGCCCTCGAGCGGGATGACCAGCACCCGTGCTCGCGCTTCCGAGGCGCGCAGCCACGCCTCGTCCTGCTGGATGGACGCGAGGATTCCCGGCTGGAGCGTACGGCGAGCAGTCCCGTCGATCGTCGGGGAGTAGTCCGCGGCAATCGCCGGTCGGAGGTCGAGGTCGACGCGCTTCAGCTCGCGGCGGGAGGAGGCCGTCGCGGTCAGGTCCATGATCGTGTAGCACGCGACCGCGAGGACCATCGCGAGGGCAAGGTCACGACCGCGCCGCACCCTACGCGGCCCGCCGGAAGATATCAGGGTCGACCGGGACCTGGTCGAGGGTGAAGCCCCGCATCTGCGGGTCGCTCCGCCAGTAGGCATCCCACGACGTGGACACCTCCGCGAGCGCCTGCACCACGGACACATCGAGGCGTCCGTAGCTGACCTCCGCGCCGATGATCGCGAGCGCCTCCTCGCGCGTGCCACCTCGGCGGTACGGCCGGTCGGTGACCAGCGCATCGTAGTAGTCGGCCACCATGATGATCCGAGGCGTCAGCGGCACGGCATCGCCCGCGAGCCCCAGGGGGTAGCCGCTCCCGTCCAGGCGCTCGTGGTGGAGGTACACGCCTTCCACCACCTCGGGGGCGAGCCCCACAGCCGCGAGGATGTCGTTCCCGACGACGGGGTGGACCTGGATCTGGCGGCGCTCCTCCTCGGTGAGCGCTCCGGGCTTGAGGAGCACCTCGTCGCGCACGCCGATCTTCCCGATGTCGTGGAGGTAGCCACCCACCTGGAGGTGCAACTGCTGCTCGGTGTTGAGGCCGAGGCACTGTCCGAGCAGGGACGCGAGGTGGCCCACCCGGAGCGAGTGCCCTCGGGTGTACGGATCCCGCGCATCGATTGCGGACACCAGCGAGGCGATGGCGCCGAGGTGCTGGTCCTGCAGCGCGCGGGTCATCCGGTCGAACGCGTCGCTCAGCTCGCCGATCTCGTCGCGGCGTTGCAGCCCGACTCGGGCCGTGAGGTTGCCGCCCGTGACCGTCCGGCTGGTGCGCACCAGCTGGTCGAGCGCGTTCGTCAGGCGGCGGGCCACGCGCGCTCCCACCATCAGCGTCACGGCGATCGCGCCGAACAGCAGGAGCGACAGCTGGATGCGCGCGTCCTCGGTGGTCTCCCCGAGGAAGTCCGTGGGAAGCGCGACGGCGAGCGATCCGACCGGCTCACCCCGCAGCACCAGGTCGGAGTGGAGTTCCCGGTACGTGCGCTCGCCGAGGGCCACGGTGGTCATCTCGCCGGTGGGCGCCGCCGCTCCGGCCAGGGGGTCCTCCGCGCGGGCGAACGACGTGGTCGCGAGGATCCGCCCGTCCCGGTCGA
This sequence comes from Dehalococcoidia bacterium, assembly GCA_020845735.1. Taxonomy (GTDB): domain Bacteria; phylum Chloroflexota; class Dehalococcoidia; order UBA2979; family UBA2979; genus RBC038. Next base: position 66,519 of record JADLFF010000034.1, read on the forward strand.
ACGCCGTGACGTCCGCCAGCGCCTCGCGATGGGCTGCGAGCAGGGCGGTCGCCAGCCGGCTGCTGACGAGGACAGCGCCTACGAGTTGCTCGCCCGCGCGCACCGGTGCGACCGTGACGATCCACGCCTCGCCGTCAACCTCGGCAAGTTCGATGAACTTGTCGCCCTTCTCATCGCTGGTCCCCGCAAGCACGCGCTCGATCCCCTCGAGGGCAGGCGTGCCGGCGGTGACGGGAGCGTAGGGCGCACCGGATGCCGCCGGTCGCACGAGCCCAAACTTGAGGACTCCCGCAGCGTCGAGCAGCTCGACGCGCTCGATCGTGGTGTTCGCGGCCAGCGGGCGCACGAGGGCGTCGAGCGTCTCCGGGCGTGCGCGCAGCGCTTCCGGGACTCCCGAGGTGAAGGCGATCGCGCGGGCGGTCTCGAGGTGGGCGCGCTCTCGGCGCACCAGCGACTCCGCCGCGACGCGGCTGCCCTCGACCAGGTGCCCGACGAACCTCGATTCGGCCGATCCCGCGTAGAGCCCGGTGAGTGCGTACGCCCCCACGGCTGACGTCAGGATGACGACCGCTGCGAACGGCAGGATGATCTGCCAGCGCACGGACACAAACGGCCTGAGTACCCTCAGCACTCGCGTTCACCTAGCTCGCGGGCCTTTGGGTTGATCGTCGGACGCTGTCCGCGGCCCGAATAGCCCGCGCGCTGGCTGGCGCGACCTCGATGTGCGTCCCCCTGGCCTCAGGACGTGGTCCCGTCGCTCCGATGAGGAGCGCGAGGTACTAGTCGTACGGCGGTGATGCCGCCCGCACGGCGCGCGCGGAACCCCTCGAGGCGGCGCGCGCCTCGAGCCACGCGCCGCCCCGCTCACGAGTCGGTGGTCTCACCTCGTGCTCACCTCGTGCTCACGTCGCGCTCGCCGGGCGCTCGCCCGCGGGGTTCCCACGGCGAGCCGTGCCTCGGCGGTCCGCGCTACACGCAGCGCACGAAGAAGGGCGTCGCCCCCTCCAGCGAGGCGGGGAGGCCCGCGTTGGCAGCCGGCGGCGCGCCGGCGATCATGATGCGCCAGGTCCCCTGCTGCAGCAGCGCCAGCGTCTCGACAGAGCATCCGCCCGAGGCGAGTGCGCCCGTCAGCTGCGACACGGGCTGGGCCGCGCCCGGACTCGTCACCAGCAGCCCCGCCGAGGACGGGCGCGGCGCCGGTCCCACGAACGGGGTGCTCGGTGCCGTGGCGGTAGCGGTTGCCGTCGCCGTGGCGGTGGCCGTGCCGGTCGCTGTGGCGGTGGCGGTCGCCGTCGAGGTGGCCGTGGCTGTGCTTGCTGCGGCGAGCTGCGCTGAGATCGTGAGCGGGTCGAGCGGCAGTCCGGCGGTGTAGAACCCCGCGAACGCCTGGGCGCCCGAGGCCGTCAGCGTGGACTGGATGCCCGTCCAGTTCACGACGTTCGTGCCGGGCACAGCGGAGGCGCCCGTGAGGGTCGCGAGGGTCACGCCCGTGTACGGCACAGTCGTGGCCGACTCGAGCGACTTGCTGGTGATGTCGGCGACCAGCGACCCGCTGCCGCCCGAGAGCTGCACCCGCACGTTCGACACCACCATGTCGAGCTGGCCCGAATGCCCCTGGAAGCGCACGCTCCCCGAGAACGTGAACGATCCCACGCCGGTGCTCGCGTCATACGTGCCGCTGGCGAGTGGGAAGCGGTAGGTTCCGTCGCCGTTCACCGAGGCGCCGCCCTGAGGGCTCGTGCTGCCCTTCGCGATCGGCCCCACGATGTAGCTGCGGAACGACTCCTTGATCCCCCAGTTGAGGTAGCCGCCCGTCGTCGTGACCTGCGCCGCCTCGAGGGGTGCCATCATCGCGAGGCCGCCCACCAGGCCGGCGACAGCCACCACGATCACCGCCACCGACTGCCGCAGGCGCGACGCGCGCGCCATCGACTCGTGTCTCATTCGGATTCCCCTTTCGCGGAGCCAACCAGCAAGCGTTCGCGTAGCTCCTCGGTGCGGTCGTCCCCTTGCCCGCTCGCGGCTGGCGACCGCGCGGCCACCACCACGGGCGTGCCGGTCCGCGGATGGGGCAGCACGTCCAGCTCGTGCTGATACACCGAGGTCAGAATCGTGTCCCGGAGGACGCTCGACGGCGGTCCCACCACGACGAGCGCCCCTCGAGCGAGGAGCGCGACGCGGTCCGCGTACGCCGCCGCCAGCCCGAGGTCGTGCATGACGACGACCGCCGCTGCACCGCCCTCGACCTGCCGGCGCACGCCCTGCATCAGCAGCTCCTGGTGATGCACGTCGAGTGCCGCGGTCGGCTCATCGAGGAGGAGCAGGCGCGCACGCTGGGCAACAAGCCGGGCGAACGCGACTCGGGCGCGCTCACCTCCTGACAGCGACGTGAACTCCCGCGAGGCAAGGTCGGCCGCGTCCGCCTCGCGGAGGGCTTCCGCGACGATCGCTTCGTCCTCGGCCGGCGTGGTGTGCGCGGCCCACGGCGCGCGCGCCATCCGCACGACCTCGGCGACGGTGAACGGGAACGCGAGGTCGAACTGCTGAGGCAGCACCGCACGACACCTCGCGAGGTCGCCGCGGCGCCAGCGCCGGAGCGGCGCGCCGTCCACCAGGACCTCCCCCGCGGTCGCAGGAAGGTCGCCCGCGAGCACGTGGAGCAGCGTCGACTTGCCCGCGCCGTTCGGACCGACCAGCGCCACCACCTCACCGGCGTGCACCTCGAGGTCGACGGCCTCGAGCACGAGGTGACTGCGTTGCTTCGCGGCGACGCCGCGCGCCTCGACGAGCGCGTGCGCTGATCGAGCTGGCGTGCTGGCGGTCATGCCCAGCCGCCCTGCCGCGAGCGCGTCCGCCGCAGGAGCCAGAAGAACAGCGGGCTGCCGAGCAGCGAGGTGAGCACGCCGAGGGGCAACTCTGCCGGCGCCGCCGCCACCCTCGCCACCAGGTCCGCGCTGACCAGGATGAGCGATCCACCGAGGGCCGAGGCGGGGAGCAGGAGCGTGTGCCTCGGCCCCGCGACCATCCGCACGAGGTGCGGCGTCACGAGGCCGACGAACATCACGATGCCCGAGACGGCGACCGCGGCCGCCGTCAGCAGCGCGACGACGGTGAGGCAGGTGATGCGCAGCCGCTCCACGTCCACTCCGAGGTGCGCCGCGGGCCGCTCGCCCAGCGCAAGCAGGTCGAGCTGCCGTGCCTGCGTGAACGCGAGCACGGTCGCCACCACGCCCACCGGGAACACGACGGCGACTCGGGCCCACGTGGCGCCGCCGACGCTTCCGAGCGTCCAGAAGGTGATCGAACGCAGCTCGCCGTCCTGCGCGAAGAACATGAGCAGTCCGATGATGGCCCCGGTCATGGCGTTCACCGCGATGCCCGTGAGGACCAGCGTGACCACCTCGGTGCGGCCGTCGGCCCGCGCCGAGGTGTACACGCCGAAGACCGTGACGAGTCCTCCGAGGAACGCCGCGCCGGTGATGCTCCACGTCCCGCCGCTGCCGAGGCCGAGCACGATGTGCGCCACCGCCCCGACCACCGCGCCGGACGACACGCCGATCACGCCCGGCTCCGCGAGGGGGTTCGCAAACGCGCCCTGCATCACCGCGCCGGCCACCCCGAGGGATCCCCCGACGATCAGCGCGAGCGCGATGCGTGGGAATCGGATCTCCCACAGCACCTGGTCTCCCATGTCCGCCGGCACCGGCCCGATCGCGAGGCCCGCGCGATGCGCGACAGAGCCGAGCACCTCGGCGGGTGTGAGGGCGTACGCGCCCGCACCGGCCGCGACGACCACGGCCACGCAGAGCGCCACCGTGAGCCCTCCGAGCAGCAACGCGGGGCGCATCCGGCGAATCGACGGCACGACGCGCGGGACCACGGCGCGCACGGCCGGCGGTTGATGTGGCTTTGCGATCTGCGTCACGGCCGCGCTCCGGCACTCGGCGCGGCCGTGCGCGGGGCGTGCAACCCCTCGATCAGCGCGCGGAGGGCGACCGGTGTGCGCGGGCCGAACGCGAACAGCAGGCTGTCCTCGAGGGTGACGATGCGGCGATCGCGGCCCGCGGGCGTCTGCGCGATGCCGGGGATTTGCACCAGCCCCTCGATGCCCCCGACAGACTCGAGGCCGGTCGTGGTCATGAGGATCACCTCGGGCGCCGCGCGCACCAGCGCCTCGCTGCTGATCGGGGTGAACGGCCGGTCGAGGCCCATCGCGGTGCCGGCGTCCGTGGCTCCCGCCGCGACGATCATCGAGTCGGCGCCGGACCGCGGCCCGCCGATGAGGTACACGCCCGCGTGTCCTCGCATGTAGAGGAACGCGACGCGCGGCGCGACCGCCGGCGCCTGCACCTCGTCGCGCGCGGCTGCCATCGCGGCCTCGGTTCGCGCGGCGAGGTCCTCACCCGCCGCCGGTACGCCGAGGGCGGCCGCGATCGTGCGGATGCGCGGCACGACGTCGTCGACGCTCTGCGGCTCGGCGAAGCGCACGACGGGGACACCGACGTTGCGAATGTGGTCGATCGCACTCGCGGGGCCCGTGTCCACCGAGGCAAGGACGAGCGTGGGGTGCAGCGACAGCACGGACTCCGCAGAGACGTCGTGGGCGCGGGTCACGAGGGGAATCGCCTCGGCCTCCGGGAAGGTGGCCGTGATGTCGCGCCCGACGACCCGATCGCCCAGCCCGAGCCCGAACACGATCTCGGTGACGTTGCCCCAGAGGGAGACGATGCGCGTGGTGTCGGTGATCGTCACCTCGCGACCGTCCGCAGAACGCACCGTCACGGGCAGGGCGGGCGCCACGGGCGTGCCGACGACGACCTGCGGCTGAGGCGTCGCCGCGCCAACCCCGACCTCGGGCGGCCGGGCGGCGCCGGTGGTGGTGCAGGCGGCAGCAACGAGCGCCCAGGCCAGCACGGCCACGCGAGGGAAGCTCATCGCACCGTCTCGGTCCGCCGCCGCCGGAGGAGCATCGCCGAGTACGCAAGCAGCACGAGGGTCGAGACGAGGCCGGCCAGCGCGAGCGGCACGATGTCGAGGCGCTCGCCTCGGGCGGTCTCCGTGGCTGCGGCGGCCTCGTCCGCGACAGGCGCGGAGGCAGCGGGCTCCGAGGCGCTGGCGGGCGCGGGCTCGACCGCGGCCGGAGGCACCTCGACGAACGACACCGGGACGAACAGCTCGACCTCGGTCGCGCGTACGCCCTCCGTGTCCGCGCGCGTGCCGAGGGCGCACGCGACGACTCGGCAGTCGGTCTTCGCATCGATGATGGGCTTCACCGAGAGCGTGACGTCGAACGCGCCGTCGTCGCCGTAAGGCCGCGCGAGCGCGCGTGCGTACTCGGGCGGATTCGAGGAGATCCACGCCGACGCCGCGGTGCCGGCGGTGCAGGGGCCGGGCTTGCCGCCATCGGGCGGGACGGCGCAGATCGCGACGAACACACCTCGCGAGGTGTCGTACCCGGTGCCGCGCACGCGCACGTCGGCGCCCCCGGCGTCGAGGGCGATATCGCCCTCGACGCGCAGTTGCGCTCCCCCTCGAGTTGCGCCGCGCGAATCGGCATCGAGGAGGGCGGGCACTTCGGGCCGCACGGCAGGCGCCGCCGCGACGAGCTGCGCGGGCGCCACGGCCGGCGCCTCAGCGGGCGCGATGGTGCTCGAGACGGTGCTCGGGATGGCGGGCGCGAGGACCTCACGCGGGATGTCCGGAGGCGCACCGGCGGCGCTGACAACCTCCGAGGCAGGTGGTGTGGCGAGCGCAGCGGCCACGGGTGGGGCATCGGCTCCCGCGAACGTGATCGGGACGAAGACGTCCTGCGAGCGATCGCTGGTGCGGCGGTGGTCATTGCGCGAGACGACGGCACAGCGCACGACGCGGCAGTCGGTCGTCGGGTTGATCTGCGGACTCACGGCGAGGGTGAACGAGAACGAGCCGCCCGCCTCGTACGGCGTGGCGAGGCCGTCGCCGTACGACGGTGTGTCGGTGGCGGGCGAGACCCACCTCGCCGCCCCCGAGGAGCCCTCGAGGTCGATGTCGCCGCCACACGGCGTCGGGAGCTGGTTGAGCGCCGGGATCACGCAGAAGGCGACGTAGAGGCCCTTCTCCTCGTTGAACCCGGTGCCGCTCACGGTGACGACCTCGCCACCGGCGCCGAGCACGGCCTTCGACACGGTCAGCGTGCGGCGGCCGTCCGAGGCGGTGCGTCCGTCACTCGAGAGCCGCGTGATCGGAGCGACCAGCGGGTCGTCGGCCACCTGGGCGGCGGTCGTGCGCGGCTCCATCACGAGGCCGGTGAGGATGAGCCCGACGACGACGATCGCGCCGCGGTAGAGCGAGCTAATGGCCATGGTTAGACTAATATCAGTTCGTAGGACATACTAGCAACTGCCATTCTATTCCACTAACTCTCACCAAATCGATGAGACGAGAGGACCCCCGATGCAGAGCGCAGTCGACATCGCCGACGCGGCCACCTCGTTCTCGGCGGCGCTGCGCAGCGCCAGCCAGGCGGCCCACCGTCGCGCCGAACAGTCGGCGTTCATGCGCAACCTCGGGCGCTCGCAGGTCTCGCGAGAGCAGTACATCGACTTCGCCGCGCAGCAGTACTTCGTCTACGCCATCCTCGAGGAGGCGGCGGCGGTCTGGCGCGACGACCCGCTGCTCGCGCCGATGCTCAGCCGCGACCTCGCGCGCGTCCCCGCCATCGAGGAGGACCTCGCGCACCTGATTGGCGACGACTGGCGCGCTGCCATCTCCGCCTCCGAGCCCACCCGCGCCTACTGCGCGCGCCTCCTCGAGGTCTGCTTCGACTGGGCGGGCGGCATGGTCGCGCACCACTACGTGCGCTACATGGGTGACCTCTCCGGTGGCCAGATCATCCGTCACACCATCGAGCGCACCCTCGGGTTTGACGCGACCAACGGCGCGCGCTTCTACGAGTTCGACCGGGTCCCGGATCTGGCCGCGTTCAAGGGCTCGTACCGCGGCCACCTCGACGCCCTGCCGTGGCCGGCCGCCGAGCGAGCGCGCGTGATCGAGGAAGTGCTCCACGCCTACGAGCTGAACACGCGCATGCTCGAGGTGCTGGGCGGCTGACGTCGGCGAGGCGCCTGCCTCCCCGCCGCCCGTCCCTCGAGCATGCGCCCGCACCGGAGCGACCTCAGTGGTCGCCGGTGCCCTCGCGCTCCACGGGCGCGATGCCCAGTCGCGCGCAGGCCTCCTGGTACATCCGCACGACCTCCGCGCGGATCTGAGCGCGCTCGGTGACGGGCTCGGACCACGGCACGCGCACGACCGACTGCGCGCCAGCCTCGACGACCGCGAACTCGATGCCGACGGCGTCCATCCCCGTCATCAGCGCGGACGACGCCGTGGGACGATCCCCCAGGCCCTGGCAGATCGCCAGCGACTCCTCGGGATGGTCCTGGTTCATGTGCCGCTTGACGGCTTCGATGACCTCTGGTGCGAACAACGCACGCTCCTTTCGCTGACGGGCCGACCGTCGCTGCATTCGAGCTCCAAGCCACGTCAGCCCTCCGAGGGGGATCAGCGCCGCGAGGGGCGCCCACGGCACGGCCCAGACGCTGCCGCTCGCGAGTGCCTGCGGCACCACCACGCCGTCGTTGCCGACCACGGCCGGCGACACCTCGAGGCGCGTGGCCAGCCAGAACAACGGCGGCATGCGGTCGAGCGCCACGGTCGTCGTGTGGGCGGCGCCCGGCAGCAGCTCGGGCAGCTCGTCGAGCACCTGCTGCCGCACGGGGATCCCGAGGGGACCACTGACCGTCGCCTGCTGCGCGGCCCGCAGCCGCACGTTCCCTCGATTGCGCACGGTGTACGAGGCCTGCAGCATCCCGCGCCCGAACAGCGCCTGCGGCTCAAACCGGATCCCGAAGTCCTCGACGACCAGGTCCGGACGCAGGGGGCCGTTGACACGCAGGTACACGCGCGTGCCGACGCGCAGGTCGATCTTGACGGCATTGCCCGCCGCGTCGCTGGCGTCGGCGGTCCGGGAGGCGACGATGCCGCCCGCGTGGTCCCCCGGCGTCGCGTCCTGCGGAACGCGCAGCGAGAACGGGAGGAGGACGCGCTGCCTTGGCGCGAGGTCGACCCGCGCGTCGAGGTCGATCCACGAGCCCACGTCTCGGGGCTGCTGCCCCGCAGGCAGGAGGTCGAAGCCGCCCTCGGGCGTGGTGAAGGCGTCGCTGGCGTACACGCGCAGCGACAGCGGCTGCTCGCCGAGGTTCTGCACGCCGACGTAGTCGACGACGGTTGAGCCGCGTGCGAGGTCGTAGGTGAGGTTGGGGCGCGTCTCGGTGCCCGTGGCATTCGAGGGCTGGATCGACCAGCTCGCGTTGCCCGGACCTCCCTGCGCGGTGACCGCCCCGCCGTTCGCGAGGAGTCCCGATACGGCCAGGGCGAGCGCACCGAGACACGCCAGCACCCGCCATCGGAGGCGGGTGCGCGGCTGTGCCTTGCTGAACTGTCGCATGGTGGATGTCAACGCCTGCGGCAGAGGGCGACCGGTACGCCCTCCGCCGCTTGGCGTCCCTGCCCTAGATGGCCGTGAGCGTGAGCGTCGCGCCGTACGAGCCGGGCTCGGTGGTGGTGGGAACCTCGAGGTTGAGGTCAGCACCAAGCACCGTCGTGCCGAGGCTCGCACCGCTCGCTGCGCTGCCCAGTGTCTTCGACGAGCCAAGACCGCTGCCCGGAGCCGCCGTGGCTCCAGCCGTCACAGTCTGACCGGGGGCCGATGACACGACCGTCGGCGCCCACCCGAGCTGGTTGGCGTCGATCTCTGCACCGCCGCCGGTGCGCGTGAAGTTGGTGGACTGGCCGCTCACGCTCCAGCCGGGCTGACCCTGGCGCTGGTCGGTCACGGTCACGTTGTTCATCGGGGCGGTGCTGGTGAGCTTCGTCCCGGTGCTGTTCAGGACCGGTGCCGGCAGCACCACATTGCTGCCGCTCACGGAGATCGAGAGCCCGCCAACCGCGCCGATCTCCGTCGTGATCGTCTGCGACGTCCCGACGGCGTAGTCCACGCTGATCGAGATCGGCGAGGGCGGCTTGAGCGCATCCGCCGACGAGCCGGTCGCCCGGAAGTGCCCCTGGAGGCTCGCCGGGAACGCGGCGATGAACGCCGGGTCGAACGAGTTGCCCGTGTAGTTCGGGGTCACGGTCCACGCGATGTGGTGGCCGTCATCGATGACGGCGCTGTCATCGAGGGCGAACGTGACCACGGTGACACGGCCGCTGCTCGTGTAGCCGCTGGCGCACGCGGCCGTCGAGGCGCAGTAGGCGACCTCAGCCGTCAGCGTCCCGGCCCCCGCCGCGTCGACGTTGATCGTTGGCTCCGTGAGCCGAATGCGGTAGCCACCCTGGTTGATGTTGCCGAGGGTGAGTGAACCGGCGAAGTAGACCGTGGTCGCCTTCGTGGTCTTGTCGTACGTGACGGTACCGGCCGGGAAGTTCCAGCCGTTGTCCTGCTTCGAGGCGGGCGCGCCGGCCACGTGGGCAGGCGACAGGCTCGAGCTGGTCCACGCGTGCTCCGACACCTTCCACACCAGGCGGTTCGCCGGCGGGATCGGTGTGGCGGTTGCCGTCGGAGTGGCGGTCGCGGTAGCCGTCGCAGTTGCGGTGGCGGTCGCCGTGGCCGTTGCAGTCGCGGTGGCCGTGGCGGTCGCAGTCGCAGTCGCCGTTGCCGTGGCAGTAGCGGTCGCGGTCTGGGTGGGCGTCGCCGTCGGCTGCTCGAGCTGGAGCGCGATCGACAGCGGGTCGAACGCGGTGCCAGCCGTGTACTGTCCGGCGAAGGCGGGCGCCCCCTCGGCGGTGATCGCCGAGGCCACGGACGACCAGGCCACGCTACCCGTCCCGGGCACAGCCGTCGCGCCCGAGAGCGAGACGAGGGTGATGTTCGGGAACGACTCAAGGGTGCCGCCGGTGAGCGACTTCGACACGAGGTCGGCGACGACCGTGCCGGTGGAGCCGTTGAGGTTCACTCGAATGTTGGAGATGGTCAGGTCGAGCGCAGGCTCGCCCGTGGCCGCCTCGAAGTGACCCTCGAAGTGGACCGAGCCACCAAACGAGGCGCTCGCCACGCCCGTGTCACTGTCGTAGGAGCCACCGGGTGTGGCGGGGAAGCGGAAGGTGCCGTCCCCATTCGTCGAGGCGCCCCCGGTGACCGTCGTCGTGCCCTTGGCGATCGGGCCATTGATGTAGTTGCGGAAGCTCTCCTTGAACCCCCAGTCGACGTACCCGCCGGTCACGGAAGCGGGCGCCGCTTCGGTGGCTGCGGTGATCGAGAGCACTCC
>JADLFF010000035.1 GCA_020845735.1 Dehalococcoidia bacterium
CGCAGCCGGCGAGTACGGCTCGCGGTCGACGTCGAGAACGACGGGGTCGTCGTCTCGCTCAGCCACATCCCCGGTCGCCACGCCGCATGGGCGCAGCCCGCGACCGTGTAACGCCGTTCGGCGCCCCGCCCCTCGGCGGTTGCCGTACGTTGAGCCACGCACCGGGAGCTGCACCCGGTGCGTGGCTCGAGTGTGTCGTGTCGCTCGCTGCCCTCGTTTCTTTCGTTCACCTCTCGGATGGCTCACGGGCCGGCGTGCTGTTCATCACGTTGCCCATACGTTGCCCATGGCTCGGCCATGACCTGGTCGCGCTCCGAGTCGTGGCGCACGTCCTCGGCGTTCCCGGCCGTCTCGTTCATATGTTTTCCATTTCTCTATTTGCGCCTCCATCTGTACTCTCACTGGCGTTTGGAGGGGGGCCGAGGTGCGGAAGCAGACGATTCGAGACATCGATGTCGCGGGCAAGCGTGTCCTGCTGCGCGTCGACTACAACGTGCAGGTCGACGAGGCGGGCGTCCGGGACGACTACCGTCTCCGCGAATCCCTCCCGACGATCAACGCGCTGCGGGAGGCCGGAGCGCGCATCGCGATCATCTCCCACCGCGGGCGCCCCCAGGGCCGCCCCGAACCCGCGTTCAGCAACGCACCCGTGGCCGCGCACCTCGGGAGCCTGCTGGGCACCTCGGTGGCGTGCGCGACCGAGTGCGTGGGCCCGGAGGCCGAGGCCGCGGTGAACGCGCTCAAGCCCGGCGAGGTCGTGGTCCTCGAGAACGTGCGCTTCCACGCCGAGGAGGAGAAGAACGACCCGGCGTTCGCCGCCGCGCTCGCCCAGCTCGGTGACATCTACGTCGATGACGCGTTCGGCACCGCGCACCGCGCGCACGCCTCGATCGTGGGGATCCCGGCGCATCTCCCGGCGGTGGCCGGACTGCTCATGGAGCGCGAGGTCCACTACCTCGGCTCTGTCGCCGACTCGCCTGAGCGGCCGTTCGCGCTGGTCCTCGGTGGGGCGAAGATGAGCGACAAGCTGCTCATCCTCGAGCACCTGCTCGACCGGACCGACGTGATCTGCGTCGGCGGTGCGATGGCGAACACGTTCCTCATGGCGCAGGGCATCCGCGTCGAGGACTCACTCGTCGAGCGCGACCGAGTCGACACGGCGCGCGAGATCCTCGACAGGGTGTCGCGGCGTCCCGGCTTCAACCTCGTCCTGCCCACCGACGTGGTCGCGGCGTTCGGCGCCGGCGCCAGCAGCCAGGTGGTGACCGTCCCGGTCGACCGCGTGCCCTCGGGCTGGCGCATCCTCGATATCGGCCCCGCCACCGTCGAGGCCTTCTCCGAGGCCCTGCGCCCGGTGAAGACGGCCGTCTGGAACGGACCGATGGGCCTCTTCGAGCAGGCACGCTTCGCCCTCGGCTCCCTGGCGATGGCGCGCGTGTTCGCGCTCCTCAACGCGACGACGATCGTCGGCGGTGGCGAGACGGCCGCCGTGGTCGCGCAGGCGGGCGTCGCGGCGCACATCACCCACATCTCGACGGGAGGCGGCGCGTCCCTCGAGATGCTCGAGGGGAAGACCCTCCCCGGCGTCGCGGCCCTCCTCGACGCGAAGTGACCGGCGAGGGGCCGAACCGCTAGCATCGAGGCATGGACCTCGACCTCATTCGCCGCCTTTCCATCCCTGCCGAGACCAAGGTCGTGCTCTGCGTACTCGACGGGCTCGGTGGGCTCGCCGGGCCGCGCGGGCGCACCGAGCTGGAATCGGCCAACATCCGTCACCTCGACCGCCTCGCGAGAGAGGGCGCGGTGGGCCTCACGATCCCGGTCGCGCCGGGCGTGACCCCCGGCTCAGGTCCCGGCCACATGGCGCTCTTCGGCCTCGACCCCCTGGTCTACGACGTTGGCCGCGGGGTCCTGGAGGCGACGGGCATCGACTTCCCCCTCGGGCCGCACGACCTGGCAGCGAGGGCGAACTTCTGCACGGTCGATGGCGACGGCCTCATCACCGACCGCCGCGCAGGCCGCGTGGCTACCGAGATCACGGCGGAGATCTGCGCGCAGCTCCGCGAGATCAAGCTCCCCGGCGTCGAGGTGTTCGTCGAGCCCGTGCGCGAGCACCGCTTCGTGCTCGTCCTTCGCGGCGAGGGGCTCGCCGAGGAGCTGAGCGAGACCGACCCCCAGCGCGAAGGTGTGACCGTTCCGCCGGTCGAGGCACTGGCGCCCTCGGCGCAGCGGACGGCCGACCTCGCGAACCAGTTCGTCGCCGAGGCGCGCAAGCTGATCGGCGGTCGCGCGCAGGCGAACCACCTCACCCTCCGAGGTTGGGCGCACCGTCCCGATCTGCCACAGCTCCCCGAGCTCTGGAAGCTGCGCGCCGCGGCCTGTGCGATCTACCCCATGTACCGAGGCCTCGCGCGCCTCGTGGGGATGGACACCCTCGATGCGGGCACGAACCTCGAGAGCCAGTTCGCGGCGCTCAAGCAGCACTGGAACGACTACGACTTCTTCTTCGTGCACTACAAGTACACGGACAGCGCGGGCGAGGACGGCGACTTCGACCGGAAGGTGCGCGCCATCGAGGACTTCGACGCGTGTCTCCCGGCGCTGCTCGACCTCCGGCCGGACGTGCTCCTCGTGGGCGGTGACCACTCGACGCCAGCCGTGCTCGCCTCGCACTCCTGGCACCCCGTGCCCGTGCTGATGTCGGGGCGCACCGTGCGCGCCGACGCGCAACACCGCTTCAACGAGACGGAATGTGCCGAGGGTGGCCTCGGCATCTTCCCCGCGAAGGAGCTGCTGCCGCAGGCCTTCGCGCACGCCGGTCGCCTCACGAAGTACGGCGCCTAGCGCGCACCTCAGTACACGCTGCGCGTCGCTCGGGGGGTGCCGAGGCCCAACGCGCCCCGAGCGACCGTCATACGGCCACTCGCGAGCGCGCCGCCGCCGTACCGCCGGTGCATCGCCACTCCCTCGCCACCCCTCGAGGGTGCGTGCGGCGCCGTCGGTCGCACCATCACGTGTACGATGTAACGATGACGGCGCCTGCGGGGGAGGTGGACGATGGCAACCGAACCCGGCTCCTCGCCGCCCGCCGCACCCCTCGAGGGGGTGCCCGCACCGCGAGCACGGCTCGCTCGCAGTCGTGCGGACCGGTGGGTGGCCGGCGTCGCCGGTGGCATCGCCTCCTACCTCGATGTCGATTCGACGCTGATCCGCCTCGCGTTTGTGGTGCTCACCGTCGTGACCGGTGGCGCCGCGATCGTCTTCTACATCGTGGCGGCGGCGGTCATGCCTGACGACGCGACGGCCAGCGGTGTGAGCCCTCGTCGCGGGGCAGGCACGGGCGGCGTGGTCTTCGGGTTGCTGCTGGTCGCGATCGGAGCGATCTGGCTGCTCGGAGCCCTGGATGTGCGACTGCCGCGCTGGGACGTGCTGCTGTCGGTCGCGCTGGTGGCGACGGGTGTCGGGCTGATCATCGCCGCGGGACGTGCGGGCTCGGGGGCGCTGGTGGCGCTCGGCCTGTTGCTGACGGTGGTGCTCTCCGGGCTGGCGGCGGTGCGGCTGCCGGTGGACAACGCGTTCGGCGACCAGCGAGCGCAGCCCACGTCGTCGTCGACGCTCAGGCGCGAGTACAGCCATGCGTTTGGCTCGTTCACCCTCGACCTGACGAACCTGGAGATCCCGGAGGGGACCACCCGCATCCGAGTGGCCACGGCATTCGGTGACAGCCGCGTGCGGCTGCCTGCTCGGATCCCGGTGCGCGTCCAGACCAACACGGTGTTCGGGGAGTCGCGCGTCCTCGGCGAGTCGTTCTCGGGCATCGGGACGAATCGCGAGAAGGAGACCACGGACTTCGCGGGCTCCACGCGCCGGCTCGAGATCGAGCTGAACACCGCCTTCGGCTCTGCCGAGGTGACGCGCTGATCCTCGCCCGGCTCGCAATCGAGGGAGGTCTCTCGTGACGACTCCACCAGTACTGCCGGACGAGGTGGCTTCCGCTCCGCGGCGGCGCTACGACCTCGGCGCGGGCACGGCAGGCCTGGTGTTCATCGCGGCGGGGGCGGCGTTTCTGCTCGACCGCCTCGAGGCGATCCAGCTCCGCGAGGGGGCGGTGCTGCCCGCGGTCGTGGTCGGCCTCGGCCTGGCGCTCGTAATGAGCTCGATTCAGCGCCACCGAGGGGAATAGGTTCCTGGCGCCGGCACTTCTGGCGCGACCTCCGAGGTCTGACCTATACTCGCTCGCGTCGCGGAAGTAGCTCAGTTGGCAGAGCGTCTCCTTGCCAAGGAGAAGGTCGCGAGTTCGAGTCTCGTCTTCCGCTCCACGACTCCCACAAGGCCTGTTCGGCGCACGCGGCCGCTGCGCCTCGCTGCCGAGTGCTGTCGCAGCCGACTCGCCCAACCCCTCGTCAGGTGCTTCTCCCCGAACGACGTGCCCCGGGTGGCAGGTGCCTCGGTCTTCGCCGTAGCATGCGAGTGCGCTCGAGCCGAAGTGGCGGAATGGCAGACGCGGCGGTCTCAAAAACCGCTGAGGGCAACCTCGTGTGGGTTCGAATCCCACCTTCGGTACCAGTACTGGTCTGAGTCCCGTGTTTACGCGTAGTCCTGCTGCTCGAAGAGGCGCCATGCGGCGACCAGCGGCAGCACCGTCCATGCCGCTAGTTGCGCGAGCAGAATCGTGCGGGTGGTGGGGACACCCAGCTCGTTGACGAGGTAGGCGCCCATCGGGCCGAGGATGCGGAGGTCGGGCTGCAGCTCGATCACCGCGAGGATGCGTACGCCCTCGACCGGGTTGGCCAGCACCGCCAGCAGCAACGCCTGTCCCGAGGTGGAGAACGTGAGGGCGAGCGCGATCGCCGCGAGGTCGTAGAACAGCACCAGCACGAACCACGTCACCATGCCCAGCGCTAGGGCCTTCATCCGCGCATCGCTCACGACCGACAGCAGCAGGCCCACCGCCAGCATCGTCATCGTCAGTCCCGCCGAGAGCAGGCCGAACAGCAGGTATTGCACGATGCCCGTGATGGGGTGCAGGAGGGCAATCGCCAGTCCCGCGACGCCGAATCCGAGGCCCACCGCGGCCCACACCGCGAGCGTGAGTCCCACGTACTTGCCGATGAGCAACTCCAGCGGCGAGACCGGCTGTGCCAGCATCGTCGCCAGCGTCCCGCGCTCGCGCTCGCCGACCACGGCGCTCGATCCCAGCACGAGGCACAGCAGTGGCACGAGCAAGAGGCAGAGGTTCACAAGGCCTGCGGTTGTGCGCGAGAACCCGCCCTGCGCGTCACTCGCGGACCCGGTGAGCGAGAGGCCCAGGGCGAGCAGCGTGAAGGTCAGGGCGAAGCCGGCGAGCCAGCGGCTCCGCGAGGCGTCGCGGAGCTCCTTCTGGACCAGCGTCCAGACCACGGCCGCGGACTCACTCACGAGGTGGCCGCTGCCGCTTCTGGCTGGGTGGCATCGGGGGTGCCTTCTTCGACTCGGATGTCCGCGATCGAGATGCCGGCCTCGACGACCGCCTCCACCACGCGCGCCTTCCTCGAAGCGGCGCACGTGACGACCAGCCAGTCGCCGGATCGCGCGACCGGGCTCTCCGGGAAGTGCCGTTCGAGCAGTGCGACGGCGTCCGCACTCCGTCCGTTGAGTCGCAGGAAGAGCCGGGAGGTGGCGTGCGCGATGAGATCGGCCTCGGACGCCGGGCCCAGCGAGGTCACGCGCCCCTCGCGCAGAGTGAGTACGCGGTCCGCGATGTACGGCACATCCTCGAGCCAGTGCGTCGAGAGCAGGACGGCGGTGCCGCGTTCGCGCTCATCCTGCACGAGCCGTCGCAGCTCGAGGCGTGCGGAGATGTCGAGGCCCGCGCCCGGCTCATCGAGCACGAGCAGAGGCGGCTCGGCCATCAGCGCCAGCGCGAGGGCGAGGCGCTGGCGCATGCCTCCGGAGAGCGCCGCGACCTCCTTCTCCGCGTGCTCGCCAAGGCCGATCGCCTCCACACCGGCGCGCGCGCGCTCATGCGGGACGCGTCGGAGGTCCGCGTAGAAGAGTGCCGTCTCGCGTACGGTCAGGTCCGGGTGGAAGGCCGGATTCTGGGGCAGGTAGCCGACGAGCTTGCGTGCCGCCTTGCCGTGTCGCTCGACCGCCACCCCGCCGATCTCGACCGTCCCGCTGTGCTGGATCAGCCCGAGCACGCACTTGATCAGCGTGCTCTTGCCCGCACCGTTCGGTCCGACTAGGGCAAGGACCTCCCCCGAGGCGAGCTCGAACGTCACGTCGTCGAGGGCGGCGCCGGTCCGGTAGCGCTTGCCAACGGACCGCGCGACCAGTGGCATCACCACCGCGCGCCTCGCCGCCAGGTGGACCACCACAGCGCGAATGGCAGGGCAAGCAGCGCGGCGGCAATTCCCAGGCTCTGACTGCGGTGGTCGGGCGACAGGGCGCTCGAGGCGAGCGCGTCGCGCGCGCTCATGAGGGGGAACGGGTCGACGGCGCGAGGCGCCGGGCGGAACACCGGGAACCAGCTCGCGGCCAGCTCGAGGGCGGTGCGCGCCGGTGTGAACGAGTACGTCCGCACCCACGGTTCCTGCTTCGCGAGGTGGTCGAACGCGCCCTCGTAGCGGAAGGGGATGTCCCCGATGCCGTCGCCGTTCGCGTCGTACCCCTGGTAGTCATCCCAGTAGTTGCCCCGGTCCTCGAAGGACCACGCGTTCCGATGCGACACGTCGCCGCCGGACAGGGTGACGTGCTCCAGGTTGCCGCGGAAGACGTTCTCGGTGAACGTCACCTGTGTCGTGCTGGCCAGCTCCAGGCCGACATCGTTGCTTCCGATGACGTTGCCACGGAGCGTCACGGTCGCTCCCGGTGTGTGCGGTGCGCCCTCGAGGATGATCCCGATGCGGTTGTCGCGGACCACGTTGTCGGTCATCGAGACGTCGTCGACGTCCTTGAACAGCAGTCCATAGCCCGAGGCGACCGAGCGGTTGCTCGCGAACTCATTGCCGCGGAAGGTGATGTCTCGGGAGAACATAATGGCGGCCCCGGCGACGCTCTGCTCGAACGTGTTGTCCGCGAAGACGTTGTGGTCTGCGTACATGTAGTGGATACCGTACCGCGCATCCGTCACGCGATTGCCCTCGATGCGGTTCTGCGTCGAGAAGCCGACGAAGATGCCGTCCTTGCTTCCGTGGGTGACGTTGCCAGTCACGAGGTTCCGATCGGTGTGCCACAGCGAGAGCGCGTGTCCTCGGCGTTCCGGGCTCAGCCCCTCGATGCTCGAGATCTGGTTGCCGACGATGCGGTGGTCGTTGCTGTCCTCCAGCATCACGCCGTAGAGGCAGTCAACGATGCGGTTGTCCTCGATGGTGGCGCGGTCTGCGCGAACGCGGATGGCGGCCGGCTCATCGAGGACGTCCTGGGCGCTGCCCCGGATCTCGAATCCGCGAATGGTCGTCCCGGGCGCGCGCACGAGCACGACATCACCGGCGCGCCCACCATCGATGACCGGGCGGCCCTCGCCGATGAGCGTCACGGGCTTGTCGATGACGAGCTGCTCGCGGTACACACCCGCGCTCACGACGATGGTGTCGCCCGCCTGCGCGAGGCGGATCCGCTCCGTGATCGAGATGGTGGAGGCGGGCGGCGTGTCTGCCTCAGCCCGGCGTGTCGATGCCGGCACGACGGCTGCCGCGACCACCAGGAGCAGGCCGAGTCCGCCGAACGCCGCACGGCGGCCGAGCGAATCGGGGCGCGGGATGCGATTGGTAGAGCGGCGCACCTGGGCCCCGCTCACTGCCTCGCCGTGGACTGGCCAGGGGAGGCGACCGCTCGGTCCTCGGTGGTGCCGGTGTTCCTCCAGCTGGCCACGAGGAAGCGGACCACCGGTGGGCCGAAGGTGACCAGCACGGCCGCGGCCACGATCATCCAGTAGCCCAGCGCGACCATGGTTTCGCTCTCGAAATTCACGACCTTCGTGCCTCCCAGCACCCGCGGTGTGAAGTCGTCGATGCGGTACGGGGCATCGCTATTGCGCTCGTGTCCAGAATGGTACAGCCACCACTGGAGGTCGATCAGGAAGCCGACGACGAACCCCCACAGGCTGAGGCTCACGATCGCGCGCATCCACCAGGCGCGCGCGTAGAAGCCCGCGAGGACGACCAGCACCACGAGGCCACCCAGCAGGTACGGGAACAGCCCGAGCTCCGGGATGCTGTCGGTGTGCACCGGCTCGACGCCCACGTAGTGGTTGACCGTGTTCACTTCCTGGATGTCGCCCTCCAGGCGCGTGCCGTAGGCGGTCAGCGTCAGGCCTCGAGGGTACTGGGGGGCGTGCAGCTCCATCGTCCAGAGCGGAAGCCACGCCGAGGTGACCAGGGCCACGGCTGCCAGCAGCGAGCACGCGAGCCACAGCCGATCGGTCTGGGGGTGGAGATGCATTAGCTGCGCCTCTCGAGGTGTTCGAGGAGCTCCGACCAGGTGTAGACGCTCCGCGATGAGCCTGCGACGTCGTTCACGGTGGATGCGTCGGCAGCCGCCAGCACACCGTACGCCATCGGCGTCTTCACGGTGGGCGAGACCGCGAACGTGGCCTCGGTCGCGCTCAGCCACTGCTCGCTCGTGTAGTCGTGCACGTAGAAGTCGATGGTTCCGGCGGGGTGGTCACGTCGCATTGCGTTCACCATGCATCCAATGTCGTCGAAGTGGCGCTCCCCGTCGGCAGCACGCCACGCCGAGGCGAATCGTGGGTCGTCGATGCTCATCCCGCAGAAGGAGCACGACTCCTGACCGTAGCGAATCGTCGGCAGCGCCCCCACCTCGGCATCCGGCAACACCCGAAGTCCTGTTGCCACACCGGCGGCCAGCACCGCCGCACTGCCGAGACCGATGAGGAACTGCCGACGATTCATGCTGGATCCCTTGCCCGCCGGGAGCCGGAGGGAGCTCCCGGCGGGCGCGGATACCGACCTTCGGAGGATGACGCCTACGTGGTCACCATGAGCCAGCCCTGCATCTCGAGGTGGAGCGCAGAGCAGAACTCGGTGCAGTAGAGCGCGAACGCACCTGCCTCGTTGGCCGTGAAGTCCACCGTGACCACCTCGCCCGGGTCGAGGCTGCAGTTGATGTTGTAGCGCGGGATCGCGAACCCGTGCGTGGCATCAGGCGTGGTCTCGGTGTTGGTCAGGTGCATGATGACACGGTCACCCTTCTTGGCCACCACCGTGTCGGGCTTGAAGTTGCTGCGCTTCACCGTCCCCCACACCTCGACGGTGTCCCCGCGCCGCTCCACGCGCTCCTTGCCGAGCTCAGTGGCGTGCGGGTCCTTCTCCATCGTGAGGGCGTTGGTGCCGGGCGGGTACACCTCCCACGCCTTCAGCCGGTCGGCGCGGATGGCCTGCACGTAGTGCGGCTCGGCCCAGCCGATCGGCGTGTCGGACAGGAGGCTCATCTTCTCGCCGGTCAGGTCGACGAGCTGGAAGTTCTGCGGCTTCAGCGTGCCGACGGTGGCGAAGCGGTCGATGGACCACTTGTTGAGCGCGACCAGGTACTTGCCCTGCGGCTTCGTGGTGTCGCCCTCCATCGCCACCAGGTGGCCGATGTTGTACTGCACCGGGATCTTGTCGACGAGCTTGAACGCCTGGTCGCCCTTGAAGTACGGGTCGCCGAGGCTCCACTTGGCCACCGCGCTCTCCACGAACAGGCTCGTGTAGCCGTGGCCCTTGTCGTCGTACTGCGTGTGGAGGGGGCCGGCGCCCACCTCGACCTGGCCCGCGACGATCGCGTCGAACTTGAGAATCGGCACGCCGTACGGGTCGTTCCGCTCGAAGGTCTTGGCGTTGATCGCCGCCTGGATCTTGTCGAAGCCGTACACCGTGACGTGCGGGTCCAGCTTGCCGCTGACGGTGAGGTACTGGCCGTTCGGCGCCACGTCGACGCCGTGCGGGCTGCGAGGCTCCGGCGCGAGGAAGAGCACGCCCTCGGAGGCCGCCACGTCGAGGGGGATGACGTTCATGCCGTTCTGCACCCTGGTGCGTCCGGCCGCGACCAGCTGCTCGGCCTTCTTCCAGTTGATGATGTGCATGAAGTCGTAGTCACCCTTGGAGGCGCCCACCTCGATGGGTGGCTTGCCGTCCTGGTTCCCACCAGTGGCCATCTCCGAGTTGTACGAGTTGATGAACACCCAGCCGTGGCTGACGAGCTTGCCCGAGTCGGCAAGGTCCTGCGTGTACGGGGGAAGCTCGACCTGGAAGCTCCGGTTGAGGTCGAAGCGACCGTTCTGCGGGTTGATCGCGAGGAACGTCGAGTAGCCTCGGAACGCGTCGCCGAAGCGGTCCAGCGCGCCCTCCGCCTTCGAGGGGTCCACGAGCGTGGGCGTCATCGTGGAGATGTGCACGTACTCGGAGTCCTGCGTGACGAAGCAGCCACCGTGTGACGAGTCGAGGTTCGGGACATCGAAGATCTGCTTCGTCTTGAAGTCGCGCAGATCAACCATCCCGATGCGGCCGTTGGCGCGGTCGTTGATGTAGACCCAGCGGCCGTCGTACTCGCCCTTGGTCTCGCTGAGGGCGGGGTGGTGCGTGTCGCCCCAGAGGATGCTGCCGCGGCCGGCGCCCTGCGTCGTGCCTTCCTTGACCAGTGGGTCGGAGGCGTCCGACCCGTAGCCGTAGCCCTGCCACGACTCGGGCGTGAACACCCCGATGGTCTTGTACAGCTTCAACGAGGGGACACCCATGACGTGGAGCTGTCCGGAGTGGCCGCCCGAGGAGAAGATGTAGAACTCGTCGGCGCTCACGTTCCCCGGCGGCACGAACGTCTTGAGCGCGCGCGTCACGTCCTCGGGAGCCAGCTTGCGCTGATCGGCAACCTGCGAGGCCTGGCCGGAGAGCCCGGCGCCCTGGCCGGCGCTGGTGCTCGCGCCTTCCTCGCCACCGCCGCCGACCGTCTTGCCGATCACCCCGCCCACGGCGAGGCCCGCGGCACCGACCGCCGCATTCTGAATTAACTCTCGTCTTGTCAATGGCATCGTGGGAGCCTCTCTCAGTGCGCCGCTACAGCGGCGTTTGCGCCTGACCTGACCCGTCGATCAACCGACTCACTCGACGGTGATCGTTCCTGCCATGTCTGGCAGGTGGTATGCGCAGATGAACTTCACGGTCCCCTTCTTGGTGAACGTGGCGGTGAACTTGCTGTCTTCACCGGGATTCACTGCGGCCGCACTCGCGAAGTCTTTGCCCTCGGTAGCCGAGCTCTGGATCATCAGGTTGTGGATGGCGATGCCCTCGTTCTTCGCGATGAACGAGATGGTGTCGCCGGCCTTGACCTTGATGTCCTTCGGCTCGAACACGTTGTCCTTCATCGCGACGCTGATCTCGACCGTCTTTCCGGTCGCCGGTGCGCCGCCCGGTGCCTTCGCGCCCGCCGAGGTCTTCGCGCCGCCACTCGCCGCGGTCGCCGAACCGCTCTCGGCGGCACCTCCTGAACACGCCAGGAGACTGGTCGCGAGCGCCACCACACCGACCAATCCGATCACCTTCATCGGCCTGCTTCTGAGCATCGGGTTCGTCTCCTTGGTCACTCGTTGCCTCTGTCCTCATCATCCGTTGCTGGCTCGCAACGTCAACCCGGTACATCAAGGTTGAGGACCAAGGTCACCGAAGGTCACGACCAAGTCACTCCGCGCCCCGACGAGCGCAGTCGCACTGTTATCACGTCGAGATGTCGATGCTTCGACACGCCTCGACGCACCCGCGGGCCCCTCGGGTGTCCGCCGAACGCCGTCAGCTGAGAGCGATGCAGCGAGGTCGACGAGATGCAGATCGTGCTCGGACGGAGGGGCGAGTATGCGGTGCGCGCCGTGCTCGACCTGGCGAGACACCGTGACCTGGGTCGGCGCAAGGCCCGGGAGATCTCGGAGGCGATGGCGATTCCGCCTCAGTACCTCTCGCACATCATGGGACCGCTGGTGAAGCGGCGCCTCGTCTCCTCGGTGGCGGGGCGCGACGGTGGGTACCGCCTCGAGGTGGCGCCGTCCGCGGTCTCACTCCTCGAGGTGGTCGAGGCGGCAGAGGGAGCCATCGAGTCGTCGCATTGCACGTTGCGCGGGGTGCCCTGCGACTGGAGCGCCCCGTGTCAGTTGCACGGCGCGTGGGTCGAGGCCAGCGTGGCCTTCTCGGACCACCTGCGTCGAGTCACGTTCGACAGCCTCATCGCGGGCGATCGCGTGGCGCCGGTACCCGAGGTGGTGCGCTGACTCGGGACCGGAGGACTGCTGAGAACTCAGTGCGGCGGCTTCGAGGCCTGGTCGATCGCCAGCTTCGCGACCTTCACCGCGATCGAGCCGCCGGGGATGAGCAGCCCCGCCGTGTCGGCTCCGATGTCGAAGATGTTGTCCCTCGTCAGCACGCGGGAGATCGAGGACGAGAGTGACCGGCCGACCGTGACCTGTCCCGTGATCGCGTCCACCTCGACGACCCCGCGCCTGTCACGAGGCTTCCAGTAGAACTCGAAGGCGCGTACCGGCCGGTAGTAGAGGTCGATGTGGTCGACGAGCATCCGCTCCTCGTCCACCGAGTCCGCCTGCACTGCCTTCATGATCCCGGTGAGGAGCGTCCGCACCACGAACGATGAGCGCTGATCGGGCGGCACGACGATGGCATCGTTCCCGTGGAGGTCATTCGGGTCCGCGATCTCGTCGCGGGGTCCGGTGACCACGAGCGCCGCGTCGGGAACCGCATCGCCGGTCGTCGCGCTGAGGAACAGCTCGTTCGCGATCTCCTCTACGCAATGTTCGATGAGGCTGAGCGCGAACTGGCGACCGCGCGGCCCGTCGGTGACGAGTGCGCTCGATCCACCGATGCGCACCTCCTGGACCTCCGACGCGGAGGCGGGCACCGTGTACTCCCGCCGACGGTCGTAGACGTAACGGGCGCGACCGGCGACGTGCCAGAACGGCTCGAGGCGGCGCTCCGAGCCCAGGAGCTGGACATCCTCGGGCCTGGGCCGCTGTAGCAGGCTCCCAATCCCCGAGGAAATCGCGTTCATCCGTCGGTCCATCGCCCGCTGCTGCAGCTCGTCGGCCGCGAGCCGCTCCTGGAGCAGGAACAGCCGCTGTTCCGCGATCTCGACTTCCATCGGAGGCCTCCGCTCCGCCCCTCCCGAGGCTGGCCGAATCATCGCACAGGGGGCGCGCGCCGCGCGGGTCCGTGGCCGCGTGGCTGCGTGGCTGCGGCACGCCGGCACAGCCCCGATACTGGGCGCATGCTCTCGATGCGGGACCTCATCGAAGCCGCGCCCGTGCGGCTCGCGCCGATGGCCAGCCACACGAACGCGCCCTTCCGCCAGGTCGCGAGGGAGTGCGGCGCGGGGTTCTCGACGAACGAGGAGATCGACGCCGAGGCCCTCCTCCATGACAGCGCGCGCACGGCGCGGATGACGGCCACGTTCGAGGGCGAAGGCCCCCTGGCGATGCAGCTCCTCGGCAGTTCAGCGGCGACGCTCGTGCCGGCCGCCATCCGCCTGGTGGAGGCGGGCGCGGCGATCATCGACATCAACATGGGCTGTCCGGCGACGAAGGCAGTGCGCAAGGGCAAGGGCGCCGCCCTGATGCGGGACGTTCCGAGGACGGCCGCGATCCTCACGGCGCTGCGGCGGGCTCTCGATGGCTCCGGCGTGCCCCTCACGATCAAGATCCGCGGCGGCTGGGACGATGCCTGCCTCAACGCCATCGAGGTTGCGCGCATGGCCGAGGAGGTCGGTGTGGACGCGATCACCGTGCATCCCCGCACGCGCTCGCAGCAGTACGCAGGACGCGCGCCGTGGGACGTGATCGCGGACGTCGTGCGGGACGTGCGGATCCCCGTGACGGGAAACGGCGACGTCACATCCCTCGAGGAGGCGCGGCTGATGATGGCGCAGACCGGCTGCGCGGGCGTCATGATCGGCCGAGGTGCCCTCGGGAGGCCGTGGGTGTTCGACGCTTCCTACCCGGCGCAGGCGGTGGATGCGGCTCGCCAGTACGAGGCACGCGTGATCGCGCGCCACCTCGCGCTCATCGAGGGGTCGCTCCCCCCGCGGGAGGCGCTGGCGCACACGAAGCGGCATCTCTCGCTCTACGCGGCGGGGCGTGCGGACGCCTCGATGGTGCGCAACCAGATCTTCCGTGCCGACTCCATCGAGGAGGCCCGTGCTGTCTTCGAGGGCGCGCGCGCACTCGAGGGGGTCGCGAGCCGCTAGCCCCCGGCCAGCCTCGGGCGGTGGCCCAGCGCCTCGAGGCGTGCGCGCACCCGCTCTCGATGGTCGCCCTGGATCTCGAGGGTGCGCCCGTCGCGGGCGCCACCCGCACCGCAGAGCTGCTTGAGCACCTTCAACAGCGCGTCGAGGTCCGCGTCGCTGCCGGGGAGCCCGGTGATCAGCGTGACCGTCTTGCCGCCTCGACCCTGCTTGCTCCGCTGGATGCGCACCACGCCGTCGTCGGGTGGGGCGCCTCGCGGGGGGCTCGCGGGCGGGCGCTTCGTCGCCGGTCGCGGCTGGACGACGCGCCCCGTATCCGAGGAGTAGACGAGCCTCGTGTTGCCGTCCGGCATCGAGCGCCTCCTGACCGCGCCCAGTGTACGGTGCCCGCGCGGCCGCCCCGGCAGCGGTTGCCCGCCGTCGGCGATATACTCGCGCACACACGAGGGCTACAGCTCACGGTTCTCGGCGGGGGTAGCTCAGCTGGCAGAGCGGCTGCCTTCCAAGCAGCAGGTCGCGGGTTCGAGACCCGTCCCCCGCTCCAGATTTCCAGATTCAATCTGCCCCCTCGACCTCATCGGCGCTGGAGATTCTCGACCGGCGCCGCCGCGATCCGGGTCCCTTTCCGGGTCCTAACGCGGCATCCATGATCTCGGCGGCAGCGCGCTGGAGCTCGATGTCCACGTGCGTGTACACCTCGGTCGTGAGCTCGGCCTCGAGGTGTGGGTGTGCGCGGTCGGGCGCGGCGGCCCCAGGCCGCCTCGGCGGGGCGGCAGGCGCGAGGCGGCTGGCGTAGGATGTCGCTCGGCCGCGAGGCGCACCGTGCGCCCTCGGACCGGCACGATCTGGTACGCGAAGGGCGCGAATTCGATGAAGGTGATGACTGGCTTCGGCGAAACATGGCTCGGCGCAATCCCGGACCGCGTTCGCCGCGCCGAGGCAGCCGGCTTCGACGGGGTCTCCACCGGTGAGCTGAAGCACAACTCGATCCTGGCGCTGGCCATGGCCGCAGAGCACAGCGAGCGCCTGGAGATCTCGAGCTTCACGATCGCCTTCCCGCGCTCTCCGATGATCATGGCCCAGGCCGGGTGGGACCTCCAGGAGCTCTCGAAGGGGCGCATCAACATCGGGCTGGGTTCGCAGGTCAAGGGGCACAACATCCGCCGCTTCGGCGGGACGTGGTCGCCACCCGCTCGCCGGATGGAGGAGTACGTCACGATGATGCGCGCCGTCTGGCGCACGTGGCAGTTCGGCGACCGCCCCGATTTTGTGGGCGAGGACTACCGCTTCCTCCTCATGACGCCCGCCTTCAACCCCGGGCCCATCGAGTACCCCTTCCCGAAGATCTCCGTGGGCGCCGTCGGACCGCGCATGGCCGAGGCCGCAGGCGCGGTCGCCGATGGTCTCCGCCCGCACGGCTTCATGACCGAGAAGTACCTGCGTGCCACCGTGCTCCCCGCCCTCGAGAAGGGCGCGCGGCGTGCCGGGCGCTCGGTCGCGGATATCGATGTGTCCGTGGGTGGGTTCAACGCGTTCGGCGAGACGCAGACCGAGGTCGAACAGGCCATCGATGCCCTCCGGCGGCCGATCTCCTTCTACGGCTCCACCCGCACCTACCACGGCGTCTTCCGCGCCCACGGGCTGGAGTCCCTCGGGGCGCAGCTCCACGAGCTGTCCCTCCAGGGACGGTGGGACAAGATGCGCGACGCGGTGACGTTCGAGCACGCGGCCGAGATGGCCAACGCCTGCACCTACGACGAGCTGCCGAAGTTCGCCCGCGAGCACTTCGACTACGCGAGCCGGATCAGCTTCCGGATGTCGGCGCACAGCAGCGCCGGCACCTACGGCGGGTCCGACGAGGGCGATGCCACCGCCCCGGCACCAAGCCCCGAACGCCTCGCGTGGCTGATCAAGGAGCTCCACGAGGTCTGATCGAGGACTGCTCGCGGCGGTGACGCCGGGGCACGTGCCGGACGAGGAGGCAACGCACCATGGTGAACCTCACGACCGCCGCCCGCGTCCGTGATCCCGGCATCCGCGCGCTCTTCACGCGCGACGCGCGCTGGCAGGCCTGGCTCGACGTCGAGGCAGCCCTCGCGGCCGCCGAGGCCGAGCTCGACATGATTCCCGTCGCCGCCGCCGAGGAGATCGGGCGCAAAGCGCGACTCGAACTCCTCGACATCCCGCGGATCGAGGAGGGACTGGCGGTCACCGGGCACCCCCTGGTGCCGCTCATCTGGGAGCTGGACAGGGTCTGCGCGGATGGGGCCGGCGGGTACGTCCACTGGGGCGCCACGACGCAGAACATCACGCAGACCGGGCAGATCCTCCTGCTGCGCAGGGCCCACCACGTGCTGCTCGGCCAGTTCGCGCGGCTGCTCGAGGGCCTCGCCGCCCTCGCCGAGCGCACGCGTGACTTCGTCATGGCAGGCCGGACGCACGGGCAGCACGCGGTGCCGGCCACGTTCGGCTACAAGGTGGGCACGTGGATCGACGAGTTCGCCCGCCACGTCGAGCGGCTGCGGGCGTGTGAGCCGAGGCTGTTCGTCGCGATGCTCGGTGGGGGTGCGGGCACTCTCGCCTCGTTCGGGGTGCAGGGGCGCGCGGTGCAGGAGCGCCTGGCGGCGCGGCTCGCGCTCAACTCGATGCCGGTCCCCTCGCGCGTCATCCTCGACCACCTCGCGGAGTACGTGCTTGTGCTCGCGATGGCCTCATCGACCGCGACGCGCATGGCGCGCGAGATCTACACGCTGATGAAGGAGGAGTTCGCCGAGGTCGAGGAGCCCGTCTCGCCCGGGACGGTGGGCAGCAGCACGATGCCGCAGAAGCGGAACCCCAAGCTCAGCCAGGACGTGGTCACGCTGGGCGCGATGCTGCGCTCACAGGTCCCCCTTGCCCTCGAGTCGATGCAGGCGGAGCACGAGGCGGACCGCGCGATCTCGGACATCTCGAGCCGGGCCGTCACCGAATCGTGCGCGCTGATGGGCGACACGCTGGAGCGCCTCGCGATGCTTGCCGAGGGCTTGCAGGTCTTCCCCGAGCGCATGCGCCGCAACCTCGACCTGTCGGGCGGACTCATCATGTCCGAGACGCTCATGCTCGAGCTCGGGCGCAGCATCGGCCGCCAGCGGGCCCACGATGTGATCTACGAGCTCGCCCAGGAGGCGGCCACGACCGACCGGTCGTTCCGCGAGCTGCTCGCGGCCCAGCCGGAGGTCACGGAGCGCCTCGCCGCCGAGGACATCGAGCGGTTACTCGACCCCCTCAATCACGTCGGACTGTGCCGGGAGATGGCCGACGAACAGGCGGCGGTCGGCCGGCGCGTGGCCTCCGAGTTGCGATCGCTCGGTTCACCGTAGGCACGGCCGGTCCGCCTCGCGCGCCCGTTCCCCATGTCGTTTGTGGTTCGCGGTGCGGCCTGATTCGGAGGATGGCGGGTGTGGGGGACCTTGGTCCCGGACCACCGTGACATCGCCTCTGGAAAGGCGTGGGGAATTGGCCGATCCTGTGATCAGGTGGGGCACATGGCCGTTAGCAGCCTGGTCAGTCCTCGACGCGCGACCGCGGAATCGCGAGTGCTGACGCATGCCCTCGAGGGCTGGCGTTACCGGGGAGGGCGGCGGGATCTTCGACTCGACCTCCTGCGGGGGTTTGCCGCGTTTGCCATGGTCGTTGACCACATCGGTGGCAACGAGTCGTGGCTGTACCCCGTGACCGGCGGCAACCGCTTCTTCGTCTCGGCGGCCGAGGCGTTCGTGCTGATCTCCGGAGTGGTGCTCGGCATCGTCTATCGAGGCGTGGTCGAGAAGCGCGGCATCGCGGCAGCCCTGATGAAGGCGCTCCAGCGCGCGTGGCTCCTCTACGTCGCGACGCTCCTGCTCACGCTGTCGTTCGCGTGGCTGAGTCATGCGCTGCGGCTGCCGTGGGCGCCCGCCCTCGGGGAGGGGGGACCACTCGGGTTCGTGCTCAACGTCGCGACGTTGCATCGGACGGTGTTCCTCGTCGACATCCTGCTGATGTACACGCTGCTCCTGCTGATCGCGGCACCGGTGGTGCTGCTGCTGTCGCAGGGGCGGACGATCAGCGTGCTTGCGGCGTCGTGGGCGGTGTGGGCGGTGTGGCAGTTCGCGCCCGGGTCCGCCTCGATTGTGTGGGCGATCGAGGGCAACGACGTGTTCAACGTCTCGCCGTGGCAGGTCGTGTTCGTGACCGGCATCGTGCTTGGCTGGCACCGCGAGGCGGTCCACGCCTGGCTGCGGCGCCTCCCCTCGACGCTGGCGGCGGCAACGCTCGGTGCGTTCTGCGTCGCGGTGCTGGGGCTGTACGTCGCCCAGCTGACCCGCCTCGAGGCCCTCGAGGGGAACGCGCTGCTGCAGACGCTCGCCTTCGACAAGCCCGACCTCGTCGTGGGGCGGCTGGTGGTGCTCGCCGCCCTGGCCGCGGTGTCGTACGCCCTCGTCACGTGGCTGTGGGTCCCGATCCGGAACGCGAGCGCCTGGTTGCTCCTCCCGCTCGGGCAGCACGCCCTGACGGCCTACGCGGTGCACATCTACCTGGTCGCCGTCATCGCATGGCTCGCTCGTTCCCTCCCCGAGGGCGCCCCGGACCGTGCGGTCGTCGCGACGGTGCTGCAGCTCATCGGGGTGGGGGCGGTCTGGCTCGCCGTGCGCTCCGAGGACCGGGTCCGCGCGCGCGTGATGGCGGTACTCTCCGGCT
The DNA here is from genome assembly GCA_020845735.1 of Dehalococcoidia bacterium. Taxonomy (GTDB): domain Bacteria; phylum Chloroflexota; class Dehalococcoidia; order UBA2979; family UBA2979; genus RBC038. Next base: position 18,928 of record JADLFF010000035.1, read on the forward strand.
CCCGACCAGCGCGGTTCCTCGCTGCTGCGTCGCTGTGCGAAGAGGGCGGTGAGCAGCGTGCGTAAGCGCCTCGATGTGCTCGGTGTGCTCGATGTGGTGGCGCGGCTCTCGAGGGCTCGTCGCGAGGCGTTCGGCGCGCCACACCTCGTGCTGGCGATCGCAGCGCTGGCGGCGATGAGTGCGGGCGTCCCGGAACTGGACCGCGCGCCCACCGAGGCGGCCACGCTCGCGAGCGAGGCGCTTGTGACCGAGCCGTCACCGCCGAGTGCGTCCCGCACGGTCGACCTCAGCGTGGCGAGTGCGTCGCTCGGGCGGGACATGAACGTCACGGTGTTCCTGCCCCCCGGCTACGACTCGGAGGCGGACCGCCGCTATCCGGTCGTCTACATGCTGCACGGCCTCGGGGGGGACCGCACCCAGTGGGTCCGCGCGGGGCTCCTCGAGGGGGCGACCCGCCTCATGGCGAACGGCACGATCGAGCCGTTCATCATCGTGCTTCCCGATGGCGAGAACGGCTACTGGGTTGACCACGCCGAGGACGGCCCGCGCTTCGGCGACTACGTGAGCACCGACATCGTCACGCTGGTCGACCGGCAGTACCGCACGCTGGCCGGACGGGACGCGAGGGCGATCGGGGGCATGTCGATGGGCGGGCACGGCGCGCTCCAGCTCGGCCTGAACAACCCCGAGGTGTTCCGCGTGATCGGCGCGCACAGCGTCGCACTGCGGACCAAGGAGCAGGCGTTCTCGTTCTTCGGCGACCGCGCCTACTTCGAGGCCCACGACCCGGTCAGCATCCTGCGCGCGCATCCCGAGGACGCGCGCCAGCTCGTGATCGCGATCGACATCGGGGATGACGATCCGTGGGCCGAGGCGGCCGGACGGTTCCACGGCCAGCTCGAGACGGCGGGCCTCGTGCACACGTGGAGCCTCGAGGATGGCGCGCACGACGAGGCGTACTGGCACGCCCACATCGAGGACTACCTCAAGTACTACGACCAGGCGTTCCGCGACCGCTTCGGGAGCCCCGGCGAGTAGTCCCGTGCCACCTCGCGTCTCGCGCGTCGTTCGCTCCACGTGGTGGCTGCTCGTGCTCTCGGTCGTCGCGGTCGTCGCGCTGCCCGAGTTGCCCGCCCTCCCCGGACTGTCATCCGGCCTCACGCGCACCAGCAGCAGCGGCGGCACCGAGGCGCGCGCGGTCGACGGCGGTGCTGCCAGCTCGGTCGCGCCGTCGCGTGTCCTCGAGCGGTCGTTCCACAGCGCCATCCTCGGGAGGGACATGCCCTACACGGTGTTCCTGCCACCCGGCTACGAGGGCGGTCGGCGCTATCCGGTGCTGTACATGCTCCACGGCATCGGCGGGGACCACGCGTCCGAGTGGCCGGGCTACGGACTGCTCGAGGAGGCCTCGGCGCTGATGGCGCGCGGCGACGTGCGCCCGTTCATCATCGTGCTCCCCGAGGGCGAGGACGGCTACTGGGTGGACCACGTCGATGGGCCCGCGTGGGGGAGCTACGTCGCGCGTGACGTGGTCGCCGAGGTCGACCGCACGCTGCGGACGGTGCCGGAGTCCGGCGCCCGCGCGATCGGCGGGAACTCGATGGGTGGCCACGGCGCGCTCCAGCTCGCGATGAACTTCCCCGGCACGTTCGATGTGGTCGGCGCGCACAGCCCCACGCTCCGGCCGTTCGAGAGCGCCCCGCCGTACTTTGGCGACGAGGCGCAGTTCGCCGCGCGCGACCCCGCCTCGCTGGTTGATGCGCGACCGCAGGTGGCGAGGCGCCTCCGGATCGCCCTCGATGTGGGGGGCGACGACACCTGGCGGCCCGGCGTGGAGGAGCTGCACGCGCACCTCGTGGCGAACGGCGTGGCCCACACGTTCGAGGTGCTGCCCGGCGATCACTCGGACGCCTACTGGAGCGGCAACGTCGAGCGCTACCTGAGGATGTACGCGGCCGCGTTCGCGCCCTAGCGGGGCGCCGGCACCCCTCGGGCGCGCGCGGCGAGGGCGCCACGCGATGCGTCGCCGGATGTGTCGTCGGATGTGTCGCCGGATACTGTCCACCGCATCGCCGGGCAGGGAGAGCGCCGCATGCGCGTCGTCGTGATCGCGGACAGCGTGGGCAGCGCGGAGGGCTTCGCCGGCCTCGCCACGCAGCTGGGCCACGAGGGGTGGCTGGCGGTCGGGGCGGCCTCGGCCATGGTGCGCATGCAGGAGGCCCACCCCGACGCGGCACTCGTGGCCCTCGATGCGGAGTCGTCGGTGCTCCGGGCGGTGATCGAGCGGGCGCGCGCCGTGTCGCCGGGCGTGCCGATCGTGCTCGCGCTGCGTGACGACTCGTGGTGGCTGCGCTCGCCGCCGGGCGGTGTCCTGGCGCCGGTGGCAACCGTCCGACGAACGGGCCTCAGCGCGCGGACCCTCTCGAATGCGCTCGCCCGCCTCGGTGTGCGCAGCGACGCCCGCGAGGCGCCTGACGCACTGCGCCTCGACGGCACGTCGCGCCACCTCGAGGGAGCGGCCGGCCGCCGTCGCCTCACCCCGGCCGAGGGCGCGCTGCTGGCGCGGCTCCTCGACGCCGCGGGCGCCATCGTGCCTCACGAGGAGCTGGCACGCGCGGTGTGGGGCGACGGCCCCCTCGATCGGGCGCGCATGGTGGCGCTGCGGACCCACATGTACGAGTTGCGACGCAAGCTCGCCGCCGTCGGAGGCACCGCTGCGCTCCTCAGCGAGCCGGGCAGGGGCTATCGGTTGGCCACGTCCTGAGCCGTCAGGTGTGAGATCACGTCGCCGTCGTGCCAGTCGGGCGGCTCCTCGAGGCCACTCAGCATCTGGTGGTAGAGCTGGTCCTGCACCGGCGTGTTCGCGTTCGCGACGTACGCTTCCTTGCTCTCAAAGATGACCGACACCCACACGATGGTCGGGTCGGCCTCGGACGCGAACAGCGTCGTGGAGACCCAGCCCACCATGCCACGCTTGCTCTGGACGTCGAGCCAGGCGCGGACCCAGTCGAGGCCTCCCGGCTTGCATCGGAGGCGTGCCACGGTCCCGTACATAGAGCCTCCCGGTCCCGGCTCCGGACGGCCAGTCCGGCTCACGATGAAGGACCGGATTCTAGTCCGAGCCGGCCCTCAACGGGGCGCGCCGTCCGGCTCGTCGAGGCCGAACGGGAGCTCGGGGCCGCCCATGTCACGGAGGCGGCGGCGGATCTCCTCCTCAAGGTCCTGCATCTGCTCGTCGGTGACCCCGAGCTGCGTGAGTGTGTCGCGGAGGAGGCGCTGGACCTCGGCGGCGTCCTGCCGGATGACGGCCTCGGCGATCTCGAGCTGTGTCTCCACTGCCTTGAAGCGCTCGCGGCGCTCGAAGGAGCTCTCGGTGGAGAGAATCGTGGCCATCAGCCTCGTGAAGAGCGTCGAGGTGCGAGCGATCCGGACGCGGTCGTCGGGGTCGTCGGGGAACTCACCGGTGACGGTCACCTCGAGGCCCGTGCGCGAATCGGTCGCGGCGTACTGCTGAGGCATCTCGCTCCCCTGCGCTCTCGTCTCGTGGCCCTCCCACGAGGCTAGCGCACGCGGCCGGGTGGGACCTCGGCCCCATCGACGGCGATCGCACCACGACCGTCTCGCGGCCGCGACGCCCTCGTGAGTGCCGTGGGTGAGTGCGGTGGGATGAGTGCCATGGGACGCCGCGAGTGAGCGGAGCGGACGGCTTATCATGGCGGCACCAGGGGACCGAGTGACCGGGGGTGGTATGGCCGATCAGATCCGCGTGGGCATCGTGGGGGCGACCGTGACGCCGGGTGGAAGCGGCTGGGGAGCGAACGCGCACGTACCTGCCCTGCAGCACCTGCCCGACTTCGTCCTCAAGGCGGTGTGCACGGCCCACGAGGAGACCGCGCGGGCCTCGGCGGAGGCGTTTGGCGCCGATCTCGCGTTCCACGACGTGCACACGATGGCAGCCCATCCCGAGGTGGACCTCGTCGCGGTGTGCGTGCGCGTCCCCGGGCACCGGGACCTCGTCATGGCCGGCCTCGAGGCGGGGAAGGCCGTCTTCTGCGAGTGGCCCCTCGGTGCGAACCTCGCTGAGGCCGAGGAGATGGCGTCGCTCGCCTCGGCGCGGGGCCTGCGCACGTTCGTCGGTCTGCAGGGCCGCAGTGACCCGGCGGTGCTCTACGCGCGCGACCTGATCGCGGACGGCTACGTCGGCGAGGTGCTGGCCGCCAACCTCAGCATCACGAGTGCCGCCCAGTACGAGCGCGGTGCGGGTCGCGTCTGGCAGCGCCTGCGCGCCAACGGCGCGAACACCCTCACGATCTCGGGCGGTCACAGCATCGATGCGGCGTGCGTCATCCTCGGCAAGTTCGCCGAGGTCGCCGCGCGGACCGCGACGCGCGTGGGTGAGTGGGTGGACACCGACGCGAACGAGCGCCTGCCCGTCGATGCCCCCGACGTCATCGGGTTCGCGGGTGTGCTCGAGAGTGGCGCCGAGGTGACCGTGCAGGTGGTGTCCGTACCGTACGGATCGAACGGCAGCCGCCTCGAGGTCTACGGGCGCGAGGGTGCGCTGATCGTCGCGTCTCCCGGAGCGCTCTCGATGGGGCCGAACCGGATCGTGGGGATCAAGGGCCGCGAGGCGCCCGTCGATCTCCCCGTCTCGGACTCGTACGTGCTTGTCCCCGAGGACATGCCCCGCGGCGGTCCGCGCAACGTCGGGCAGGCGTACGCCGGGATTGCCGAGGCGTGGCACGGTCGCCGGGCGTCGGTGCCGGACTTCAACGACGCCGTCACGCGCCACCGGCTGATCGACGCGGTCGAGCGCTCCGCGCAGGAACGCCGCGCGATCGCCCTCCGCTGAACGTGCGGCTGCGCGGCTGTGCGGGCCCGCATCACGCGGCCTCGAGGGCGGCTCGGAAGCGAGGAGGAACCCTGACGCGCGGTTGGCGGAACTTCAGCATGATGGCCGCCGTGACCGAGAGCCTCCCGTCAGATCTCGAGCAGCAACGCGCCCACGAGGCGCGGCGCCAGCGCGCGCTGGCCCGGGCGTTCCTCGCGGCCGCGCAGCCCGAGCATCCGCTCCACGTGTTCGGCCTCAGGTACCTCGAGGTCGACCGCCGCCGGCGGCGGCAGGAGGAGCAGGACTCCTCGGCGTGACGCTGCCTGCTCAGCCGCGCACGAGCTCGGCCACGGCGTGGATCACGAGGCCGGCCAGGCCGCCCACGATCGTGCCGTTGATGCGCACCCACTGCAGGTCCGCTCCCATCAGCGCCTGCAGGCGCGCGGCCGCCTCCCGGGCGTCCCAGCGCTCGATGGTGCGCTCGGCAAGGCTCCCGAACTCCGACTGGAAGCGGCTCGATACGACGCGAGCCGCCCGGTAGAGGCGGTCCTCGAACTGCGCGCGTAGCGCGTCGTCCTCCTCGAGGGCACGCGCCAGCTCCGCGACTCGTGCCCGCAGCATCGCCCGGAGTCGCGACGCGGGGTCCTCGAGGGCCGCGACGAGACCGTGGTGCGTGTCGTCGACGCGCGCCGCGAGCCACTGGCGGAACGCCTCGTGGTCGAGCACGTCATCGATGACCTCGGTGGTGCGTGGCTCGAATCGCGGCGAGTGCAGGACGGTGCGGCCCAGCTCGAGCAAGCGGTCCTCGAGGTCGCGGCGCAGCGGGTGGGCGTGGTCGGCGGCCATGCTCGTGACGAGCCCGTGCATGTCGCCCAGGAGCTGGTCCACCAGGCGATCGCGGATGCCGCCCGGCAGCCACCAGGGCGAGTGCTCGCGGGCGAAGCGTCGCAGGGTGTCCTCCTGTGAGGTGACGTAATCGTTGGCGAACGTGAGGAGGCGGTCGACCGCCGGCTCGAGGCGCTGCTCCGCGGCGGCCGACTCCCATGCCCCCTGCGCGAGTCGCTGGAATGGCACCTGTTGCAGCTCGCGGCGCAGGCGTTCGCGAAGCGCCTCGGGGACCGCGTCCCACTCCACCCGGTCGAGGAGTGTGCGCGCCAGTGAGGCGAGCTCTGCCTCGGCGCTCGCGGCGTGGGCGGGCTCCTCGAGCCACCTCGCGAAGGCCCGCACCGGATCGCGGCTGCGCAGCGCCTGCTCGATGAGCTCCGGCCCCAGGAAGCTCGATTGGACGAAGTCGGCGAAGGTTGCAGCGAACTGGTCCTTCCGCTCGACGACGATGGCCGTGTGCGGAATCGGCAGCCCGAACGGCCGGCCGAACAGCGCCGTGACGGCGAACCAGTCCGCGAGGCCGCCCACCAGCGACCCCTCGGCGGCGGCGATGAGGAAGCCGCGCCAGCCCGTCGGCTCTCCCGTGAGCACGAGCGCGAAGAACGCCAGCGCCGAGGTCAGGAGGAGGAGGGTGGCGCGTCGCTGCGCGCCGATCAGTTGCCGCGCCCGCTCCTCGTCACCCCGGAGCGGCGCCATCGCTGGCTCAGGCACGACCCTGCCACCGGTGCTGCACGACGGCTAAAGCACGGTCGGACTCGAGGCGCCGCAGCCCGCAGGCCGTGCCAGCACGCATGCGTCCATGATGATGCCTCGGGGACGCTGGGACACCATCCGCTGCGGAATCCGTGTCGGCGCAGCCACGCCTCGAGGTGCCGAACGCGCACTGCTGGCGGGCGCCGAGGCTGCCGAGGCCGCGGTCGCGCGCTCTCCTCGGACGGCCGCCGCCGAGGCCTGACGCGCCGCTCTCTGACCCCGCGTCGTGCCGCCTCGCGCACCCCTCGCGGGCCCGCACGCGTGCCCTCACGCGTAGCCCCGAGGGTGCCTCGGGCGTGGCAGCGGGCCTGACCGGCTCGTGATGGCTATCACATTCCCGGGCTCAGCATGGCAATCTGACATGGCCAGAGCCTTGACTGCCCTCTACAGACACTTTATTCATACTTCGTCTTGTAACGGATCGATTCCGTGACAGGCACCCATCCAGCAGTGCTCTCCACAGGAGGCTCCCCGACACGGGGAAGGGCAACAGGGAAGGACGTCGTATGAAGCTGTACGCGAAAGAGGCCAACCACCGCAGGCCCGGCTGATGCCGAGGCGTGCCACAGGGTGGAGCGGGTTCAGCGCCGTTCTTCTCCTCGTACTCCCCGTGCTTGCGGCGACCAGCGCGAGCACCACTCAGCCAGCTGGCACCACCGAGGCCGTACCGACGGCCGTGGTCGAGGTCGCCCTCGAGGTGACGCCGGAGCCGTTCGCCTTCGCGATGGGTGTGGACCCCCTGCTCGAGTTCGAGCCGGCGCGTGCCTTCATCGAGGTGGCCCGGGATGAGCCCGTCGTCTACGTCGAGGCGCGCACCGTGGCGGCCGTCCCGCCGCCGTCCGGCGACGCCCCGTGGTCTGCCCCGGTAGCCCCGAGGAATGTCGTTCCGCCCTCGGAGATCCCGCCCCAGCCGGTGAGCTCCGCCCGTCTGACCCGCGACGAGATCTACGCGCTCACGCAGGAGATGTCCGGCGACGCGGAATGGGCGGTCTGGGCCACTCGCGTGATCATGTGCGAATCGGGCGGACAGGTGAACGCCGTGTCTCCCGATGGCCACTACGGCCTCGCGCAGGTGTCACCCATCCACGGCTACGACCTCAGTCGCATGCTCTCGGAGCCGCGGTTCGCGGTCCAGGCGATGATCAACATCTACCAGTCGAGCGGTCCGCGGGCGTGGTCGTGTAAGTAGCTCGCGTTTCCCTGGCCGAGGCACGCCGGGTTGCCGACCCCCCGGCGCGCCTCGGCTCCGTCACGCGCGGCCTCAGTGGCGCGCGGTCCTGCCGAGCGCGGTACGAGGGGCGCTCGGACGGCGCCGGAGGCCGAACGCTGGGTCTTGCCTCAGGCGTGCCGCTGGTTCGGGAACGACCACGGGTAGGGCTCGTGACAGGCGAGGCAGCCCTCGGTGGCCTGTACCTGCGTCTGCAGCATCCGGCGCACGAGCGTGCCCTCGGAGCCCTGGATCATCGTGAACTGCAACCCGGGGAGGGGTGCCTCGCAGCTGGGACAGACCGTCCAGACGCGCGCACCGCAGAGCCGGCAGCGCATCGGCGCGGGTGATGCCGCGATGTCATCGGACACCACGTGACCGATGCGGCAGACGGCGGCATGCGTGATCATCGTGACCCCCGGCCCGAGGGCATGCGCGAGTGGTTCCTCATAACGTACTCCTCGAGGCTGTGGGTCGAATCAGGGATTGCCCGCGCCGGCGCAAGAAGTCCCGAAGAGCGACGTCAGCGCGCCGCTAGAGCGCCTTCGAGGCGTCGCGGTCCTCGGTGTTGCTCTCGGCGGTGCGGCGGGGCCGAGGGCGCTTCGCGGCCATGTCGGTCTTCCCGCCGATGAGGGGCTCGTCCGTGGCCAGCGCCGCGATGAACGAGCCGACCATGGCGCCACCCCCGGTGCCGAGGAGGCCCGACACGACGGGCATGTCCGACTCCACGATGAACACCGAGACGACGAAGCCCGTTAGCGTGCAGGCGAAGACGAAGCACATCGTGAAGAGCATTGAGCGGTCCACGGGCCCTCCTCGGGCAGGGCGCTGTCCTCGGGCAGGGACGCTGTACTCCTCCAGCGTAACGCGAACCGCACACTGAGGTGGCCCTCGCCTCGAACCGTGGGCTTGCCGCGGGGGCGCCGGGCCTCGGATCAGGCGTAGAGGTCGCGAAGGTCGAACATCGGGCCGTCGTGGCAGACGAGCTTGACCCCGCCTCGCCGAGGGAACACGGCGCACGAGTAGCAGATGCCCATGCCGCAGGCCATGACGCCCTCGAGGAGGGCCTGCACCGGCTTCGCGGTCTGCGAGGTGCGCACGACGCCGTGCAACGCCTCGAACATGGCGTTGGGGCCACAGGCGAACGCCTGGTCGCACCAGGGCAGGAGGCGCTGGAACGGGGCCGTGACGCGCCCTCGTTCGCCGGCCGAGCCGTCCTCGGTGGCCACGATCAGCTCGACGGCGGGCGGCAACTGCGAGGCGGGGAAGATGCCGGCCTCGGACCGCGCGCCCAGCACGAGGGTGACCTCGCGGCCCTCCTCGACGAGGCGATCCGCCAGCCCCACGAGGGGTGCCACGCCGATGCCCCCGCCCACGAGCAGCATCCGCTGCACGTTCGGCCGCGGCTCGAATCCCCTCCCGAGGGGGCCGACGAGGCGCAACTCGTCGCCGCGTTCACGCCTCGCGAGCCAGTCCGTGCCGCGCCCGACCACATCGAAGAGCAGCGCAAACTCGAGGCCGCTCGCGCCCTGCCTCGTGCGGTGGAACGACAGCGCCCGTCCGAGCAGCGGGTCGTAGCCCTCGCCGCAGTACGCCATGACGAACTGGCCGGGCTGCGCGGTCGCGAACGCCTCGGGGAGGGGGAGCCAGAGGATGTGCGTCTCGCCGTACAGCCGCGCGCTCTCGATGACCTCAAGCGTGACGCTCTGCATCGCTACGTCGCTCCGATGGTCGGCAGGCTCGCCAGCCCGAGGTGGCGTCCCACCTCGTTGAGGCTGGTCGCGACGTGGGTGGCGCCCGCGGCACGCAGCTCCTCGGCGCTCATGCCGCCCGCGAGGCCGATCACCCTCGGGAGGCTCGCCGCACGTCCACAGGCCATGTCGACGTCGAGGTCGCCCACGAGCGCCGCCTGGCCGACGGGGACGCCAAGGGCGCGTGCCACCTCGAGGGCGTGCGCGGCGTCCGGCTTCACGCGCGACACGCTGTCCGCGCCGCCGACGGCAGCGAAGCGCTCGCTCCACCCGAGGTACCCGAGCACGGTCCGCGCCGAGCGTTCGTGCTTGTTGGTGACCAGCGCGAGGGGAATGCCGGCGGTGGCGAGCGCGTCGAGGAGCTCGATGGCACCGGGCAGCGGCTGGGTGCGTGGGGCGTGGCGCTCGAGGTAGCAGCGCGCGTACTCCTCGAAGAGCTGCGCGGCCACGGCGTCCGACACGCCGGTGATGTGCTGGATCATGAGCGTCATCGGCGGGCCGACGACGCGGCCCACGGTCGAGGGGTCGAACGCGAAGCCGTGCCGCGCAAGGGTCTCGGCGAGCGCCGCGCCGATCAGCGGCTCCGAGTCCACGAGCGTGCCATCGAGGTCGAACAGCACTGCTCGGACAGGCGCGCCGTCCTCGAGAGTCACGCGCCGCGACCCGCCGGGGCGCCCTCGCGGTACTCGCGTAGCGGCCGGATCTGGTACTCGCCGGGGGCAGAGAGCGCGCCGATGGCGGCTCGTGCGGTGTCGAGGCTGGTGAAGCACGGGATGCGCATGTCGACGGCTGCACGGCGGATGTGGAACCCATCGCGCATGTAGGACGGCCGGCCGCCCTCGAGGGTGTTGATGACGGCCCTGACCGTGCCGTCGCGCACCACGTCCACGACGTTCGGGTGGCCCTCGGAGAGCTTCTTGGTCACCTCAACGACGGGGATGCCCATGCCACGCACCATCTCCGCCGTGCCCTCGGTGGCGTAGAGGGGGGAGCCGGCGGCGTGCAACGCCCGGACGAGGCCCTCGGCCTCGGTCTTTGACTGGCGGGAGATCGAGAGCAGGAACGGGGTCCCCGGCTTCACCTCGAGGTCCGAGGCGATCAGCGCCTTCCGGACGGCGGCAGCGAACGTGACATCGACGCCCATCACCTCGCCGGTCGACTTCATCTCCGGCCCGAGGTACGTGTCGACATCGACGAGCTTGGCCATCGAGAAGACGGGGGCCTTCACGGCCACGAGGTTGCGCTCGGGCCAGAGTCCCGGCGCGTACCCCTGCTCGGCGAGGCTCTTCCCGAGCATGACGTTCACGGCGAGGCGGACCATCGGCACGCCCGTCACCTTCGAGAGGAACGGCACGGTCCTCGAGGAGCGCGGGTTCACCTCGATGACGAACACGCCGGGGCCGTCCGGCTGTGCCGAGGGTGCCACGACGTACTGGATGTTGACCAGGCCGCGCACCTCCATCGCCAGCGAGATGCGCGTCGTGTAGTCGATGATCGCCGCCCGCTGCACCTCGGTGAGCTGCTGAGGCGGGTAGACGGCCATCGAATCGCCCGAGTGCACGCCCGCGCGCTCGATGTGCTCCATGATGCCGGGGATGAGCACGGTCTCGCCGTCGCAGATCGCGTCCACCTCGACCTCGAGGCCCTCGAGGTACTTGTCGATGAGGATGGGGCCGCTGCGCTCCTGGAGGGCCATGCCGAAGTACCGCTCGAGCTCCTCGGCGCCCTGGACCACCTCCATGGCCCGCCCGCCCAGGACGTACGAGGGGCGCACGAGCACGGGGTAGCCCACCGCCTGGGCCGTCGGGATCGCCTGCTCGATGGTCTGCACGGCCGCGCCCGGTGGCTGCGGGATATCGAGGGAGGCGATGAGCGCCTCGAAGCGCCCGCGGTCCTCGGCAAGGTCGATCGCGTCGGCGGATGACCCCGCGATCGGCAGTGCCGCGCGCTGGAGCGCCCTCGAGAGGTTGACCGCGGTCTGGCCGCCGAACTGGACCACCGAGCGGGGCGCTTCGCCGGAGTCGCCCGCCTCGTTGGCGAGCAGGTCCCGCACGCCCTCCTCATCGAGGGGTTCGAAGTAGAGCCGGTCCGACGTGTCGAAGTCGGTGGAGACGGTCTCGGGGTTGGAGTTGGCGAGGATGGCCTTCACCCCGGCGGCCTGGAGTGCACGCGCCGCCTGCACCGAGCAGTAGTCGAACTCGATGCCCTGGCCGATGCGAATCGGGCCCGAGCCGATGACGAGCACGCGGTCCGCACCGTCGGAGACCGCCTCGTTCTCCGCCTCGTACGTCGAGTAGAAGTAGGGTGTGGCGGCGTCGAACTCGGCGGCGCAGGTGTCCACCATCTTGTAGACGGGCTCGATGCCCCACTCCTCGCGCTGCGAGCGCACGCGCTCGGGGAGGCTGTCGGCGAGCTCGGCGATGATCGCGTCGCTGAAGCCCATGCGCTTGGCGTCACGCAGCAGCGAGGGCGTGAGCTCCTCGGAGAGCAGGCGCCGCTCCATCGCGATGATCCGCGCGATCCGCTCGAGGAACCACGGGTCGACGCCGGTCTGGCGCGCCACCTCGAGGGGCGTCCGGTTCCGGCGCAGCTCGGCGAACAGGGCCCAGAGGCGCTCGTCGGTGGCGTGCAGGGGTCGCTCGTGGCCCTCGATGAACCACTCGGGATCCTCCCAGAGCGAGGTGCGCCCGGAGTTCTCGAGGGAGCGGATGGCCTTCATCATCGCGGCCTCGAAGGTGCGGTCGACGGCCATCACCTCGCCGGTGGCCTTCATCTGCGTCCCGAGGCGGCGGTCGCCGAACTGGAACTTGTCGAACGGCCAGCGCGGGATCTTGACCACGCAGTAGTCAATCGCCGGCTCGAAGGCCGCCGAGGTGCTGGCGGTCACCATGTTCACCAGCTCGTCGAGGCGGCGGCCGACCGCGATCCTGGCCGCGATCCGCGCGATCGGGTAGCCCGTCGCCTTCGAGGCGAGCGCGGACGACCTCGAGACGCGGGGGTTCACCTCGATCACGTAGTAGGGCAGGGAGGGCGAGGACTCGGCGCCGGCCCACGGCACGATGTCGGGTCGCGGCGCGAGCGCGAACTGGACGTTGCAGCCGCCCTCGATCCCGAGCTCCGTGATGATCTTGAGCGCGCTGGTGCGCAGCATCTGGTGGTCTTTGTCGGAGAGCGTCTGCGAGGGCGCCACGACGATCGAGTCGCCGGTGTGGACACCCATCGGGTCGAGGTTCTCCATGTTGCAGATGGTGATCACGGTGCCGTTGGCGTCGCGCATCACCTCGTACTCCAGCTCCTTCCACCCGAGGAGGGAGCGCTCGACGAGCACCTGGTGGATCGGCGACGCGGCGAGGCCGCCCGTCACGATGCGCTCGTACTCCTCCTCGGTGAAGGCGATGCCGCCGCCCGTGCCGCCGAGGGTGTACGCGGGGCGCACGACGAGCGGCAGGCCGATCCGGTCGCGCGCCTCGAGGGCTGCTTCCCACGTCTCGACGACCGCGCTTTCCGGGACGGGCTCACCGATCTCCTGGAGCATGTTGCGGAACGCCTCGCGGTCCTCCGCGAGGTGGATCGTGCGCAGCGTCGAGCCGATCAGCCGCACGTTGTACCGCTCGAGGACGCCTGCCTCGTGGAGCGCGACCGCGAGGTTCAGGCCGGTCTGCCCACCGAGCGTGGGGAGCAGTGCGTCCGGCCGCTCGCGCTCGATCACCCTCGAGAGGGAGTCGACGGTCAGCGGCTCGATGTAGACGACGTCCGCGATGTCCTCGTCGGTCATGATCGTGGCCGGGTTGGAGTTCACAAGGACGGAGGTGATGCCCTCCTCGCGCATGGCCTTGCAGGCCTGCGTCCCGGCGTAGTCGAACTCGGCAGCCTGCCCGATGACGATCGGGCCGCTCCCGATGATGAGGACCTTCGACGGCTTGTCCGGCATGCGCCCCTGGCACTCCTCGCCCGGTTGTGCAGTCGCCTCCGGCCAGCCGGCACGTGGTCCAGCTCGCCGAGGCGAACCCGATGTCTAGTTGTGGTAGCCCTGCCTCGCGGCCTGGCCGAGCAGTCCGATCTCGGCGATCACATCGAGGTCGCCCCAGCCGGTCTGCGGGTCGGCGGGGACGCGCGCCATCTTCGCCTGGTCGATCGTGTACTCGCCGAGTTGCGCGTCGAGGTAGGGCGTGAGTGCCTGGACCACGCGCTGCCTCGAGCCCTTCCCGGTGAACCCGGCGAACCGGATGCAGGGGATGAAGTCCCCCCAGTGCGAGTCGTCGCGCGCCTTCTGGTAGACCACGGGCACGGCGAGCCGCACGAGGCGGCGGATCTCCTTGATCACATCACCGTCATCGACGCCGAAGTAGAGCGAGTCCTCGAAGGCGGAGATGCCACCGATCTTGATCGGGAACGGGTTGAGGCGGTGCAGCCTCGGGGCCGCGTTCACGTAGATAGACTCGACCTGCGACCACATGATGTCGTCGGCCTTGAGGAAGCCGACCTGCACGGTGGTCATGCGCAGGTGGCCCTCGGGGAAGAGCTCGATCTCCTCCATCGTCGCCAGCTCATCGAGGAGCGGGCGCACGGGCTCCATGAACCCCGGGTAGTCGAGGCCGATCGGCTGGCAGAACTCGATGGGGACTTTCCAGCCGCTCGAGAACGTGTCCCAGCGATCGCGGAACGAGGGCAACGGCCCGCTCGCGCTCGCGAAGGCCTCCCAGTTGCGAGCGCGGTCGGCGGCGTAGTCGGCAGCGCTGGTCACAGGCGCAGTCATCCCCGCTACTCCTCGTCGTAGATGGGAAGTTCGAAGGACATTCCCGGGTTCTTCATGGGTACCAGCGCGCCGATCGCGGAGAGGTAGGACAGTGCTGCCTCGTTGTTCTCCGGGAGGCGGCCGCGCACGCGTCGGTAGCCGCGCTCACGGGCGAAGGCCAGCGCCTCCTCGGCGAGCGCCGTGCCGTGGCCCTGCCGCCGGTTCTGCGGGCGCACCCACGAGCCGAACGAGCACTCGGTGGGTGACGCGGAATCGAAGTCGACCGCCGCGAACCCGAGGATGAAGCGCCCGTCATCGACGACGAACATGGCGCCGTCGTCGCCCTGCCGGCGCATCCACGCCTTCACCTCGTCCGTGGACATGCCCTCCCGGAACGCCACCGGCTCCCCCGTCGCGATTAGCTCACCGATGATCGCGGAGATGTCGTCCGCGTCATCGGGCTTCGCTCGTCGGACCTCAGCTGGCATGGTGCCCTCGCTCTTTCACGCTCTGCAGGAATCGGTCGAACAGGAACTCAGTATCGTGAGGCCCCGGTGAGGCCTCGGAGTGATACTGGATGGAGAATACGGGCTCCTCGCGGTGCTGCAGCCCTTCGACAGTCCCGTCATTCAGGTGAATCTGGGCCACCTGCATCGGCCCGCTCAGCCGGTCCCCATCGACCGCGTATCCATGGTTCTGAGACGTAATGTAGACGCGACCGGTCAACTCGTCGCGCACGGGGTGGTTCGCGCCTCGATGCCCGAACTTCAGCTTGTACGTCGCCGCCCCGAAGAGCCGCCCCAGCACCTGGTGTCCGAGGCAGATCCCCATGATCGGCGTGCGACCGACCAGCCCTCGAGTGGTGGACACCACGTGATCGAGGAGCATCGGGTCGCCCGGGCCGGGGGAGATGAGCACGCCATCGGGGTTCAGCCCGAGGATGGTCTCGGCATCGGTGTCGTGGGGGACCGCGGTCACGGTGCAGCCTCGGCGGCGGAGGTGGCGCAGGATGTTGCGCTTCACCCCGAGGTCGAGCACGACCACGTGTGGGCGCGGGCCGTCGTCCGGCAGGGAGATCGCGGGGTCCTCGAAGTCGAACGCTGTCGAGGTGGACACCGCGGCCACATAGTCCTTCGAGCCGTAGTCGGGTTCTGAGCGCAGGCGAGCGAGCGCCTGCGCGGGTGTCTCGTCGCGCGTGATCGTGCCCATCAGGACGCCGTGCGTGCGCAGCTTCCGAGTCAGCGCGCGCGTGTCCACCTCGGCGAGGCCGGCGATGCCTGCAGCGCGCAAGTACTCGTCGAGGGTGGCCGTGCTCTGCCAGTGGCTCGGCAGGTCGGTGGCCTCGCGCACGATGAAGCCCTGCACCTGCAGCTGCGAACTCTCCACGTCGCCCGAGTTCGTGCCGTAGTTCCCCTGGATGGGGTATGTCATCGTGAGGATCTGTCCCGCGTAGGAGGGGTCGGTCAGCGCCTCCTGGTACCCCATCATCGAGGTGTTGAAGACGACCTCGCCGCTCGTGCGCACGTCCGCACCGATGCCCACGCCCTCGAAGACGCTGCCGTCCGCCAGCACCAGGCGCGCCGGTGGCCGCCGTCCGTTCAGCAACCCATCACTCACAGGGCGGCCACGCTCTCGAGTCGGTGGACCACCCGCCCGGCTGCGATCGTCGCTACCACCTGCCCCGTCAATTCCCGCCCTCCGAGGGGCGTGTTGCGTCCCATCGACAGGAACCGCGCGGGCTCCACCGTCCACCGTGTCGCCGGGTCGAGAATCGCGATGTCGGCGACCGCACCGGGCGCCAGCGTGCCCAACCCCTCGAGGCCGGGCTGCCGGTCGAGCTGCCACGCGCGCACGGGCCCGATGGTCAGCCGCTCGATGAGCAACGGCAGGTCGAGGTCGCCCTCGGTGACCAGCGTCATGCAGAGGCCGAATGCGGTTTCGAGCCCGCTGATGCCCGCGGCCGCGACATCGAACTCGATCTCTTTGTCCATGCGCGCGTGCGGCGCGTGGTCGGTGGCGATCGCCTCGATCACGCCGTCGCGGAGCGCCGCTCGCAACGCCGCCACGTCTGAGTGCTCACGCAAGGGCGGGTTCACCTTCGCATCCGTGTTGTAGCGCAGGTGCGTGTAGTCGGCTCCGAACCCGAACGCTACCTCCTCGTGGGTGAGCACGAGGTGATGCGGGGTGACCTCGGCGGTCACGTGCGCCCCCCGCGCGCGCGCCGCCCGGATGAGGGCCACTGACCCGGCCGAGGACACGTGGGCGATGTGCAGGTGCGCCCCGGAGAGCTCCGCGAGGGCAATGTCGCGCGCCACCATCGTCTCCTCGGCGCTGGCGGGGCGCCCTCGGAGGCCCATCCGCGTCGCCACCCAGCCCTCGTGCATGTGGCCGTCGCGCACCAGCGAGGGGTCCTCGCAGTGCTGGGAGATGGGCAGCCCGAAGGCTGTCGAGTACTCGAGGGCGTGGCGCATCAGGCTCGGGTCAGCGACGGCGTCCCCATCGTCCGAGAGCGCGACGGCACCGGCCGCCTGCAGCTCGCCCGCGGGGGCCAGCTCGGCGCCCGCCCGCCCTCGAGTGATGCACCCGATCGGGAGCACGCGCACGGTGGCGGTCTCCGCCTCGCGGAGCACCGACTCGATGGCCGCGCGGCTATCGAGGGGCGGGTTCGTGTTCGGCATCGCGCACACGGTCGTGAATCCACCGGCGGCGGCGGCCGCGGTCCCGGTGCGGATCGTCTCTTTGTACGTGAACCCGGGCTCGCGGAGGTGCGTGTGGAGGTCGACGAAGCCGGGAGTCACCACCAGGCCCGTGGCGTCGATGCGGTCGGCATCGATGACCGCGCTGCCCTCGTCAGGCCCGACCCGCGAGATGCGCCCGTCGACGATGACGACATCGGCGATGCCGTCACGCCCGAGGCCAGGGTCGATGACACGCGCGTTGTGAATCGCCAGGGTGCTCACCTCGAGCCCCCATCCACGTCGCCCGGCGCGTACCCGGCGAGGAGATAGAGGAGGGCCATGCGCACCGCGACGCCGTTCGTGACCTGCTCCTCGATGATTGAGCGGTCGCCGGTCGCCACGTCGGCGGCGATCTCCACGCCCTCGTTCTTGGGCCCGGGGTGCATCAGGATGTGGTCCGGGTGCGCCCTCGCGAGGCGCTGCGCGGTGACCTGGTAGCGCCGCGCGTACTCACCCACCGAGGGGAGCAGCCCGCCCTGCTGGCGCTCGCTCTGGAGGCGCAGCGCCATGACGATGTGGGCGCCCTCGATGGCGCGCTCGATGTCCGTCTCGACCGTCACGGGCGGCAGGGCGCTCTCGGCGTGCGCCGGCCGCTCCGATGCCCGCAGCCCGCGCGGCAGCAGCGTCGGCGGTCCGCACACGACCACGCGCGCACCGAGGGCCGTCAGGCCCCACATGTCGGAGCGCGCGACTCGGGAGTGGGAGATGTCGCCGACCATCACCACGCGCTTCCCGGCCAGGTCGCCGAAGTGCTGGCGCATCGTGTACAGGTCGAGGAGGGCCTGCGTCGGGTGGGCGTGCGCGCCGTCACCCGCGTTGATGATCGAGGCATCCGTGTGCTCCGCTGCGAGATAGGCCGCTCCCGCCGAGGAGTGCCGCATCACGATGACATCCGCGCGCATCGCTCGCAGGGTGCGCACGGTATCGATGAGCGACTCGCCCTTCTGCACCGACGACATCGCGGCGGTGAGCGAAATCACGTCGGCGCCGAGGGCCTTGCCGGCCAGCTCGAACGAGGCGCGCGTGCGCGTCGAGGGCTCGTAGAAGAGGTTGACCACCGTGCGCCCTCGGAGGGCGGGGACACGGGCGATGCGCCGGTCGAGGATCTCCCGCATCGAGTCGGCGGTGTCGAGGACCGCCTCGATCTCGTCGCGGCCGAAGTTGTCGAGGTCGAGGATGTGCTGATGGCGCCACGCCGGCGCGGGCCTCGAGGAGGTGGGCGCGCCCGCCGATGGCATGGTCTCCGTGGTCACTGCACGCCCCCCCTCGAGACGACCAGGACGGCATCCCGCCCATCGACCTCCTCGAGGAGGACGCGCACGTCGTCCCCGGGGCTCGTCGGGATGTTCTTGCCGACCATGTCGGCGCGGATGGGGAGTTCGCGGTGACCGCGGTCCACGAGGACCGCGAGCCGCACGACGTTCGGACGGCCGAAGTCGTTCAACGCATCGAGCGCGGCGCGCACCGTCCGCCCGGTGTAGAGCACGTCATCCACGAGAACCACGCTGCGGCCGTCGATGCGCGGGAGGTCGCTCGGCAGCGGCGCCGAGCGCAGGCCGCGCTGCGCGAAGTCGTCGCGGTGGAGGGTCACATCGAGGGCGCCACAGTCGGGCCTCGTCCCCTCGAACGTGGCGATGGCGTTCGCCAGCCGCTCGGCGAGCGTGGCGCCGCGCCGGCGGATCCCGACGAGCACCAGGCCCTCGGTGCCGCCGTTCGCCTCGACCACCTCGTGCGCGAGGCGATTCACGGCCCGGCGCACCGCGGCCTCGTCGAGGAGGAGCGCGTGCGGCTCGGCCGCGACGCCGGGCTGCTCAGGCATAAAAAAACCTCCCGGCTGAACGGGAGGGGATGGAACGAACGGTGGGAGAGGTCTGATACCCCTCGGTGATGGGGAGCGAGGACTCCCGGGAGGGCGCCGGCGCGCACAGCAGGGCGGTAGTAGTCATCGATCGGTCCCTTCCCGGCCTCGCTGGACCGGCTTAAAGAGCGTCCCGGCCAGCCTACCACCCGTCCAGTGGTTGACGGAAGTCTCCCCGGTGCACGTCGTGTGTGTTCACAACTTGCGGAAAACGTCTTGACAGACCTCACCCGATCGTTATGGTCGTCACTCGACCGATTATGGAGGGGGCCCACGCCTCCCTCCGAGGCGGGGGGCAGCATGGCCGAGCGCAGGATCTACGACCTGGCACGAGGGAAGTACGGCGTCATCGATGGGGCGGACGAGGTGGTCCCGGCCGTCGCGCCGCGTCGTGACGTCGAGTCGCTGACGGCGCTCATCCTCGGCGCGTTCGCCACCGGCGCCATCTCCGCCTACCTGCTCGGCCTGTACCTCATCGGCGGTTGAACCCGGCCGCCGAGGGCGATCCGCCCCGGCGCCTCGGCGCCTACGTGCTGCCGCCTTCGCGCTGCTCGCGCAAGAAGCGCTCCAGGTCCTCCACCATCGATGCGGGGTCCGGTAGCTCCGAGGGCCCCTGCTCCTGCGGCACACCCACGTCGTCGCCACCGCCCTCCGCGTCCTGCCGCGCCTCGATCTGACGTGACAGCGCCAGGGTTTCCGAGTCCTTGGCGACCTCGGCGGCGACCTGGGCATCGAAGCGTGCCGCGAAGACCTCGAGGTCGTGCAGCCCCAGCCCGAGGTGCAGCATCGGGTTCAGCCGCTCGAGGAGTGCCAGCGACCCCTTGGGGTTCGGCGAGGTGTTGAGGTAGTAGGGGATGTTGGCCCACATCGAGGCGGTGGGGATGCCACGGTCGCGGATCGCCTGGTTGAGGATGCCCACGATGCCCGTCGGCCCCTCATACCTCGAGACGGCGGGCTGCAGCCCGAGGAGCTGCTGCATCTGCTCGTCCGGCGAGGAGCCTGTCACGCGGACCGGCCGGGTGTGGGACACCTCGGCGAGGAGCGCCCCGAGGGTGATCACGCCCCACACCTTGAACTCGCGACAGACCTCGAGCACCGCGTCCGAGTAGGCTCGCCAGCCGAGGTGCGGCTCGATGCCCTCGAGCAGGATCACGTCGTGCTCGGTGCCCTCGATGCGCTGACCGGCAAACAGGTTCCGAGGCCACTCGATCTGGCGCTCACCACCCCGGTCGAGGCGCACGCGAGGTCGCGCCTGGGTGAAGTCGTAGAACTCCTCGGGGTCGATCTCCGCGAACGGCTCCTGGCGCCAGCGCCGTCGCACGAAGCGCACGGCGCTCGTGGCCGCCTCGCCGGCGTCGTTCCAGCCCGCAAACGCGGTCACGAGGATCGGCTCCCGGAGCTCGGGTCGAGAGGTGAAGTTGACATCTGGCACGGTCACGCGCCTCCGCTACGTGTTTTCAGTCTAGTCGGCCCTTGCGAGGGGGTCACCGCGTGCACCCGGACAGCGCGGGGTGCGGGCCTCGCCGCGGGCGTGATGCGGGCCTCGCCGCGAGCGTGATGCGGGCCTCGGATGGCCTCAGTCGAGGGCTCGCAGCGGGCGCTGGAGGACGGCAATCGCGACCGCGCTCGCGAGCATGACGCCGCCCACGATGGGGAACAGCAGCTCGAGGCTCATCACCTGTCCGAGGAGCCCGAACGCCAGCCCCGAGGTCTGCGCCAGCCCCTGCGCGAGGAAGAGCAGCGCGGTCACTCGCCCGAGGAGCGACCTCGGGACGACGTTCTGGAGAATGGCGGTGCCCACGGTCTGCTGGAGCTGGAACGCGAGGCCGCCGAAGAACATCGCGGCACCCGTGAGGGGAATCGACCTCGAGAAGGCGTACACGACGACGGCGACGCCGTAGAGCACGCCCGCGCCGATGAAGAGGCGGCCCTTGCCTCGATAGCCGCCGCGCATCATGAGCAGCAGCGACGCTCCGATCATGCCCGCGGACCAGAACACGGTGAGCCGGCTCCACCCCGCCGGCCCGAGGTCCATCACGTCGCGCATCCATGCCGCGCCGAGCGTCCACAGCACGTTCATCCCGCCGAAGACGGCGATCCACATCAGCAGCACGGTCCAGCGCACGGCCGGGTCGACGCGCAGGTAGCCGATGCCGTCCTGCACGTTGGCGAGGAGCGAGCGCCCGGCAGCGTCGACGTCGGCGGGGCCGGCGCGCAGGTGGAGCCTCCAGAGCAGGCCCACAATGACGAGGTGCGGCACGACGCCGATCGCGTAGGTGAGGCCGAACCCGAGCGCCTCGACGAGTGTGCCGCCGAGGACGTTCGCGACGAGCATGACGAGCGCCATCGCGAGCCAGTTCATCGTGACGGCGCTGGTCAGTTGCGCGGGCGGCACCACATCGCTGACCAGCGCGGTCCTCGAGGGCAGGTCCTGCGCGTTCATCAGGCCGAACGTCGCGAACAGCAGCATGACCGGGATCAGCCACGCGCCGCCTTCCTCGACGCCGGGGAGCGACAGCACGATCGCGGTGATCCCGACGAGCACCGCGCCCGCGAGGTGGCTCGCGATCAGCGTGGTGCGCCTCGGATAGCGGTCGGCCAGCGCACCGCCGAACAGCGACCACCCGAGGAACGCGAGGCCGTTGACCGTCGCCAGCACGCCGAGGAACAGCACGCGCCGGTCCTCGGGCGCCGCAGCGTTCACGTACCAGGCCTGGGAGAACCAGAGGATCGGCCCGCGCAGCCCCGAGAACAGCTGGGTCAGCAGGATGATGCGGAAGTCGTGCAGCGCCAGCAACGACGGCTCGCGCGGGGGCGCGGTGGTCGAGGCAGCGGTCGCCGTCGAGGAGGCCTCGGTGAGCGCCATCACGAGAATGTAGCGCCCACCGGGCTCACGCGCCTCGCATCGCAGGGCGCGCCTGACGCGCGGACGGTCGGTCGGGGGCTACTCGGGCGGGAGGACGGCCTCCACCTGGTCGAGGTGGCCGTGGTCGTGGTACGGGCCACCGCGCATGATCGAGTCGCCGACTTCGATCTCGCCGGGCTGGTAGCCGGCCGGGATCTTCTCGCGCAGGATCTCGCGCGATACGTCCCGCACGGCCTTGATCGCCGCCTGGTGCCCCGCCAGCACTTCGTCCAGGAGTTCGCGCACCGACTTGTCCGATCGTTCCGCGACCTGGTCGTGGTTGATCTCGTCGATGCTGCGCGGTGCCGCTGCGGGAGTCCCGGCCCTGTGCGCCTCGTATCGCGCGAGCACGCGGGCGACGCCATTGCCCCGCGCGGCGAGGTGGCTGAGGGCGTCCCGGACGCGCCACGTGCCCTCGGCGAGGGCTGTCTCGCCGTTCTCGAGGATGCGGTCCCACATCTCCTCGATGCGGTTATCGACGTCCTCGATGGCCTGGATGATCTGGTCGTGGTTCGCCACGGACCCGCCCTTCTGGAACTCGCGCGGTGCCTCGAAATCGCCGCCACTATACGGGGATTCCCCATCCTCCGGGCCAGTTTGCACTCGTGGCGCGCGCGCCGAGGGGTTCCCCCGATGCGCCCGAGTCGATGCCCGGACGCCAATGGGATCGGGCAAGGATGCCCGGAGGTGTCCCATGCGCGAGCTCCCTCCCGAGGACGAGCTACTGCGGCCTCGCGATCACGACCCCATCGTGACGGTGCCCGCGCACACCTGGCACTGCCTGTTCTGTGACCCCGATGGGCCGGTCAGCTTCCGCACCACGGTGGTCTGGATGGGCCCCAACACGACGGGGCCGCACGGGCGGTGCGCCCAGTGCGGGCAGAAGTACGCCCTGGCCTCGGATCCCGGGATGCTCCTCCGCGACGCGCTCCCACCCATCGAGGTGGCGGGCCGCCTCGACCACTGCCGCCTCTGCGACGCCCCCGCCGAGGCCGGCGCGAAGCCCTCGGTGGCCTGGCGTGGGCCTCGAGGGCGCTGCGCCCGCTGCGGACAGGCCTACGTGCGCCCGGAACCCCAGTCGCGCGCGGCCTGACTCGAGGGGTGGCGGGCGACCGCTACGGCCGCCGTGCCGTGAGGCGCGCGCGTGCCTCGAAGCCGAGGGTGGCCCAGAACGCCCGGGCCGCGCCGTTCCGCTCGAGGATGGCCGCCTCCACAAGGCGCGTGCCGCGCGCACGGTGGTCGGCGAGGATCGCCTCGACGGCCGCGCGTCCGACGCCGGATCGGCGGAACCGTGGTTCGACGTAGAACTCGGTGATCTCGGCCACGTCCGTGCGGTCGTCGGGCCAGTCGGGGAGCGTCTGCACGACGGCGAACCCGGCGCGTTCGCCGTCCGCCTCGATCCACCACAGCTCGCGGCCGGAGCCCTCGAGGTCCTCGAGCAGGGCCGCACGATACGCCTCGACGGAGTGCACGCCCGCATCGTCGTCGAGAGCATCGAGCTCGGTGTGGTAGGCGGCGAACGCCTCGAAGAAGGCGTCTTGCTCCTCGGGGCGCACGTCCCGCAGCCGGACCGACGGTGCCATGAGCTAGCGGGTGCCGGCCGCGGCCGGCTGGCGCGCGCCACTCGCGAGGAGGCGCAGCAGCAACTCGATGGAGCGCAGCCAGTCCTTGCCGAGCGCGTTCTTCGCCACGCGTACCTGCGACTGGCCGACGCGCACCCCTCGAGGGAGGCCCGGGAGCGTGCGCTTCCCGAAGGCGGCACGGTCCGCCGACACGACCACCACCTCGTTGTCCTCCACCCGCACGGCGGAGACCTGCGCATCGCGCGCCGCGAGGCGGATGCGCACGAGAGCAAACAACTGGTGCAACGGCTGCGGGATCGCCCCCAGGCGGTCCGCCGTCTCGGTGACCAGTGACTCGCACTCCTCGATCGAGGTGAGCGCGGCGATGCGCTGGTAGAGCGACAACCGCGCCTCAAGCTCCGGCACGTACGACTCGGGGATGAACGCGGAGGTCGGCAGGTCGACGGCGGGCGCTTTCGCCTCGGCAGTGGCGACGGGCGCGCGCCCCTCGTGGGCGGCACGCATCGACTCAACGGCCTCGGCCAGCATCTTCGTGTAGAGGTCGAATCCGACCGAGGCGATGTTGCCGCTCTGCTCGGCGCCCAGCAGGTTGCCCGCGCCGCGGATCTCGAGGTCACGCAGCGCGACCTGGAAGCCTGCGCCCAGCTCGCTCGCCTCGAAGATGGCCGCGAGGCGCTGCTGCGCCTCCTCGGTGAGGATGCGGTCGCGAGGATGGAACAGGTACGCCGAGGCCTGGTGCGCGCTGCGGCCCACGCGCCCTCGGAGCTGGTACAACTGCGCCAGTCCGAGGCGGTCCGCGCTGTCGACAATCAGCGTGTTGACGTTCGGGATGTCGATGCCTGACTCGATGATCGTCGTGCACACGAGGACATCGAATTCGCCCTCGGAGAACCGCTCCATCACCCGCTTGAGGATCGACTCCGGCATCTGGCCGTGCCCCACGACGAACCGGGCCTCGGGGACCAGCTCGCGCATCCGATCCGTGAACGTGTCGATGCTCTGCACGCGGTTGTGCACGAGGTAGGCCTGCCCGCCGCGCTCGATCTCATGGAGGACGGCCTCCCGCACGAGCGAGTCGTCCCACTCCGCCACGTAGGTCTGCACGGGCTGGCGGCCTCCGGGCGGCGTGTCGATCGTCGACATGTCGCGGATGCCGGAGAGCGCCATGTGCATCGTGCGCGGGATCGGGGTCGCGGAGAGCGTGAGCACGTCCACCTCGAGGCGCAAGCGCTTGAGCCGGTCCTTGTGCGTCACGCCGAAGCGCTGCTCCTCGTCGATGATCACCAGCCCGAGGTTGGCGAACTCGATGCTGGGTTGGAGCAGGCGGTGCGTCCCGATCACGATGTCGATCTCGCCGGCCGCGAGGCGCTGGATGACATCGCGCGCCTCCTCGTCCGAGCGGAAGCGCGAGAGCACATCGATGCGTACCGGGAACCCCGCGAGGCGTTCGCGGAACGTCTTCTCGTGCTGCTGCGCGAGGACGGTCGTGGGCACGAGGACGGCCACCTGGTACCCGTCCATCACCGCCTTGAACGCCGCTCGCAGCGCGACCTCGGTCTTGCCGAACCCGACGTCGCCGCAGATGACGCGGTCCATCGGCTGGGCGCGCTCCATGTCCGCCTTCACCTCGGCGAGGGCCGTGAGCTGGTCCGGGGTCTCCTCGTAGGGGAACGACTCCTCGAGCTCGCGCTGCCACTCGGTGTCCGGCCGGAACGCGTGGCCCTCGAGCATCTGGCGCGCGGCGTACAGCCGCACGAGGTCGGCGGCGACGAGCGCCACTGCCTCGCGGACCTTCGCTCGAGCGCGCGACCACTCCTGCGTCCCGAGCCGCGTCAGGCGCGGCGGGTGGTCGGAGGGCCCGACGAACCTCGAGACGCGGTCCACCTGGTCGATCGGCACGTACAGGCGGTCCTCGCCGGCGTACCGCAGCTCGAGGTAGTCGCGGTCCTCGTCGCCGACGGGCCGCCGCACGATCCCGCCGAAGCGCGCGATGCCGTGGTCGATGTGCACCACGAAGTCGCCGGGCTGCACCTCGGCGAGGAACTGCGACCGATGCGACTCGCGACGACGGAGCTGGCGACGGCGCTTCGTGAACCCGAACAGCTCGCGGTCGGTCTGGAGGAGGATGACGTCGCTGGCGATGCCGACCTGCCAGCCCTCGGGGAGTCCGCCCTGGATGAGCGCGACCTCGCCGTCGGCAGGCGCGCTCTCGAGGTCTGCGCGCACGTGCGCATCCACGCGCTCCTCGCGCAGCACCTCGGCGAAGCGCTGCGCCTGCTGCGAGACGATCAGCACGCGGTCGCCGCGCTGCGAGCGCCGCCGCAGGTCCTCGGCGGCGGCCGGGAGGCGGCCCGCGTAGGCATCGGCGGTCTGGAACGGCAGCCGGAAGGAGCCGGGCTCCTGGCCGGTCACCCACCGGCCGAGGTCGGCGCGCGCCCCGTGCCGCTCGAGCGCGCTCTCGATGGTGGGGCCGGTGGCGTGCGGGTACGGCGTCGCGGCCCCGAGCTCGCCGCGCGTGGAGAGCTCCTCGCGACGCTCGCGCGCCAGCTCGTCGAGGTCGTGCAGCGCGGCCGCGACGTTCGACGACTCGTCGACGACGACGCGCCAGCCCTCGCGGGCATGGTCCAGCAACGTCGAGTGCGAGCCGAGCGGGCCGTACAACCCGGGCACGGGGAGCTCGCCGCGCTGCAGCGACCGGCGTTCGTCCTCGATCTCCGCGCGCGCGCTCTGCCGGCCGGGCTCGCCCACGTACTCCGCGATGTCGTTCAGCTCGTCGCGGGTGAAGAACCACTCGGTTGCCGGACCGATGTCAGCCCGCTCGAGGCGTTCGACCGTGCGCTGCGTGCCCGGATCGAACGCGCGGATCGACTCCACCTCGGAGCCCATGAACTCAAGGCGGTACGGGTTCGGTGCGTCCACCGGCCACACGTCGACGAGGCCGCCACGGCGCGCCGCCTGTCCGGGCGCCTCGACCAGCGGTTCGACCTGATAGCCCGCCTCGACGAGGCTGACCGCGAACGCCTCGAGGCCCAGGCGCTGGCCCACATCGATGCGGCCGGGTCCCCTCGAGAGGTCCGCGGGGCGGACGGTGTGCTCGGCGACCGCGGCCGCGGAGGCCACGACCAGGACTGGCTCGCTGCGCGCGAGCGCGGCGAGCACCGCGATACGGCGCGCCACCAGCGAGGCGTCGACGGCGTCACGGGCGTACGGCAGCTGCCCTCGCGAGGGGTAGTGGACGGCCTGGCCGCCGGTCCACGCCTGCAGCTGGTCGACGGCTGCCTCGGCGTCCACCTCGCGAGGCACGACGAGGAGCAGGGGCCTCCGCGACTGCCGCCAGAGGAGCGCCGCCACGACGGCCTTCGCGGAGTCGGGGACGCCGAGCAGCACCGCGTGGCCCGCATCGAGGCGCGCGGTGATCTCGCCGAGGGGCTCGACGCGCTGGAGAACGGGAAGGAGGCTGCTCAGGTCCAGCGTGGGCTCCGATCGGCTTCGCGCCATGCCAAAACGGGGCCGCCCCTGCGGGTGGCCCTGCTCAGAACCTCGACGACATCGATTGTAGCGCGACCATCCGAGTACGCCCGGCGCGTGCGGCCCGGAGCGGCCGCGCGTCACGTCTCGTCACGCTTCGGTCACTGCGTGGTGCGGCTGGACGAGGGCGTCAGGGGTTGAAGCGGCTCATCGCGGCCTCGATGCCGTCGGTGACCGCGAGCTCGATGGCGTCCGCCGCCCGTGCCACGGCCTCGTCGAGGCGTTCGCGCTCCTCGTGCGGCGGGGACGAGAGCACCCAGCCCGCGATGCGCTCGGGCTCCCGCACCGGCGCACCGTCGTCGTATGGCCGGTCGATGCCGATGCGGATCCGCGCGAAGTCCTGCGACCCGAGGGCTGCGATCACCGAGCGCATCCCGTTGTTCCCGCCGTGCCCGCCGAAGGCCCGGATCCGGATCTGCGCCACGGGAAGATCGAGCTCGTCGTAGACCACCAGCAACTGCCACGGCGCCAGCCCGAGGCGGCGCAGCTCGCCCTGGATCGGACCGCCGCTGTCGTTGTAGTAGTTCGACTGCACGCGGCCGAGGTGCACGGTCCTGCCCTCGAGGGTGGCGCGGCCCACCTCGATCTTGCCCTGGCGGGAGAGCGACACGGCGTGCCGCCTCGCCAGCTCCCGAATGCACCACTGGCCCACGTTGTGCCTCGAGCGGGCGTAGCGGTCACCGGGGTTGCCCAGCCCGACGACGAGCGCCGGGCGCCGCTCGCCGAGGGCTGGTGGCTCCTCGACCGGTGCGCGCACCTCGGGCTTCGAGGCGCCGCCTCGGAACTGCGCGAATCGTTCCCGCATTCCCATGCGGGCATCGTCCCCGCGCGCCTCGCGAGGTGCAACCGTCGCGAGGTGCAACCGCCCGCCAGTGGGGCAGCGGGCGGTCCGGCACGACTCGTGCTAGCGGCAGCGCACGAAGAACCCCTGGCGGTCGGTCATCGAGGCGGGGAAGCTCGCGTTGACCGTCGCCGGCGCGCCGTTCACGTAGATGTACCAGGTACCGGCCTGGATCACGCCCAGCGTCTCGACGTTGCAGCCGGAACCCGCAAGGGTCGCGACCAGGCTCGTCGGCGTGTTCGCACCAAGCGCGACGAGCAGGCCCATGCCACCGGCGGCCGGCACAGTTCCGCTGATCCCCGCGGCGATCGGCGTCGCGGTGACGGTGGGGGTCGGCGTCGGGCTCGTGGTTGCGGTCGCGGTGGGCGTCGCCGTTGCGGTCGGTGTGGCGGTCGCGGTCTGTGCCGACGCGACCGACCACATCGAGGCCACCGCCACCAGGGCGACGAGCGGCGGAGCAGCGTACCGACTGAGGCTGGCAAACAAGCGCACGGATGGTCCCTCCTCTGTGCTCCCATGAGCACCTCGAGGGATCAACGTACGTGGGCACGCCTCGACCCCGCACATCGATGCGCCACTGGATGTTGCAGTCGCGTCGTCAGATCGGCGGGTCCCGAGGGCGCACGCCCGGGCCGAGGAGGCCGCGGCGCTTACTCGGCGGGGACGATGGTGCGGAGGAGCTGGGACGTGACCGCCGTGAACCGGGCCGGCTCGGCGCCAGTCCGAGCGAGCAGCAGCGCACCCTCGAGGGCGGACGTCACCACGCTCGCCAGATCGGAGGGATGCGACTCGAACACGAACGCGCCCTCGGCGCGCCCCGCCTCGAGCAGCGCCGTCAGCCAGGTCTCGTTCAGCGCAAAAAAGCGGCGTATCGCCGCTTGCATCGACTCCGGGAGAGTCGCCCACTCCGCCGTGAAGATGCCACATAGACACATGCGCTCCTCGCGGAGCGCTTCCGAGTAGATCTCAACGTACTGGTGGAGCTTGTGCACGCTGGACGCCTCGAGGGCGGCGATGCCCTCGAGCTCCGACATGAAGCGGCGCGTGTAGCGCTCGAGCAGCGTCCGCCCGAGCTCGGCCTTGCTCGGGAAGTGGTAGTGGAGGCTGGCCTTGGTGACGCCGACCTCGACAGCCACATCGGCGTAGCTGAAGCCGTTGTAGCCGCGCGTCTCTGCGAGGCGTTCCGCGACATCAAGGATTCGCGTCGCAGTGCCCGTGCGTGTGCCAGGACGGTTGCGCATTCTTGCGATATTAGCAGCTTACAATCGGTACTCGGAACAGGCCCCAGGGCGGTGCGCGTAAGAATGTGCCGACTTGCACGGTTCTTCATTCGTTATCACGCGCCTCGTGGGAGCGAGCGGGAAGCGACCGGGGGCGCGACTCGGTGCGCCCGGGGGGTGCCGTCCGGCCGTGCTCGCGCGCCGAGCCGGGCACGCGCCAGCCTCGGGCGGCCCGCCGACGACACTTCGGTACAATCCTCGCCCACGCGATCCAGCAACGGAGTGCACCCGTGCCCATCTACGAGTACGCCTGCAAGAAGTGCGGCGAGACCACCGAGCTGATGCGACCCCTGGCGAAGCGCGACGACCGCGCAAAGTGCTCGCACTGCGGGTCGACCTCGACCGCACGCAAGCTCTCGATGTTCGCGGTGGGCGCGTCGGCGGCCATCGATGTGATGAGCGACGACTTCAGCCCCGAGGAGTACGGCGGTGGCGACGGCCACGGCCACGGTCATGATGACTTCGGCGGGCTGGGGATGGGCGATGACTTCGACTTCTAGCCGCACGCCGCCCCACGGCTCGCCGCGCTGAGGGGCCAGCGGGATCACCTCGCAGGGCCGTGACGGTGCCGTGACCAGTGCTGCGACGTTGCCGAGGCGCGAGTTCGTGCTGCAAACCGAACTCGCGCCTCGAGGTGTCAGAGGCTAGGCCTCCGGCACCTTTGTGGAGTGGTACGCGACCAGTTGCCACCGCCCCTCGAGGTCCACGAGAACGGCCGTGAAATGCGAATCGAACGCCACGGGCTTGTCGAGGGGGCCCACCACCATGTGGTTGAGCCCGTTCACGAGCACGACTCCGGGGTAGGACCGCGTCCAGAGCTGCTCGAAGTCCATGCGCTGGTTCCTGCGCCCGTCCCGCACCGAGGGGATGAGCTCACCTCGAGGTTCCACGCGCGCGTTCATGTGCGTGTACGTGAAGTCGGGTGCCAGGAGCTCCTCGAGGGCGTCTGCGTCACCGCTCACCATCGCGCGCGAGAACGCCACGGCGCGGTCGACAGCCGCCTCGGTCGCGGTGTTCGCGTCTGCTCGGACCATGCTCGACCTCCTATCGGCAACGACCCGCTCGTCGGGGTCCGAGCAATACTAGGTGTTATCTCGCAGGGACGGCGTCACCGGAACGGTCGAGGGCACCGAACCCACGGCGCCACGGTCCCCGGGCGCGACGCAGGTACACCAGCCCTCCGAGGGCGACGAGCGCGGCCTCGACCATCGTGACCGCGCCGATCACCATCGAGACCTGGAACCAGAACTCGAGCGGGAACATCTGGATCAGCCGGTCGGTGGCGGGGTTGAGCTGCCACAGGTCGTTGCTGAACGAGAGCAGATGGAACTGGACGAACAGCTGCTCGAAGCCGACGAGCATCGCGGCCGCCGTCAGCCCGAGGAGGCTCAGCGTCATGAGGCCGGACACGACGAGCAGCCGCGCGAATCTTCGCAACGATCGCTCCCGTGACCAGAGCACTACAAAGCAGACATAAGCCGCGACATAGACGAACGACAACTCCTGGATGCGGAACACGCCCTGCATGAGGGACTTCACGTCTCGCATGTGGCCGATCTCGCGCGGGTTGAACAGGGCCACTTCCTCACCGCCGAGGTGCACGCGTGTATCGAGGGCCTGGCGGTCATCTCGGAAGTAGCGCGCGATGTCATGTGCGGCGGCATCCAGCTCGATCGAACTGACGCCTGTGGTCGCGGCCACGTCGTAGAGGCGGAATCCGAGCGTCTGCACGCGCGGCTCCGAGGCGGCAAAGCGCACATTCGTCAGTACGAGGCACAGCGGCAGTGACAGCGCGAACAGGACGGAGGTGAGCCATCGCGCGAGGAGCATTGCGCTCAGTATAGGCCGGTGCGCCTTACGCACTCCGAGGGCTCCCGGGATCGTCCACAGGCTTGCGAACATCAGGTGCCACACCTAGGCTCGACCCGCCCGGCTTCCCGTGGGTTGGAGTACATCGCATGACCCTGATTCTCGTGTCCGGCACGGCGCCAGGGGCGGGTGCCTCCACGGTGGCCGCAGGCCTTGCGCATCGCGTCGCCTACGCGGGGCATCGAGTGCGTCTCGAGCGGCTGGAGGGCGACGATCGCGCGGCCAGCGACGCCCACGCGTTCGGGCTCCTCGAGTTCGCGAACGCCTCGGGTGTGCCGCTCGCCGAGGGCGCCGTCTCCGACAGCCCCGATGGCGTCACGATCATCGAGGCGCCGGCGGGCAGCGATGGTGCCGCGCTCGCGACGCGGCTCAAGGCTCGCCTCGTGCTCGTGGGTCCCGAGGGCACCTCGGCTCCGAGCGGCGGCGCGCTCATCGTCAATCACGCGCGGAAGCCCGGCACGGGCCGTCTCGCCGAGGACCGGCTGCTCGCCGCACCGACGGTGGGCGCGCTCATCGAGGCGAGTCGCGCTCGCGTCCTCGCGCGTTCCGAGGCGGGCGAGCAGGACGTGTGTGAGCACATCGTGGTCAGCCCGATCGCCTCGGACCCCAACGACGCCCACTTCGCGAGGTACGCGCGCAAGGCGGTCGTTGCGCGCGCGGAGAAGGTGGACAGTGCCCTCGCAGCGCTGCGCACCGACACGCGCTGCCTGATCCTCAGCGGCGGCACCGACCCGAGCCCGTACATCGTGGACCGTGTCGCCTCGGACCGGCGGGTCACGCTGCTGCTGGCGCCCGAGGGCACGATCGAGACGGTGCGTGACATCGAGGGGACGTTCGGGCGCAGCCCGTTCTCCGGCGAGGAGAAGGCCGAGCGCGCGGGCGAGCTCATGCGCACCGCCCTCAGTGACGAGGCGCTCGCGGCCCTGCTCGCCTAGTTCGGCTGGCTCGCCTGCTCGATCAGCGGGCCGCGGTCGGACTCGTCGGACTCGCCACGTACGAGGCGCGCCCGCCGGACTGCCGTAGCGCCAGCGCTCCGAGGGCGAGGCTGGCGATGGCCACTGTCGCGTGCATCACGTGCACCCCGAGGTTCGCCGGCGCCTCGGGCATCATCCCGAAGAAGTCGGGACTGGCGAGGTTCGAGGCGAACGCGAACACGAAGATCGCGCCGTAGCCGAACGTCGCTACCGCCAGCCATCGAGGGTTGAGCGCGGCGGCTGCCCCGATCGTGAGCACACCACCGAGCGCGTGCACCGTGCCGTGCATGGCGTTCATCCTCAGGAGGGCGTCCGGCGCGGTGCCGGCAACCGTCGTGTCCAGCCTCGCGAGGATGCCCAGCGCGACCATCGCCACGCCGCTGCCTGCCATCCACCAGCGTGCCGCCGTCGTCGATCCCATCGTTCGCCTCCTCACGCCGCCGTCCTCGACAGGACGGTCCGAGGAAACGCTGGACCGCAGGTGCACGCAACGGCGACGGACAACGGTCGCGGCCCGCGGCGACCTCATGACAGTCCGGTCGGGCCTGGCGGCTGTGGCTACAGCACCTGCTCGCCGCGGGCGAACCGCGCGAGGCGGTTGAGTGCCTCGTCGAGGCGGTCGTCGGGTGTGGTGAGCGAGATGCGGATGTAGCCCTCGCCGGCTTCGCCGTAGCCGCGGCCCGGCGTGACGACGACGCCCGTGGCCTCGATCAGGCGCTGCGCGTACTCCCCTGAGTTGCGTTCGCCCTCGGGGAGGCGTGCCCAGACGTAGAGGCTGGCCTTCGGCGGCTCGAGGCGCAGCCCGAGGGCGCGCAGCACCTCGACGACGCGGTCGCGGCGCCGCTGGTAGATGACGTTGTGCTCATCGAGGGCGTCGAGCGGCCCCTCGAGGGCGGCCATGGCCATGGCCTGGATCGCCTGGGGGATGCCGCTGTCGAGGTTGGACTTCACGCGGGTGAGGGCGTCGATCACCTCGCGGTTGCCGACGGCCATGCCGACGCGCCAGCCGGTCATGTTGAACGCCTTGGACAGCGAGTTGAACTCGATCGCCACGTCCATCGCGCCGTCGATCTCGAGGATTGAGGTGGGGCGGTAGCCGTCGTAGGCGACGTCGGCATAGGCGAGGTCGTGCGCGATCACCACGTCGTGGCGCCGGGCCCACTGCACGGCGTGCTCGAAGAAGGCGCGGTCCGCGACGGCGCCCGTCGGGTTGTTGGGGTAGTTCAGCCAGAGGAGGGTGGCGCGCTCGGCGACCGCGTTCGGGACGTCATCGAGGCGCGGGAGCCAGCCGTCCTCCTCGCGCAGGGGGAGCCTGTGCACCTCGCCACCGACGAACATCGTGCCCACCTCGTAGACCGGGTACCCCGGGTCGGTGATGAGGACGATGTCGCCCGGGTCCACGAGGCACAACGGCAGGTGGCCGATGCCCTCCTTCGACCCGATCAGCGGCACGACTTCCTTATCCGGGTCGAGGGTGACGCCGTGCCGCCGCTGGTACCAGCCTGCGATTGAGCGCCGGAACTCGGGGAGGCCGTCCGACTCGGGGTAGCGGTGGTTCGCCGGCACGTCGGCGGCCTGCTTGAGGGCCTCGAGGATGTGCGGCGGCGTGGGCAGGTCGGGGTCCCCGATGCCGAGCGAGATCACGTCGACGCCCTGCGCACGCTTCTCGGCAATCACGGCCGAGATGCGTGCGAAGAGGTACGGGGGGAGCTGCTGGACGCGCTGCGCGAGCTTCATCGGGCGTTCCTGTCCTCGTCGGGGGCGGTAGGTTCGAGGTGGTGATGGTGCGACAGGCTAGCGGCTCCTCGGCGAGGGGACGACCGCACTCGCGGGCGATGCGCAGACATAATGGCCGGCTCGGGGCATCGAGGGCCGCGCGCGGTGGGATCCGGCGGTCGCGCACGCCTCGACGGGCGGTGGGTTGACACGTATGCTTTCGGCGCTTCACGCCTCCCGTGGGTGGCGTGCCCGGGGCCCCAGCATCTACCGCAGGAGATGACCGCATGAGCGAGCCGATTGCAGCCGCACGCGCCGCTGGCCGTACGCTGCTGACCGAGGTGGAGTCGAAAGAGCTGCTGCACGGCGCGGGCATCCCCGTGACCGTCTCGAAGCTCGCCACAACGGCCGACGAGGCGGCGAAGATCGCGCGCTCGATCGGGTACCCGGTGGTGATGAAGGTCGTCTCCGGCGACATCGCGCACAAGTCGGACGTCGGTGGCGTCATGCTCGGCCTCAAGACTGCCAAGGCGGTCAAGGACGGCTTCGAGGAGATGATGAGCCGGGTCAAGGCGAACGCGCCGGGCGCGAAGATCGACGGCGTCGCGGTGCAGCAGATGGCCGAGTCCGGCACCGAGGTGATCGTCGGGCTCACGACCGATCCGCAGTTCGGCCACGTGATGATGTTTGGCCTCGGCGGCATCTTCGTCGAGGTGTTGAAGGACGTGGCGTTCCGCATCGTGCCGCTGGAGCCGCGTGACGCCTCGCAGCTGGTGCGCGAGATCAAGGCGTTCCCGGTCCTCGAGGGCGTACGCGGCCAGGCCGGCGCCGACGTCGCAGCCCTCGAGCGGCTGCTCCTCCAGGTCTCCGAGTTCGCCGTCGCCCACCCCGAGGTGCGCGAGCTGGACCTCAACCCGGTGATCGCGAGGCCAGACGGCGTGATCGCGGTCGACGCACGCGTCGTCCTCACCGAGGCCTAGCCCTCGATGCCCGTCGACCTGCAGCGCCTCCATCGCACCCTCAACCCGAAGACCGTCGTGGTCGTCGGGGACAAGGGCCCCAACTACCAGTGGCTCACGAACCAGCAGGAGTTCTCCGGGCAGGTCTACTCCGTGCAGGTCGACCCGCGTGACATCGAGGAGATCGAGAAGCGCGGGTTCACCAACTTCACCTCGCTCGACGCCGTGCCGGGCGACATCGACCTCGTGATCTGCGCCGTGCCGAGGCCGATCGCGCCGCGCATCGTCGCCGACTCGATCCAGCGCAAGGTCGGCGGTATCAGCATGTTCACCTCGGGCTTTGCCGAGACCGGCGAGCCACAGGCGATCGAGCTGCAGAACAAGATCGTCGAGCTCGCCTCGGGCGACGGGATGCCGATCGTGGGGCCCAACTGCATGGGCATCTACAACCGCCGCCTCGGTCTCAAGTTCACGACCGACGCCGACAAGGGCGAGGGTGGCCGCGTCTCGGTGATCTCGCAGAGCGGCACGCACGCGATCGGGATGACGCTCGGCCTCCAGCGGGTCGGCGTGCAGATGACGCGCTCCGTGTCGATCGGCAACGCGGTCATCGTCAACGAGTCGGACTACCTCGACTACCTGCGCGAGGACCCCGACACCCACGTGATCGCGATGTACCTCGAGGGGGTGAAGGACGGCCGGCGCTTCTACGAGACGCTGAAGAAGACGACCGCCGTGAAGCCGGTGATCATCTGGCGCGGCGGTCGCTCGAGTGCGGGTGCGCAGGCCGTGCTGTCGCACACCGGCTCGCTGGCCTCCTCGGTGGCGGTGTGGGACGCGATGGTGAAGCAGGCCGGCGCCATCGGCACGAAGTCCATCGACGAGACGATCGACATCGTCATGGCGATGGAGCACACCCGGCGGCCCACCGGCCGAGGCCCGGCGCTGATCGCGA
>JADLFF010000036.1 GCA_020845735.1 Dehalococcoidia bacterium
CATCGAGGATGCGCTCGCCCGCCCGCACGTCGAGGAGGCGTGTCAGCGCGGGCCAGCACAGCCGCTCCACCCAGTCGTTGCCCTCGCCCATGCGCTGGTCCCAGAAGGCGGCGTTCGCCTCCCAGGCAGCGAGGGAGGCCGCGTTGCCCTCCTCGGGCGTTGGCTGCTGCACGGCTGCCTCCTCTGTGCGCGCGCACGCAACGAGGCCCGGCGCAGCGGCCGGGCCTCGCGTCGGTTCCGGTCGAGTCCGGGGCTAGCCTCGAGGCAGGCCCAGGCCGCGCGTCGCGATCACGTTGCGCTGGATCTCGGAGGTGCCGCCCGCGATCGTCGCGGACACCGTCGAGAGGTACATGCGCGACCAGCGGCGCTTCATCGGCGTGTAGCCGTCGTCGGTCTCGCTGAAGAGGCCGCCGTACAGCCCGAGGGTCTTCGTGGCCGTCCTCGCCATGCGCTGCGAGAACTCGGTGTTGAACATCTTTGCCATCGAGGACTCGTAGTTCGGGATCTGGCCCGCGGCCTCCATCGAGATCACGCGCCGCGAGAAGCAGTACGCGACCTCCGCCTCGGTGTAGCGGTCCGCCAGCTCGTGCCGCAGCACGGGCTTCTCAGCAACCTTCGAGCGCCCACGCTGCTGCTCGGCGGGGTCTCCGATGAACCCCTTGAGGGCATCGAGCGTCTGGATCTGCCCCACGGACTGGCCAATGCCCGACCGCTCGAAGTCGAGGTGAGTGGCCCCGACATACCACCCACGGTTGATCTCGCCGACGGCGTTGCGCACGGGGACGCGCACGTCCTCGAAGAACACCTCGTTGAAGCCCGACGCCTCGGACATCTGCTTGAGCGGACGTACCGAGATGCCCGGTGTCTCCATCGAGAGCAGGAGGTAGGTGATGCCTCGGTGCTTGGGGGCGTCCGGGTCGGTCCGGACGAGCATGAACATCATGTTCGCGAGGTGCGCCCCCGAGGTCCAGATCTTCTGCCCGTTGATCACGAAGTCGTCACCGTCGCGGACGGCGCGCGTCTGCAGCGAGGCGAGGTCGGAGCCCGAGCCCGGCTCGGAGTACCCCTGGCACCAGCGGGTCTCGCCGCGCACCATCGGCGCGAGGAACTCGCGCTTCTGCTCCTCGGAGCCGTGCACCATGATCGTGCTGCCGACCGTGTGCACGGTCAGCCGAGGTGCGCCCGCGGCCGCGAACTCCTCGTTGACGATGAACTGCTCCTGCTTGGAGAGGTTTGCGCCGCCGATCTCCTTCGGCCACATCGGCGCGATCCAGCCGTTCTCGGTCAGCGCCGCGCGCCAGCGCCCGAGGGCTTCTTTCTTCTCCTCCGGGTCCTCCTCGTCGAAGCCGCGGACCTCGTCCGGCTTGAGCTTCAGCTCCGGGGGGAGCCGGCTCGCGATGAACTCCTTGACGTGGCTGCGGAACGCCGCCTGCTCCGGGTTGTCGGCGAAATCAACCATCGATGGTCTCCTCGAAAGTGGGCAGCCCTCAGCCGGGCCGCTGGATTACGCGCGCATTGTACGAGGCGTGGGGAAGGGGCGATCACAGCGCTCCCGAGGCGCGCAGTGCGTCGTTGATGACGTCGAACGAAAGGACCAGCGCGAGCGGGTCGTCGAGGAGCGGCCCCGCACCGAACCGCCTGTACCAGGCGGCCGCTCGCTCATTCTTGGCCTCGATGAGCAGCCCGGTGCCGCCCATCTCGGACGCCGCCCGGAACGCCCGCGCTCCCGCGTCGAACAGGAGGTCGGCTCCCAGGCCCTGCCCCTGGACGGTGGTGTCCACCGCGAGACGCGCCAGCAGGTACAAGGGCACCGGGTACTGGCCGCGTCGCCTGATGTATTCGACCGGCACGCGGCTGGCCTCCACCGCTGTCGGGGCGACGGTGTAGTACCCCAGAGGTCGCCCCGGATCGTCGGGGACGACGGCCACGAATGTCCTCGCACCGCCGGACTCGTGGTTCTGGCGCGCATACCGCCGGAGATAGTTGTTGAGCTCGGCGTCACCGCAATCGAATCGACTTCGATCGTGGCCCCGGCCGACCGGCTCGATGCGGACTTCCACCGCGCCTCAGATCTGGCCGGTGTTGCGCAGGTAGCGGCGAGCCGCCTCGATCAGTGCGGGCGTTGGTGGTGGTGGGTTCTCGAGGAGATCGAGCACGTGCGCGAAATCGCGCTCGGAGAGCACGACGCGCTCCTGGCGCTGCACGGTCTCGCGAGCCGCCGGGATGACGACGCTCATAATGTACGACTTCAGGTCGAGTGCCTCGTAGGCCGCCGCACGCAGCAAGAGCGCCTTCGCGTCCGGCGTTGTGCGCAGTTCGATGCGCTCCGTTGCGGTGCTCTTCGCTCGCGGCATGGAGGCCTCCGATCGGTTGGTGTACGGATATTATCCGTACGTAACGTCTCCACGTCCATCCCGCGTGCACTCAGATTCGAGGCGTACACTCGTTCGCATGAGCGCGTCACCCCTCGAGGGGTTCCACCCCGCCGTCCGCGCGTGGTTCGAGCACCGCTTCGGCGCACCCACAGACGCCCAGGCCGAGGGCTGGCCGCGCATCCGGGCCCGCGAGGATGTCCTCGTGAGTGCGCCGACCGGCTCCGGCAAGACGATGGCGGCCTTCCTCGCGGGGATCGACGAGCTGCTCCAGCAGGCGGCGCACGGCACCCTCGAGGACGGCACGGCGATCGTCTACGTCTCGCCGCTCAAGGCGCTGGGCAACGACATCCAGCGCAACCTCGAGGGGCCGCTCGCCGAGATCGTCGAGGTCGCGGCGGGCCTCGGCATGGCGCTGCCCGAGCTGCGCACGGGCGTTCGCACCGGCGACACGCCGAGCAGCGAGCGCGCCGCGATGGTCCGCCGGCCGCCCCACATCCTGATCACCACGCCCGAGTCGCTGTACCTGCTCCTGACCTCGGAGCGGGGCCGCGAGACCCTCCGCCACGTCCGCTCGGTGATCGTCGACGAGATCCACTCGCTGGCCCGCGACCGACGCGGCAGCCACCTCACGCTCTCCCTCGAGCGGCTGGACCACGTGGTCACCGATGTCGAGCGCGGCGGCCTCGGGGTGCGTCCGCAGCGCATCGGCCTCTCGGCGACGGTGCGCCCCATCGAGGAGATCGCCGCCTTCCTCGGTGGGCGGGGTGCCGAGGGGGACCGGCCGCTCCCGGCGATCGTCGACCTCGGGCACCAGCGCGACCTCGAGCTGGCCGTCGAAGTGCCGCCCACGGAGCTCGAGGCGGTGATGACCGCCGAGCAGTGGAGCGAGGTCTACGACCGCCTCGCCGAGTTGATCGCGGCGCACCACACGACGCTGGTCTTCGTGAACACGCGCCGCACCGCCGAGCGCGTCCAGCACCACCTCGAGACACGGCTCGGCGCGGACGGCGTGGCGAGTCACCACGGCAGTCTCTCGAAGGAGCGCCGCCTGCGCGTGGAGCAGCAGCTCAAGAACGGCGAGCTGCGCGCCCTCGTGGCCACTGCCTCCCTCGAGCTGGGGATCGACATCGGGTCGATCGACCTCGTGTGCCAGGTGGGCTCGCCCGGCAGCATCGCGGCCTTCCTCCAGCGCGTCGGCCGCTCGGGGCACGCCCTCGGGCTCCGGCCCTCCGGCCGCCTGTTCCCCACGACGCGCGACGAGCTGGTCGAGTGCGCGGCGCTGGTCCGAGGGGTGCGCGCGGGCCGGCTCGACCGCGTGGTGCAGCCGCGCGCGCCCCTCGATGTCCTCGCCCAGCACGTGGTCGCCGAGGCGTCGTGCGAGGACTGGGACGAGCGCGCCCTCCTCGACCTGGTGCGCGGCGCAGCGCCCTTCGCCGACCTCGCCACGCGGGACTACGAGGAGGTGCTCGCGGTCCTCGGCGAGGGCGTGGGGGAGGGCGCGGGGCGCGCCCGGCCGCTCCTCCACCGCGATCGCATCAACGGGGTGCTGCGCGCCCGCCGCGGCTCGCGCCTCCTCGCGCTGACGAACGGCGGCACCATCCCCGAGATGGGCGACTACCGCGTCATCGCGGACCCGGACGAGACGTTCGTCGGCACGGTCAACGAGGACTTCGCCATGGAGAGCATGATCGGCGACGTCTTCCTCCTCGGCTCCACGTCCTGGCGCATCGCGCACGTCGAGAACGGCAACGGCGTCGTGCGTGTCGTTGACGCGAACGGCGCGGCGCCGAGTATCCCGTTCTGGCTCGGCGAGGCGCCGGGCCGCACGATCGAGCTGTCCGAGGAGGTGGGCGCGCTCCGACGTGATGTCGCGGGCCGCCTCGAGGCGGGC
Source organism: Dehalococcoidia bacterium (assembly GCA_020845735.1). GTDB lineage: Bacteria > Chloroflexota > Dehalococcoidia > UBA2979 > UBA2979 > RBC038. The sequence goes on from JADLFF010000036.1 coordinate 4,267, forward strand.
GCTGACCTCGAGCTGATCGCGAGCGACCTCGCGGCCCCGTGCGGCCTCGAGGCGTGGGGCGCGGCGCAGATCGTGGACTACCTGAGGGCGACGCGTGACGCGCTCGGCATCGTGCCGTCCGACACCGACGTGGTCTTCGAGCGCTTCTTCGACGAGACGGGCGGGATGCAGCTCGTGGTGCACGCGCCGTTCGGCGCACGGATCAACCGCGCGTGGGGCCTCGCGCTGCGCAAGCGCTTCTGCGTCACGTTCGACTTCGAGCTGCAGGCGGCCGCCAGCGACGACTCGATCCTGATGTCGCTCGGCCCGCAGCACTCGTTCCCCCTCGAGGACTCCTTTGCATACGTGACGCCCGAGAACGCCACGGCAGCCGTCGAGCAGTCGGTGCTCTACGTGCCCCTCTTCGGCACGCGCTTCCGCTGGGTGACGACGCGCGCACTCGCCGTCCCGAGGCAGCGCGGCGGCCGCAAGCTGCCGCCGTTCCTCCAGCGCCGCATCGCCGACGACCTGCTCGCCGCGGTCTTCCCGGAGCAGGTCGGCTGCCAGGAGAACGTCACGGGACCCCTCGAGCTGCCGGACCACCCCTACGTGCGCCAGGCGATGCGCGACTGCCTCCACGAGGCGATGAATGTCGAGGCGCTGCTCGATGTGCTCGAGCGCATCGATGACGGGCGCATCCGCCTCCATGCGCGCGACACCACCGAGCCCTCGCCCATGGCCCACGAGATCGTGACGGGAAAGCCGTTCACCTACCTCGACAACGCACCCATCGAGGAGCGGCGCACGCGCGCGGTGCAGTTGCGGCGCTCGCTGCCCTCGGATGCCCGCGACCTGGGCCAGCTCGACGAGGCGGCGATCGCCCTCGTCCGCGAGCAGGCCTGGCCCGTCCCACGTGACGCCGAGGAGGTGCACGACGCGCTGGTGAGCCTCGTGGCGCTGCGCGCCGCGGAGATCGAGGGCACGGAGGGCTCGCACGACCACCTCGAGGTGTTGCGCGGGACGGGACGCGCGGGCCGCGTGGCCGTCGGCGCCACGACGATGTGGTTCGCCACCGAGTCGCTGCCCGCGATCGATCTCCTGTACCCGGGTGGGTCGTTCCTCGAGCGGCCCCCGCTGCCCGCGGGCATCGGCCTGCAGGTCGCGGACCGCGAGGAAGCGCGCCGCCTGCTCCTGCGCGGGCACGCCGAGGCGCTCGGTCCGGTGACCGTGGGCGAGCTCGCGGTGCGAACCGCCCTCGAGGAGCGCGACGTAACGTGGGGACTCCAGCAGCTCGAGGCGGGTGGCTTTGTCCTCCGCGGCCGCTTCTCGCCCGGCGCCGCCCTCGAGGAGTGGTGCGACCGCCGACTGCTCGCGCGCATCCACCGCCTCACCCTCGATCGCCTGCGCCGCGAGATCGACCCGGTCTCGGCGCAGGACTTCATGCGCTTCCTGCTGCGCTGGCAGCACCTCGGTACGGGCCGTGCGCTCCTCGGGAAGCCCGGGGTGCGGGCGGTGATCGAGCAGCTGCAGGGCGTCGAGGCGCCCGCCAGCGAGTGGGAGAGCGACCTCCTCCCCGCTCGGGTCAACGACTACTCACCCGGGTTCCTCGATGAGCTCAGCCTGGGCGGCGAGGTCGTCTGGGGCCGCCTCGCGCCGCGCATCGGACTCGCCGAGGGCGCCACTGCCGCCGCCGCGACCCGCGCCACGCCGATCACGCTCGCGCCGCGCGCGCACCTCGGCACGCTGCTCGCACTGAGTCGCGCGGGCCTCGAGGTGCGCCCACCCACGCGCGGCGCGGCCGCCGAGGCGTACGAGCTGCTGCGAGACCGCGGCGCGCTGTTCTTCGAGGAGATCGTGGCGGCGACGCGGAGGCTGCCGGGCGACGTCGAGCGCGGGCTCCGCGAGCTGGTGGCCGCCGGCCTCGTGACCGCCGATGGCTTCCAGGGTCTGCGCCAGGTCGCCGGTTCCCCGAACGGCAAGGGGAGGCGCCAGGTCGCGAGGCGTGGCCACCGCCCTGGCCTCCTCGGCGGCCTGGCCGTTGGTCCGAGTCCCGCGGGGCGCTGGGCGCTGCTCGGCGCGCCGATGGTACTCGTGGACGCCGAGGAGCAGGCCGAGGCGGTCGCGGAGCTCCTCCTGCGCCGCTATGGCGTCGTGATCCGCGAGCTCGCGCTCCGCGAGGCGTTCGCGGTCCCCTGGCGCGACGTGCTCCGCGCCCTGAGGCGTATGGAAGCCCGAGGCACCGCGCGCGGGGGCCGCTTCATCGCGGGCTTCATGGGCGAGCAGTACGCGCTCCCCGAGGCGGTGGACATGCTCCGGCGGGTGCGGCGTGAGCCTCGCGACGGCGAACGCATCGCCCTGTCGGCGTGCGATCCGCTCAACCTCACGGGCGTGCTGTTCCCCGGCGCGCGCGTGCCGTCGATCCCCGGACGCGAGGTCGTCTACCTCGATGGCGCCCCACTCCTCGAGGCGGTGCCGTCTCCCACAGATTCCCGGGTGTCCGGGGTGACCGAGGTGTCGCAGGCGGGCGCTGCGCCGCCGCAGCGCTAGGAGCCGGCGGCGTCGAGCTCCGGGCACGGCCGCTGGCACGGCGGGGAATCGCCGTCGCCCTCGTGGTTGCAGGGGACGGTGGGCGGTCCGAACGAGTCGATGAACGCGCGGAGGCTCGCGAGGCCCTCGGGGCGCGCGCGGTAGATCCGCCGGGTGCCCTCGCGGCGCTCCGTCAGCAGGCCGGCCTCGAGGAGCACACGGATGTGCTGGGAGATGGCGGGCCGGCTCACGTCGAAGCGATCCGCGATGCGCCCCGCGGGAAGCTCCTGGTCCCGGAGCAACTCGAGGATGCGACGGCGATGTGGCTCGGCGAGTGCGTTCAGCGCGGCTTCCACTTCGAGGAGCGTGGCAGGTACGTGTCTACGCGTCAACCTTTCGGATGGTTAGCTTCAGGATTTGTCGAGAATCAACGGGTTCGATGAAGGACTTTGGCAGATTTGAGGCGTTCACACCCGTGAACTCAGCCCGTGAACTCAGCGCAGCGCCGTCAGCTGCCCGTCCTCCGCGATCACGTACGTGCCGCTCGAGGTGACCACGGCCGACTCCAGCCGGGCCGTGCCTGGCATCGCGCGTGACGCCACCACGTGCCCATCGCCCGGGTCGTAGACCGCGAGGTGGGTCGGGTGCAGGAGCAGCAGACCCGCGCCCGTGAGCACCGGCGGGGCCGTCACCGCATCGACCTGCTCTTGCCAGATCGGACTGCCGTCCGCGCGCGAGAGCGCTCGGACGTCGCCCGTGGGTCCCGCCACCAGGAGGCGGTCCGCCCCCACGGCGGCCGGGTACCCATCGCGAGGTGGCCGGCTGGTCACCCACTCCGAGGGCGGTGGCGGGGGCTCCGGCGCCATGCCCCAGACGAAGAACTGGTTCCAGTACTTGCGGTACGACTCCCACCACGGGCGCTCCGAGTGGATGTCGATCGCCGCGCCAAAGCGCGAGGAGAGCGAGTACACGGTGTCCTCGGCCAGCACGATCGAGTACGGGTGCGCCCGCTCGAACTCGTAGAAGTAGGTCTGCTGGCCTCGCACGCGGTCGAAGATGAGCGTGCGGTCGCCCGTCGCGACGGCGATGTAGCGCCCTGACAGGACGGGTGTGACGAACGCCCAGTTGCTCTCGACGCGTTGCGTCCACAGCCGCACGCCCGTGGTGGCGTCGAGCGCCACGATCGCGCCCGTCCCGAACAGGTACGCGACACCATCCACGATCATCGGCGAGGTCGTGAATGCCGTCGGGTACACGGGCGTCTCGAGGACCACGTCACCCGTCGCCGCATCGAGGGCCAGCAGGCGACCCGAGACCTGCGGGACGAACAGCCGCCCACTCGCGAGGGTGGGCGCAGCGACCGGCGGGTTGGCGAGGACGTGCGACCACGCCTCGCGCCCCGTTGCCTGCTCGATCGCCAGGATGCGGCCATCCTCGAGGCAGACGTACAGGAGATCCGCGCCCGCCACGAGGGGTACGCGCGGCCCCTCGCCGAGCGGCGTGGACCACCCCGCGCCCGCGCCGAGCTGCGGCACGAGCGTCGTGGCCCGCGTACCGGCCAGCGTCCGCCCATCGATGGGCCACGTGCCGTCCTCAGCGGTCATCGTGACGCCGGGCTCGCTTCCCGGGGGCGGCAGCGGCGGCTCGTAGATGAATCCGAAGTAGAGCACGGTCGTGAGGACGCCCGCGGCGAACGCAATGGTCACCTTGCGCACGCGACGCCAGAACGCCCGGCGACGCTCGAGCGCCGATTGCGCCGCGAGGTCCGCCGCCGTCTGCCTCGCGATTGCGCGGATGCCCTCCTGCGCGGCGAGCACCGGCACGTTCGCCACGTCGTTCCAGCACTCGTAGCAGCGGAGGCTGTCCGCCGGCGTCAGGCGCTGACAGGTGGGGCAGCGTTTGTAGAGCGTGCTCTCGCTGCTGGCGGGCGTCTGCGGTGAGGTGGTCACCCCTCGATGCTAGCGTACGCATCGAGGGTGTCCCGCCGGCCCTCAGAATTGCGCGCGGCGCAGGCGCAACGAGTTGGCCATCACCGACACGGAGCTGAGCGCCATCGCGCCCGCCGCGACCACGGGATTGAGGAAGCCCCGGTCCCCGAAGATCGGCGCGAGGACTCCCGGCACGCTCGCACCTCCGAGGAGCACCTCGAAGACCACGTACCCGAGGCCAGCGGCGATCGGGATCAGCGCGACGTTGTACCCGAACGCCCACGCGAGGTTCTGGTTCATGGTCCGCATCGTCGCCCGCGAGGCCGCGATGGCGGTGCCGACGGCGCGGAGGTCCGGCCGCATGAGGGTCACCGGCGCCGTCTCCATCGCGACGTCCGTGCCGGTGCCGATCGCCATCCCCACGTCGGCCTGCGCGAGGGCGGGCGCATCGTTGATGCCGTCCCCCACCATCGCCACCACGTGGCCGGCCGCCTGCAGCTCGCCGATGATGCGCGCCTTGTCCTCGGGGCGCACTTCCGCCTCGACGCGTTCGATCCCCGCGAGGCGCGCGGTCGCCTCGGCAGTGGTGCGCCGATCGCCGGTCAGCATCACGACGTGCACCCCCATTGCCTCGAGGTGCCCCACGGCGGCGGGCACGTGCTCGCGGAGGCGGTCCGTGACGGTGAGGACGCCCGCGGCGCGACCGTCGATGGCCACGAGCAACGGTGTCTCGCCGCGCGACTCCGCCTGCGCGATCGTTGATGCCAGCAAGTCGATGCCCACGCCGTGCTGCTCGAGGAGGGCGGCGTTCCCGACGAGCACACGGCGCCCCTCGATGGTGGCCGTGACGCCGATGCCCACCTCGGCCTGGAACGTGTCGGGCCACGCGAGCTCCACGGCGCGGCGGTCGGCCTCGCGCACGATCGCCTCGGCGTACGGGTGTTCCGAGCCGCGCTCGACGGAGGCCGCGAGCCGCACGAGCGCGTCGGCGTCGATGCCCGCGCCCGCCTCGACGTGCACATCGGTGACCTCGGGCCGTCCCTCGGTGATGGTCCCGGTCTTGTCGAGCACGACCGTGTCGATGCGGCGCGCCAGCTCGAGGGCGGCCGCGTCTCGAATCAGCACGCCGGCCTGTGCCGCGCGCCCGGTGCCCACCATGATCGCCGTCGGGGTCGCCAGTCCGAGGGCGCACGGGCACGCGATGATCAGCACGGCGACCGCGTTGAGCAGCGCGAACGTCATCGCCGGCTCCGGTCCCAGGAACAGCCACCCGAGGAACGTGAGCGCCGCGATGCCGATCACGACCGGCACGAAGATCGCGGCGATCCGGTCGGCAAGCCGCTGGATCGGGGCCTTCGAGCCCTGCGCGTCCTCGACGAGGCGGATGATCCGCGCCAGCGCCGAGTCGGCACCGACCGCCGTCGCCTCGATCCTCAGGAGGCCGCTCCCGTTGAGCGTGGCGCCGAAGACGCTGTCCCCCGCTCGCTTCACCACGGGTACCGACTCGCCGGTCAGCATCGACTCGTCGACAGCCGACTCGCCGTCGACGACGGTGCCGTCCACCGCGATCTGCTCAGCGGGACGCACGATCACCGTGTCGCCGGGCTGGACGGCGGTCACGGGGATCTCGAACTCCTGGCCATCCTCGAGGACACGCGCGAGCTTGGGCCGGAGCGCGATCAGCGCGCGCACGGACTGCGTCGTCTGGCCCTTCGCCCGCGCCTCCAGCATCCGTCCGAGGAGCACGAAGCCGATGATGGCCGCCGACGTGTCGTAGTACACCGCCGTGCTGATGCCCTCCGCAGAGGCAAGCACCTGCGGCGCGAACGTCACGACCATCGAGTAGCCGAACGCCGCACTCGTCCCGAGGGCGATCAGCGTGTTCATGTCGCTTGACCCGTGCCGCCCGACGCGCCACGCGCCCTCGTAGAAGCGCCACCCGGCCCAGGTCTGGACCGGCAACGTGATCGCGAAGAGCGCCACGTTCAGCCACTGCTCGGGGACGTTGTGGTGGAGCCACGTCACGTTGGCGTGCAGCGCCATCGCGACCATCGTCACGGCGGCCACGCCGAGGGCCACGATCGATCGCGTGCGCAGCGAGCGGTACTCGGCGCGGCGCTCCGCCTCGAGGGCATCGCTCTTCTCGAGCTCGTCCTCGCCCGGTAGCCGGACCTCGTAGCCCGCCTTCTCGACGGCGGCACGCAGCGCCTCGAAGGAGATGGTCCCGTGGGAGGCGATGCTCGCTTCCTCCGTCGCGAGGTTCACGTTCGCCTCATCGACGCCGGGCACGCCGCTGAGCGCGCGCTCCACCCGGCGCACGCACGAGGCGCACGTCATGCCCCTGATCCCCAGCCGCGTAAGCTGCTCGCCCACATCGGCGGTGGCGGCGGGAGTGGGAGTTGTGGTGGTCATCGCGTGACCTCCTCGGCAGTGATGGACATGGATCTAGCGATTGGCGATCTCGTACAGCTCGACCAGCTCGTCGAGGACACCGTCGTCGCCCCGGTTGATGCCGTCGACCACGCAATGGTGCACGTGGCCGCGCAGCATCTTGCTCTCGGTCTTCTCGATGGCGCGGCGAACCGCATACATCTGCTTCAGCACGTCGACGCAGTACGTGTCCTGCTCGACCATGCGCCTGACGCCGGCGAGGTGCCCCTCGATGTAGGCCAGCCGCTTGAGCACGTCGGTGCGCGTCGCGTCGTCCATGGTGCGCTCCTCCTCAGCAGGATGGCTAGTGCGAGGCGGGGTCGTGCGAGCCGTGCTCAGCGCCCCCGAGGGGAATCGCCAGCGCCACCTCGAGGGGCTGGCCCCACGGCATCGTGAGCGACTGGTGGTCGTACCGGTACGCGCCCGGCTGCTCGAGGGCGCTTCGCAGGCGGCTCTCGGCGTCGTGCCCCACGAGGATCTGCCGCCCGCAGCAGCACGACTCGGGATCCTGTTCAGCCTGCGACCGGTCGAGGGCGAACCCGGCGTCGCAGGAGCAGGGACAGGCGTAGTTCACGTCCGCGCCAACCTCGGTGCGCGTGACGCGGTAGGCAGGCGTCCACGTCGCCTCATCGATGGCGGGCGCGGAGGCGCCTGCCGCGGCCGGCGGCGCAGTCGCGGACGCCTCGCCGAGGGGGTAGCCCTCGGCCGCGAGGGCGGCACCCACCGCATCGAGGATGCCGCCCGACGCCACCTCGACCGTGAACGTCTGCGTGAGCTCGCTGCCCTGGAGGAACCGCGCGCCCTCGATGGCGTTCACGGTGCGCTCGATGGTCGCGATGCAGTGCTCGCAGGTGATGTCGGGTGCGGTGAGCGTGAGCTGCACGATGTCCTCCCTCGGACTCCTCGATGTGCCTCCCACTATACCCCCACCGGGGGGGTATGGGTAGGTCGAGGAGGTAGTTCCGCCCGAGGAATCGCGACGGGCTCAGAACATCGCGATCGGATTCACGGGCGACCCGGTACCGCCAACGACGACCAGCGGTGCGATCACGAGCTGGAACTCCCACCGCCCGAGCTCGGCGCAGGTCGCCGCGAGGCGTTCGAAGTCCGTGTTGTCGAGCAGCGGCAGGCCCATGTACGGGATCGCCACCTCGTGGACCCCGATGCGCGCCGGGTACTCGGATTGCCCCCCGGCCTCCTGCAGGTCCCACCCCAGCAGCGCCGCCGAGGTCTCGTAGAGGAACTCGAGGGTGGAGACGTGGACGCCGGGCGTGCTCGGTGGGGAGGAGTGCGGGAAGCCGGGATGCGCCTCGAAGAACGGGGCGGCGCCGGACCGCACGAGGACGGCGTCACCCGGCCGCGGCTCGATGCCCTCGGCGCTCGCGATGTCCGCCAGCTCCCAGCCGTGCACAGGCCGCTCGAGCTCGACGTACGGCGTCCCGCGGTGCCGAGGCACGTCGTACAGCACGCCGCGCGTCACGATGCCGTCGCGCCACTGCTCGACGGAGTTGGACCTCGATCCTGCGGACGTCACGTCCGAGGACGGGCGGCCGTTGTACATCTCGCCCCACGGGCCGGTCCAGATGTGGCACAGCGCATCGATGTGGGTGTTCACGAAGCCGTGGTACGACACGCCGAGGTAGTCGCTGCTCCCCGTCGGGCCGAACCGCATGAAGTGCTGCGCGGGGTTGGGGTTCCTCGCTGCCGGCGTGACCGCGAGGGGATTCGCGCACGACACGCTCCGGCCCTCCCGCACGAGCGCCGCGGCGGCCCGGCGCACCTCGGGGGTGATGAAGTTAAGCGTCCCGAACTGGTCCTCGGCGCCCCAGCGTCCCCAGTTGCTGAACCGGCTCTTGTACGCGACGAACTCCTCGGGCGTCGGTGGGGTGCGATCGGCGAGTGTCATGGCGGGCCTCCTCGGGCGGGCGTGGTGCGGCATGGTAATGCCCGCCACGCCTCCCACCCAGCGATGGGTCTGATCTCCGTCACCTTCTACGGTTACCTGGCAGTCGAGATTCGGGAGGGACTCACGCATGCTCACACCCATCGTTAAGCAACGGGTTAGATCTGTGGTCCTGCCGCTCACCATCGTGAGCGGGGCGCTGGCCATCGCGTGCGCGGACGGGGCTGATCCGGATTCAGGCGCTACGCCGAGAGGAACGGGAACGGCGAGCAACTCAGTGAGCGTGGAGATGACGGAGTGGGCAGTGAAGCCGTCAGTCTCGAGTGTCGCCGCAGGTGCAGTGCAGTTCGTGACGCGCAACGCGGGCACGACGCCGCATGACCTGGTCTTGCTGCGCACCGACGTGGCCGCCGACCGCCTCGAGAAGACCACGGCTGGACAGGTCGACGAGGCGAAATACACCGTGGTCGGCCGGCTGCCGCAGCTCAACGCCGGCCAGTCGCAGACACTCCTCGCGACCATGCCCGCAGACGAGTACGTGCTCATCTGCAACGTCGTGGGCCACTATGACCTGGGCATGCGGGCCGGGTTCGACGTTAACTAGGACAGCGCGAGGTCCACTGGCCGTGGTGGGATGGCGGGGTTACCGCGGCCGGGCCTCGTCGCCCAGCGCGCCGGGCTCGTAGTAGCGGTTCCCCTCGGCGGAGGGCGGCCGGTGCGCCTGGTCGGGCGGCACGTGCCCCTCGAAGTCGTGCGCGTACTGGTAGCCCGCGCCGTAGCCCATCCCGCGCATGAGGCCGGTCACCGCGTTCCGGAGGTGCATCGGCACGGGCTCGTTGCGCGTGCGCTCGACGTCGGCCTTCGCGCGGTTGTACGCCGCGTACGCGGAGTTCGACTTCGGCGCGCGCGCGAGGTACACGACGGTCTCGGCCATGGGCAGGGCGGCCTCCGGCATCCCGAGGAAGTGCACGGCCTGCTGGCACGCCACGGCGAGCGGTAGCGCGTGCGGGTCCGCGAGCCCCACGTCCTCCGCCGCGAGGATCACCATCCGCCGGACGACGAACAGCGGGTCCTCCCCTGCCTCGAGCATGCGGGCGAGCCAGTACAGCGACGCGTCCACGTCGGAGCCGCGCATCGATTTGATGAACGCGGACACCGTGTCGTAGTGCGCGTCCCCCTGGCGGTCGTAGAGCAGCGTCCGCTGCTGCGCGGCCGCCTCGATGTGCTCGCGCGCGATCACCCGCTGCTCGTCGACCTCGGGTGCGAGGCCCGCGGCGAGCTCCACGATGTTGAGCGCGCTGCGAGCGTCGCCCGCGGCCGCCGCGATGAGCGTCTGGAGCGCGTCGTCCTCGATGCGCGCGCTCCCACCCAGGCCGCGCTCGGGGTCCTCGAGGGCGCGCCGCACGATCGCGGCGAGCGCGTCGTGATCCAGCAGCTCGAGGCGAAACACGCGCGCCCTCGAGAGCAGCGGCGCCACGACGTAGAACGAGGGGTTCTCGGTGGTCGCCCCGATGAGGCTCACGGTGCCGTCCTCGACGTGCGGGAGGATCACATCCTGCTGCGAGCGGCTGAACCGGTGGATCTCGTCGATGAAGAGGATGGTCCGCCGCCCGGACAGGCGGCGCCGCTCGCGCGCCTCGGCGGCGGCCTTCCGGAGGTCTGCGACACCCGCCGAGACCGCCGAGATGCGCTCGAAGTGCCGGTCCGTGCGCTCGGCAATGACCGAGGCGAGCGTGGTCTTCCCCGTGCCCGGCGGCCCCCAGAGGATGATCGAGGGCACCTCGTCACGCTCGATCAGCAGGCGCAACGGGGCGTCCGGCCCGACGATCGCGGTCTGCCCCACGAACTCCTCGAGGCTGCGCGGGCGCATCCGGGCAGCGAGGGGCGCGTCCGACGGGGCCAGGTCCGCGCGCCGAGGCTGCTCGAACATCCCCGCCTGCATACCGGGCGGCAGCGAGTCGCGCTTCCGGGCGGACATGCGCGAAGTCTACGCCTTTGCCTCGACGGGGTGGCCAAGGTCCAATCCTCTTGTGCTAGAGTCCCCGCCGACGGCGACGTGTCTGTTCGAGGAGGTACTGAACATGCCCGAGACGACCTGCCTGGTGTGCGGAACGGTCTTCGACCCGGCCACCGACCCCAAGGGCGGCTTCAAGTGGATGCAGGACGGGAGCTGGTACACCTTCAACGACATCAGCTGCCGCAACAAGTTCATCGGTAACCCGAAGAAGTACCTCGAGCCCGCCGCCAGCTAGTCGGCGCGCTAGTCGAGTCGAACGCAACGAGGGGTGCGCACGCACCCCTCGTTGGTGTCCGGGGTCGTGATGTCCTCGGTCCCTGGCATCCGGGGCGCCCGAGGTGTCCGCGCTCCCTACGTGAGGCGCCTGGACGTCAGCGCGCAGGCCGCCAGATGTGCGTGTCGCGGTCGAACGGCGGCGCGCCGAGGACGGCCAGCCGCAGCAGCTCCGAGGCCGCCTCGCGGGCCCTGGTGATCACCGACTCCGGGTAGGCCATCCGCGTCCGGTGCTCGTCGAACTCGTCCTCGTCCACCAGCTCCACGAGGCCGTCCCGCACCGTCACGTCCAGGTCGAGGTCCACCCAGCGCACGGTGTCGCCATCGAACGTCGCGGGCGTCGAGACGTTCGCGTACGACGAGGTGGAGAGCCGCCCGTCGGGCCGCGTCACGACCCAGTGGTTGTGCTCGACGTTGTACCAGCGGTCCTGTCCGGGCCAGAACAGCATCGTGAAGTCGATGGCCGCCGGGAACGTGCCGCGGTACGAGCGCAGCTCCGTGCCCGCCTCGAGGAGCACGCGCAGCGGCACGTCCGGTGCGTCGAGGTCGCCGCCCGGTGCCTCGAGGAGCCACCCGTGCTGCTCGTAGTGCTGCGACCCGTCGTACTTCGTCGACAGCACGCGCACGCGCTGCCGCGTCACGAGGTGCTCGCCGGGCTCCGATGTCGTCACGACGGCGCCCCGGCACGCGCGCCCGCCACGGCCTCGATGAAGTGCGGGGCGAGGTCGGCGCGCGCCCCGAGGTGCAGGTGGACGTACGAGGCGGTCACGGACCCCACGCGGAAGCCCTCGGGACGGCGCTCCTGGTCGAGGACGGCGTAGGCGGCCGTGTCCTCGCGCGCCGGCTCCTCGAGGGTGGACCAGTGGAACTCGTGGCCGCGCACCGCCTGCCCGGCGTCGAGGAAGGGCGTACCCCTCGAGCTCACCTCGCGGTAGCCGAGGGAGAGGCGGTCGCTCGTCATCACCGACCGCGCCGGCACCAGTCCCACCATCGAGTGCTGCGCCCCCTCGAAGTCGGTCAGCCGCTCCCCGAGGTACATCAGGCCGCCGCACTCGCCGTAGATCGGCGTGCCACGACCGGCGGCCTCGCGCACGCTCGCCTGCATCGAGGTGTTCGCGGCCAGATCGCGCGCGGCCAGCTCGGGGTATCCACCGCCGAGGATCACCGCGTCGACGTCGGGCGGCAGAGCGGCGTCGGTGATCGGGCTGAACGGCACGAGCTCGGCGCCCCACGCCTCGAGGAGGTCGAGCGAGTCCGGGTAGTAGAAGTGGAACGCCTCGTCGCGCGCGAGCCCCACGCGCACCCGCGGCGCGACCGGAGCCTCTGGGAAGAGCCGCCGTCCCGAGGCGGGCTCGACCGTGCTCGCACGCGCGACCAGCGCATCGAGGTCGAGGTGCGCCTCGACGAGGCCGACCAGCCGCTCCTCGAGCTCCCGTGGCGGCGCGGCGCCCAGCTGCGGATGCAGGCCGAGGTGGCGCTCCGGCAGCGCGATCTGCGCGTCGCGCGGGAACCAGCCGAACACGGGCAGCCCCGTGGCCTCCTCGATGGCAGACGTGCACATCTCGGCGTGCCGCTCGCTGCCCACGCGGTTCAGGATGACCCCGGCCATGCGCAGCTCGGGGTCGAGCAACTGGTACCCGAGGACGATCGCCGCCGCCGACCGTGCCATCGAGGAGGCGTCCACGACCAGCACGACGGGGAGCCGCAGCAGGCGCGCCAGCGACGCCGTCGAGCCGCTGCCGTCGGTGCCCGTGCGGCCGTCGTGGAGGCCCATGACGCCCTCGACGAGCGCCACGTCCGCCGGGTCGAGGGCGCGCGCGAACAGCTCGCGGACGTGCGCCGCAGGCAGCATCCACGTGTCGAGGTTGCGGCAGGCGCGTCCGGCGAACGCTCCGAGCTGCGTCGGATCGAGGTAGTCCGGGCCGGCCTTGAACGGCTGTACGCGCTGCCCTCGACGCCTCAGCGCGGCCGCGATCCCGGCGGTGATGGTGGTCTTCCCCACCCCCGAGGACACGCCACCAACGACCAGACCCACCGCCATCGGGACCCCCTGCGGCCGCCCTCGACCCGTCGCGGAGCTGCTCGGACGGCCTCCAACGATACAATCGATGCACCATTCGAATCTGCAGGATCGCAGCACGCACGAACGAGGTCCGCGATGGTCGCAGCGCAGCCCGAGGCCGCATCGACGGCAACACGCACGGCGTACGAGCCGGTGATCGGCCTCGAGGTGCACGTCCAGCTCAAGACGCGCTCGAAGATGTTCTGCGGCTGCGAGCGCGACTACTTCGAGGCCGAGCCGAACTCGCACGTCTGCTCGGTCTGCCTCGGGATGCCGGGGATGCTCCCCGTGATCAACGAGCAGGCGGTCGCCTTCACGATCCTCGCGGGCCTCGCCCTCGGCTGTGACATCCCCGCGCACTCCAAGTTCGACCGCAAGAACTACCCCTACCCGGACCTCGTGAAGGGGTACCAGATCTCGCAGTACGACCAGCCGCTCTGCCTCGGCGGGACGCTGGAGATCGAGGCGGACGGCGTCACGAGGAGCGTCCAGATCGAGCGCATCCACCTCGAGGAGGACACGGCCCGCCTCCTCCACCGCGAGGGTGCGAACGGCGACTCGTACAGCCTCATCGACGTGAACCGCTCGGGCGTGCCGCTCATGGAGCTGGTCACGCGCCCCGACATGCACTCTGCCGCCGAGGCGATGGCGTTCCTCCGCACCCTGCGCCAGGTCCTCCGCTACGTCGGGGTGTCCGACGCGGACATGGAGAAGGGCTCGTTCCGCTGCGATGCCAACGTGTCGCTGCGCCCCGTCGGCACGACGACCCTCGGCAACAAGGTCGAGGTGAAGAACATGAACTCGTTCCGCGCCGTCGGGCGCGCGCTCGAGTTCGAGATCGAGCGGCAGGCGCGCGTCCTCTCCGAGGGCGGTCGCGTCGCCCAGGAGACCCGCGGCTACATCGATGCCACGGGCGCCACGGTCTCGCAGCGCTCGAAGGAGGAGGCCCACGACTACCGCTACTTCCCGGAGCCGGACCTCCCACCCCTCGAGACGTCCCGCGTCACCGTCGAGGAGCTGCGTGGCCACCTCCCGGAGCTGCCCGCGGCGAAGCGCGAGCGGTTCGTCGCCCAGTACGGCCTGACTCCCGACGAGGCGCGCCAGCTCGTCGAGACGCGCGCGGGCGCCGAGGCCTTCGAGCAGACGGTCGCCCTCGCGGGGCCCGCGCACGCCCGCGACGTCGCGCACTGGCTGATTGGCGACGTCACGAGGCTCCTCGGGACGCTGGGCGAGCCGGACGCAGAACTCACCGACTCGAAGCTGACGCCGGCGCACATCGCGGAGCTGGTCGGCCTCGTGGGGCAGCGCGCGATCACAGCGGCCACGGCCAAGGAGGTCCTCCAGGCCGCCTTCGAGTCGGGCGAGATGCCTGCCGCGATCGTCGACGCCCGCGGTCTCCGTCAGATCAACGACGACGCTGAGATCGACCGCGTGGCCGCCGAGGTGATCGACGCCAACCCTCAGGCGGTCGCGGACTACCGGGGCGGCAAGGAAGCGGCCGTGAAGTTCCTCGTTGGCCAGGTGATGCGCGCGATGCGCGGTCGTGCCGACCCGAACGGCGCCGCTGAGGCGCTCCTGCGACGCCTCCAGTCATAACACATTCGCGCGTAGCAAGTTGTCCGCTTATCGTCGTCACGACGGGGCTGACAGCGCGCCATCCCCCCACGAGCGAGCCCCGGCGCGCCACTGGCTGCGCCGGGGCCCGCGGGATACGCTGACTGACAGACGGCCCCGATGCGTGCGGGTGGTGGCGGGGAGCCGCCGCGCAGGCTGTTGATACGCTGTGGGTAACATCCGATGCCCGACGGCTCACCGTCGGAGTCGCGCGCGCAGGGTCCGGGCATACCGGGCTCGCGGGGGTCGAATGAGTCGCTCGCTCGTCTTCAAGTGGCTGTACGTCGGCCTCCACGTCAAGCGCTGGCTGTTCCTGCTCCTCCTCGGCGTGGTCCTCATGGGCCTCGGCTTCGCCTACCTCCTCCGCGAGGTGTACGTGTCGTACACCTTCCCGGAGTGGGTCGGCACTGCCACCCTCCAGTTCCTCCCACGCTGGGCCCGAGGCGCCCTGTTCATCTCGGTGGCCTCCGTCCTCAGCGTCCTCGCTGTCTGGAAGCTCAACCGCTCGATGATCACGGCGGTCCTCCCGAGGGACCAGCAGGACCAGGTCGTCGACCTCATCTACCAGGCCCGCACGCAGCAGCGCGGGCCGCGCATCGTCGCGATCGGCGGCGGCACCGGCCTCTCCAACCTCCTCCGAGGGCTGAAGCAGTACACCTCCAACCTCACGGCGATCGTGACGGTCGCCGACGACGGCGGCTCGAGTGGTGCGCTCCGCCGTGACATGGGCGTGATCCCGCCGGGCGACATCCGCAACTGCATCGCCGCCCTCGCGGACTCCGAGCCCCTGGTGCGCGACCTCTTCCAGTACCGCTTCGACGACCGCTCGGGGAACGGCCTCGAGGGGCACGCCTTCGGCAACCTCTTCATCGTCGCGATGTCGCGCGTCACCGGCTCGATGGAGGAGGCGATCCGCGAGACCTCGCGCGTGCTCCGCGTCCGAGGCCGGATCGTGCCTGCCACACTGAGCGACGTGGCCCTCGTCGCCCGCATGGATGACGGCACGGTCATCCGAGGCGAATCGAGCATCGGGCACGCCGGGCGCACCATCGCCGAGGTGTCCGTCGACCCGCCGAATGCCCCCGTCAACGCCGAGGTCGTGGCCGCACTCCGCGACGCCGATCTCGTGGTGATCGGGCCGGGCAGCCTCTACACCTCGGTGCTGCCGAACCTGCTCGTGCGCGGGCTCACCGAGGCGCTGCTCGCCTCGCCGGGGTACAAGGTCTTCATCAGCAACGTCGCCAGCGAGCACGGGGAGACCGACGGCATGTCCGCCGCGGACCACTACCAGGCGCTGCGACGCCACCTCGGGGGCCGCGAGTTCGCCGACGTGATCCTCGCCAACAGCAACCTGCCCGGCGAGCCGCTGCCCGGAGAGTGGCAGTCGCAGCCGGTCTCCGCGCCGGGTGACGCCGACTACGGTCGCGCACGGCTCGTCCTCGCCGACATCGTGGATCACGAGGTGCGCTACCGGCACGACACGGAGCGTCTCGCCGCCCACGTGATGCGCCTCTACTTCGAGCGCGACCTGCGCCGCATCGAGAGCCGCGTGCTGCCTCCCGCTACGCCCGTCCGCTAGAGGGCTACGGACTACAGGGCTACGACGGTCGGGGGAGCACGCTCCGCGCCTCGAGGACCCGCGCGACCGCTGCCTCAGGCGTCCCGCCGAGGGCGGTGAGGTGGCCCATCTTGCGGCCCGGCCGCGCCGCGGCCTTCCCGTAGAGGTGCAGCTTCACGTCGCTCAACTCGAGCGCGCGGTCCCACCTCGGCTCTCCGTTGGCCCACAGCTCCCCGAGGAGGTTCGCCATCGCGGCCGGCCGGAGGGCCTCCGCGGCGCCGAGGGGGAGTCCGCACACGGCCCGCACCTGCTGCTCGAACTGGCACGTGACGTACGCATCGATGGTCAGGTGGCCGCTGTTGTGCGGCCGTGGGGCTAGCTCGTTGACGAGCACGCGGCCGTCCCTCGTCACGAACAGCTCGACGCAGAGCACCCCGACGACATCGAGCTCCTCGAGCACTGCGCGCGCGATCTCGACGGCCTCGGTGGCCACGCGCGCGTCGACTGCCGCGGGCACGAATGAGATGTCGAGGATGTGGTTGGCGTGGCTGTTCTGGATCGGCCCGTACGACACGAACGTCCCATCGAGGCCGCGCGCCCCGACCACCGATACCTCGCAGGTGAAGTCGATGAACGCCTCGAGGATCGACTCGATGCCCTCGAAGGCGGGCCACTGCGCCTCGACGTCCGCCATCGACCGCAGCAAAGCCTGGCCCTTGCCGTCGTAGCCGCCGCCCGCGGTCTTGAGGACGGCCGGGAACCCCGAGGTAGTGAGCGCGGCGTCGAGGTCCGCGCGCGAGTCGACGGGCCAGAACGGGGTGACGGGAATGCCCGCGTCGCGCAGGAAGGACTTCTCGCGCACGCGCTGCTGCGTGACCTCGAGGACGTGGCCGCCCGGGCGCAAGGGGGCGTGGCGCGCGGCCTCGAGGGCGGTGGGCGCGGGCACGTTCTCGAACTCGTACGTCACCACTGAGACGCCACGCGCGAACTGCGCCACGGCCTCCAGGTCCTCGTACGCCGCGGTCACCTCGAGGTCCGCGACCTGCCCCGTCGGCGAGTCGCGGTCCGGCGAGAGCACGTGCACCCGGTACCCGAGGCGGCGCGCGGCGATCGCGAACATGCGCCCGAGCTGTCCGCTCCCCAGCATCCCGAGGGTGGCGCCGGGCTCGATGACCTCGTGACCCACGGTCAGGCCTCGGGGGGGAGCGTCTGCTCCAGCACCATGTTCGCGAGGTTGCGGTGGTACTCGTGGAGGCGCGCGCGCAGCTCGGGCCGCGCGTTGGCCAGGATGCGCACTGCGAGCAGCCCGGCGTTGCGTGCCCCGGCCTCGCCGATGGCGAGCGTGCCCACGGGGATGCCGCCCGGCATCTGCACGATCGAGAGCAGGGAATCGAGGCCGTTCAGCGCCCGGCTCTGCACCGGGACGCCGAGGACCGGCAGCACGGTCATCGAGGCGACCATGCCGGGCAGGTGGGCGGCGCCCCCCGCGCCCGCGATCACCACCTCGAGGCCGCGCGCTTCCGCCGCGCGCGCATACTCGGACATCCACTCGGGCGTCCGGTGCGCCGAGACGACGCGGCTCTCGAACGGGATGTCGAACTGCGTGAGCACATCGGCGGCGTGGCGCATCGTGTCCCAGTCGGACGTGCTGCCCATGATCAGGCCGACAATCGGCGCATCCGAGGTCATCGCGCGGCTTTCTCGCATCGCGCCGCCGTCTGCAGCGCGGACCCCGATTCTAGGCGAACCCCCGCGCAGACGCCTCGGGGAACCCCTCGCCTCGAGGGCTCGTTCGAGGCGCGTTCGCGCTCGCTCGCTCGCGTTCGACGTCGGTGCGTAGCTGGCCGCACGCGGCCGCGATCGCCGCACCGCGCTCGATGCGCACGGTGGCGTTCACACCGAGCGACTGGAGGGTGCGCAGGAACGCACGCACCCGCTCTCGAGTCGGGCGGCGCAGTCCTTCGCCGGCCGTGGGGTTGTACGGGATGAGGTTCACGTGCGCCTGGAGGCCGCGCACGCGGCTCGCGAGGCGGCGCGCCTGCTCCTCGCCGTCGTTCACCCCGTCGAGGAGTGCGTACGCGAACGTGACGCGTCGCCCCGTTGCCGCGATGTACTCCCGCGCCGACTCCACCAGCTCGTCGATGGTGGTGCCGGCGGCCGCCGGGATGAGCTCGCGGCGCAGCTCGTCGTCGGGCGCGTGCAGCGAGATCGTGAGGTTGACCTGCAGTCCCTCCGCGACCAGCCGGCGGATGCCCGAGCGCAGCCCGACCGTCGAGATAGTGATGCCCCGCTGCCGGAGGTGGAGCCCGCGCTCGTCGACGAGCCAGCGCACGGCCTCGAGGGTGTGCGCGTAGTTCGCCAGCGGCTCGCCCATGCCCATGAACACCACGTTCGTCACGCGCCGGCTCGGATCGCCATCGGCCTCCCGCACGAAGTGCAGCACCTGCGCCAGGATCTCCGAGGTCGTGAGGTTCCTCGTGAACCCCTGCTGGCCCGTCGCGCAGAACGTGCAGCCCATCGCGCAGCCCACCTGCGTCGACACGCAGAGGGTGACGCGGGCGCGCCCGGCGCTCGAGGCGTCCTCGGGGTCGTAGGCCATGCGCACGGCCTCGACCGCCGCGCCACCCCCAAGGTCGAGCAGCACCTTGGTCGTCGCGCCGTCCTCGGAGGTGACCCGCGCCAGCACCTCGGGCGGTGCGATCCGGAACCGCTCCTCGAGGCGTGCACGCAGCGCAGCGGGCAGCCCGGGGATCGAGGCGAACTCGGTGGCCCCGTGGGCAAAGACGGCGCGGCTGAGCTGGTCCGCGCGATAGCCCGGCTCACCCCACCCCTCGAGGAGCGCGCGCAGCGCCTCCGGCGAGCGGTCAAGGATGTGCTCGCGCGCGGGCATCACGAGGGTAGTGGGCGGCGTCTCGGTGACCATCGGAACCAGCGTACGGCAGGGGACGCTCGCCCGCGTCATCCCCCTAGGCGTGCACCGACGAACTCGGGGTCCCCGTTGAGGAACGCCTCGATGTCCACGGCCCGCCGCCCGGCCCGCTGCACGTTCAGCAGCGCGAGAGCTCCGGCGCCGGTCGCGACCACTGCTCGCGCCGTCCGTCCCGGCAGCGTGGCATCGAGGTCGCGTCCGTCTCCGGCGAGCACGGTGCCGGGTGGCGCCTCGCCCGCCCACTCGAGGGGCCACGCCTCGTGGATGACGAGCGGCTCGCCTCGGTAGGTGGTCGTGGCCAGTGGCCAGGGCTCGAACGCCCGGACGCGGCGCCAGATCTCGAGGGCGGGGCGCGTCCAGTCGATGGCCCCGTCCGCCTTCTCGAGGCGCGGCGCGAAGGTCGCGAGCGCGTCGTCCTGCGGCACGGCCTCGATCTCCCCGGCCACCCAGCGCGGGAGCAGCTCCACGAGGAGCGCCGCGCCCACCTCGGCGATGCGCGCCGTGAGCGTGGCGGTGGTGTCCAGCGGTCCGATGGGCGTGCGCGCCTGCCCGAGGACGGGTCCGGCGTCCACCTCGCGGACCACGCGCATGACGGTGGCGCCCGACTCGGCGTCCCCGGCCAGGATCGCGGATGCCACCGCCGAGGCGCCGCGGTGCCTCGGGAGTAGCGAGGCGTGCACGTTCAGCACGTCGCGCGGGAACGCCTCGAGGAGGTGCGTGGGCAGGATGTGCCCCGACGCCGCGACCACGCCCACGTCCGGCGCGGTCGCCGCGATGAGCTCGGTGTCCGGGCGGCGCAGTCGCTCGGGCTGGTGCACGGGCACGCCGTGCGCCTCGGCGAGCCGCTTCACCGCGGTCGCCTCCGGTGCCCCGCGCCGCCCTCGAGGCCGGTCCGGCTGCGTGACCACGAGCACGACCTCGACCAGCGGGCTCGTGAGCAGCCCCTCGAGGGTGGGGACGGCGTACTCGGGCGACCCGAAGAACACGGTGCGAATGCGAGGGCTCACCATCCGTCGATGGTAGGCGCGCACCTCGCGAGCACGCGAGCCGCGAACGGTACGATCGAGGCATGCCGCCCGCCATTCGCTACGCGACCACCGCCGACGGCGTCCGCATCGCCTTCAGTGAGCTGGGCGCGGGCCCCGACGTGGTCTGCGTGCCGCCGCTGCCGCTGAGCCACCTCGGCGAGGTCTGGCAGCTCCCGGGGGCCGCGCGCTGGTACGAACGCCTCGCGCGGTCCGCGCGCGTAATCCTCTACGACGCGCGCGGCAGCGGGCTCTCCGACCGCGAGGGGGCCGCCGCTGCGGACTGCACCCTTGAGGCGATGCTGCGTGACCTCGAGGCGGTGATGCGGTCGGCCGAGGTCAGCGCGGACTGTTCGCTCGTGGCGTTCTTCAACGGCGCCCCGGTCGCCCTCGAGTACGCCGCGCGCCATCCCGAGGTGTCCGCGATTGCCCTCTGGGGCGGCTTCGCGCGCGGCCTCGATCTCTACCCGCTCGCCCCGGCGGTCCCTCGAGAGGCGGCGGTCATCGAGGCGCAGCGCCACGCGCTCGTCGAGGCGGCGGCGCGCACCTGGACCGCCGACGCGACCGATGCGCGCCAGACCGCCGACTACTTCCGCGCCTGCGCCTCTGCCGAGAGTCTCCTTGGCTACGCCAGCGCCGTTCGAGGCTGGGACGTAACGCCCTCGTTGCCGCGCGTGGAGGCCCGCGCGCTCGTCATCCAGCGTCGCGACACGGCCGCGCAGAACCCCGAGGTCGCTCGACGCCTCACGGCCGCCCTCCCCCACGCCGAGCTGCGCCTGCTGCCCGGCGAGGCCGCCTCGCCGTTTGCCGGCGACATCGAGGGTGGTGTCGACGCCGTCGCGGCGTTCCTCGGGCTGGGACCCGCGCGCGCCGCCGAGGCCGAAGCCGCCTCGAGGCCCGCGCTCCCCGAGTCGGTGACGGCCCGCGAGGTGGAGGTGCTCGCCCTCCTCGCGCGAGGGCTGTCGAACAAGGAGATGGCGGCCCGGCTCTCGCTCAGCATCAACACGGTCGAACGCCACCTCACGCACCTCTACCCCAAGATCGGGGCGCGCGGGCGCACCGAGGCGACGGCGTTCGCGATTCGCCACGGCCTCGCCTGAGACCCCCGTCGAAGGGCTGCGTCCTGCAGGGTTCCGTGCGCGAGATCCCGGATCGCCGTGACGCGCCCGCAGCAGCCTCCTGCGTACCCTCCGAGGGCAGGCGACGAATCTCCCAGGCCCCGAGGAGGGTGCGATGCGAGTCCTCATCACTGGCGCCACGGGTGGCATCGGGCGCGCGCTCACCGATCACCTCCGCCAGGCAGCCCACGAGGTGACCGGCCTCCGCCGCGAGACCGGCGCCGCCTCCGGCAAGCCCGGTCCGAGCTGGGACCCGGCGCGCGGCATCCTCGAGGCGGGCACGCTGTCCGGCTTCGACGCGGTGGTCCACCTCAGCGGCGCGAACATCGGCGAGGGCCGCTGGACCGAGGCGCGCAAGCGCGAGCTCTGGGCGAGCCGCATCGATAGCACGCGCCTCCTCGTGGACCGCATGCGCGAGGCGGCCGACGGTCCGCGCATCCTCGTCTGCGCCTCGGCGGTGGGCTACTTCGGCGATCGCGGCGACGAGGTGCTGAACGAGTCGTCGCCGCGCGGGGAGGGGTTCCTCGCGGACCTCGTGGAGGCGTGGGAACGCGAGGCGGCGCGCGCGACTGAGTTCGGGGTGCGCGTCGTGTCGTCGCGCTTCGGCGTGGTCATGGCCGCCGACGACGGGGCGCTCCGGCGCCTGGCCACGGCGTTCCGGCTCGGCGTCGGCGGGCGCCTCGGCTCAGGCCACCAGTGGATGTCGTGGGTGGCGCCCGCCGACCTCGTGCGCGCCATCGAGTGGTTCCTCACCCACGAGGTGAGCGGGCCGGTCCACGTGACCTCGCCGCAGCCGGTCCGCAATGCAGACCTCACGAGGGCGCTCGCGCGCGTGCTGCGCCGCCCGGCCCTCTTCCCGGCGCCCGCCTTCGCGCTGCGCATCGCCCTCGGCGGGGCGGCGGACGAGCTGCTCCTCGCGAGCCAGCGCGTGATGCCCGCACGGCTCCTCGAGGCGGGCTTCGAGTTCACGTACCCCGCGATCGAGGACGCCCTCCGCGTCGCGCTGCGTCCCGACTCGATGTCCGCCGCGACGGGGTCCTCGCGGGCCGCGTAACCCGGAGGTGTGAGGCGACGTAACGAACGAGCCACGTACGGCCTCGAGGTGGGTCCGGGGAGCGCCTGGCCGGGTGCCCCCCGTTCCCGCACGCCCGCTCAATGAGTCGTCGTGTGTTCTACCTGCCTCCGGGCCAGAATCTCCCTCCCCCGGAGTCGCGAACACGGGTAGAGTGCGGGCATGGCGACCTTCGCTGCGCGGTCCCAGGCGTCAGACCTCGAGGTGCGGCGTCCGCTCACGCCCGGGGACTACGACGCCATTCGCCGGCTGAACGAGGCGGTGTTCGCCCGCGAGATTCGTCAGCACGAGCCGTCATCGGACGGCCGCCTGGTCGATCCCTTCGAGGAGCGCAGCCACTTCTACACCGCCTGGCGCGGCGACGAGCTGGTCGGCATGGTCTGCTACGGGACCGGCAAGGACGGACCGTTCTCGATCGACGCTAAGCTCGACGACCCCTCGATCCTGGACGCCTACCGCGCCCAGGCCATCGAGATTCGCCTGCTCGCGGTCACGCCCGGCGAACGCATGACGCGCGCCTGCTGGCTCATGCTCCGCGACCTCGCACGGGACGCGGTCGCCGAGGGCTATCGCTACGCCCTCATCTCCGGCATCGACTCGCAGCAGCGCCTCTACCAGCGCGCCGGCTTCGAGGCGATCGGTCCCGCGGTGCGCCGCGGCAACGCGCTGTTCACGCCGATGATGCTCACCTTCGATCGCTTCATCGACTTCGGCCGGACGCACGCCCACCTCGACCTGCTGCCTGAGGACGCGAGGGGCAGGCCGCTGCTGCTGACGCCGGGGCCGGTCGCGGTCCACGAGGACGTCCGCGCCGCGCTCGTCCAGGCGGTCGACCTCCACCACCGCAGCCCCGCGTTCCGAGCGCTGCTCGCCTCGATCAACGAGCGCCTCCGCCGCCTCTGCTCGGTGCCCGCGGACACCGAGGTCGTCCTCGCCGGCGCGGGCGGCACGGGCGCCACCGAGATGCTGATGAGCGCCGCGGGCCAGATCGGGCCGGTGCTGGTCGTCAGCAACGGTCACTTCGGTGACCGGCTCGCCTCGATGGCCGCCGACCTGGGTGTCCCCGTGACGAAGGTGCACTACGCGCCTGACCGTCCACTCCCCACCGCCGAGGTCGAGGCAGCCCTCGCCGCGTCCGGCGCGCGGACCGTGGCGGTGGTCGACATGGAGACGAGCGTGGGCTGCTCGAACCGCGCGGCCGTCCTCGAGCTCCGCGACCTCACGAGGCGGCACGGGGCGTTCCTGCTCGTCGACGCGGTGAGCTCCTTCGGTGGCGAACCGGACGATGCCGCGCTCCTCGCCGCCGACGCCGTGGCGACGGTCTCCGGGAAGGCCCTCGGAGGGGTACCCGGCGCGGCCATCCTGTTCGTGCGCCGGGCGTTCCTCGAGGCACGCACGCTCCCCGCGAGGGCGCACGCCCTGTCCATCGACCGCCACCTTGAGGCGTGGCGGCAGCGCGGCGACCTCCCGTTCACGCCGCCGATCCAGGCGTTCGCCGCGCTCGGCGCGGCCCTCGAGGTGCTCGAACGCGACGGGCTCGCCGCCAAGCAGGCGCGCCAGTCCGAGGCGATGTCGCTCGTCGAGTCCGCCCTGCGCGCCCTCGGGTGCACGCCCGTCCCGGTCTTCGCCCCGTCGGCAACCACGAGGACGTGGCGCCCGCCCGGCGCGCCTCGCGACACGGCCTGGGCGATGGCGCAACTGGCGGCACGCGGGCTGCAGGCGTACCAGAACGAGCGCTACCACCGCCCCATCGAGGTCTTCCAGACCTCGGTCATGGGCTGCCTCGACACGGCCGAACTCTCGAGTCGGCTGCGGCGCCCGGCGGACCAGCGCTGACAACCCCCGCTCCCCCCACCCGCTCGACGCCCGACGCGTTCACCTCGGCGCACCGCATCCACCTCGCGATCCTGCGCCGGGTGTCGGCGGGCTACTTCGGCGTCACCGTGCGCGGCATCGAGCACCTGCCGCCGGGCCCGTTCATCCTCGCGGCCGCGCATCACAGCTACCTCGATGGGCCGGTCATCCTCGCGCACCTGCGCCGGGCCGTGGCCCCCCTCCTTGCGAGGGGCATCCTCCGCTTCCCTCTCACCCTGTTCTCCGACCCCTGGCGACCGCTGCCGATCGACCGCGTGCGCCCGGGTGGTGACATCGCGGCGCTGCGCGCGGCCCTCGAGGCGTTGCGCGACCACCCGGTGCTCGTCTTCCCCGAGGGCACCCGGCGCCGAGGCGAGGTCGCCAACGGTCTGCCTGGCGTGGGCTGGCTGGCGCTGCGGGCGGGTGTGCCCGTCCTCCCGGCCGCCCTGGTGGGTGCGCGTGACGCCCTCCCGAGGGGCGCGTGGTGGCCGCGCAGGCGGTCGCTCGAGGTGCGCATCGGGCCACCGCTCGACCTCGCGGGCGCGGTCCGCGGCGGGCGCAGCGCGGAACGGGCCGCCGAGGCGACCGCGCTGATCATGGCCGCGCTCGCCGCCCTCGAGGCGGGTCACGCCTCCCCCTCGCCGCCGCCCGTTCCGCCCCCTGACGCGCCTCCCGACGCGCCTCCCGGATAGCGCACGCGCGCATGTATAGTGCGCCGAGTGCGAACCGGGGGTCATCCATGCCGATCAGCCAGCAACGTCTGCACCAGACGCTCAATCCACGCTCCATCGTGGTCGTCGGTGACAAGGGGCCGAACTACGGCTGGCTCCAGCGGCAGAAGCACTTCGAGGGCCCGATCTACTCGGTCCAGGTCGATCCGAACGAGATCGCCGGCATCGAGAAGCTGGGCTATACCAACTTCACCTCCCTCGATGCCGTCCCGGGAGACATCGATCTCCTGATCTGCGCCGTGCCTCGAGTGGTGGTGCCGCGCATCGTCGCCGACGCCGTCAAACGAGGCGTGGGCGGGATCGCGATGTTCACCTCGGGCTTCGCCGAGACCGGTGAGCCCGAGTTCGCCGAGATGCAGAAGAAGATGGTCGAGATGGCCATCGACGCCGACATGGCGCTCGTCGGCCCGAACTGCCTCGGCATCTACAACCGCCGCCTCGGTGTCCGCTTCGGCGACGACCAGGAGGTCGGCGAGGGCGGCAACATCGCGGTTGCCGGCCAGAGCGGCACCAACACCAGCGGCATCGTCGGTGGTCTCCAGCGTCTCGGGAACAAGATCGGGCGCGCGATCTCGTTCGGCAACGCGGCCGTCCTCAACGAGTGCGACTACCTCGAGTACTTCATGAACGACCCGCTGACCGAGGTCGTCGTGATGTACATCGAGGGCGTGCGCGACGGCCGCCGCTTCTTCGATCTCGCCCGGCGCACCGCCCTCACGAAGCCGATCGTGGTCTGGAAGGGCGGACAGACGGCCGCCGGGGCACGCGCGGTCCAGTCGCACACCGCCTCGCTCGCGTCGCAGAACTCGGTGTGGGACGCCCTCCTCAAGCAGGCGAACATCATCGGCACCGGCACGATGGAGGAGACGCTCGACGTCGCCACGCTGCTCGCCACCACGAAGCAGCCCACTGGCCGAGGCGTCGCGCTGATCGGCATGAACGGCGGGCAGGCGGTCGCTCTGTCGGACCAGTTCTCGCTCGCCGGCTTCCAGGTGCCCCCGCTCACCGCACAGTCCTACGAGCAACTCGCGGCCTTCTTCACCGCCGTCGGCTCCTCCTACCGCAACCCGTTCGATGCCGCCTCGACGATCCGCAGCGAGGACGACAACCTCGCGAAGATCCTCGAGATCATCGCCGAGGACGGAAACATCGATGGCGGCGTGGGCCTCGAGCTCGGTGCGCGCGACCTCGATACGGGCGCCCGGGAGCTCGACCGCATCCTCGGCCTGCTCGACAAGTTCCGACAGCAGACGGGCCAGCCCGTGGTCTGCCTGATGCACGACCAGGGCGGTGGCGAGGGCGGCGCCGAGGCCATGGTGCGCGCGCGTCGCTACGTGGGCGAGCGCGGCTTCGCCGTCGCCCCCAGCTACTCCCGCGGTGCGGTCGCCCTCGGCAGGGTCGTCACCTACTACGAGGAGCGCGCCCGCCGCACGGGGTAGCGCGTCCCGACCACTCGCACGTACGAGGCAGGATCAGCAACGGGGCGCATCGAACGCGCCCCGTTGTTCCTCCGTCCGGTCTCCGACGTGTCTGCTAGACGTACCGCTCGAACCAGGCGAGTGAGTCCTTCCACGCGGCGTCGGCCTGTGCCTGCTGCGCCTCGGCCCAGTTCGCCGACGTGTCGTTGTTGAACGCGTGCCCCACACCGGGGTAGATCTTCAGCTCGTGGCGGATGCTCGCCGCCTCGAGGGCGCCGCGCAGCCCATCGATCCCCGCGTTGATCCGCGAGTCGGTCTCGCCGTACACGCCCAGCACGGCCGCCTTGATGTTGGGCACCGCCGCGAGGTCGGGCGCGGGGCCGTAGTAGGGGATCGCGGCCTTCAGCTCGGGGATCTGCGTCGCCGCGGCCCACGTCACGCCACCGCCGAAGCAGTAGCCGGTCATCCCGATGCGCGCGCCATCGACGCCCTGCTGCGTGCCGAGGAACTTGCGAGCTGCCTCGAAGTCCGCGACGTGCCGCGCGATGCCGGCCTGCGTCAGCATCCCCGACACCTGGTCACGCTGGAGGTTCGCCGTGCCGCCCTCGCGTGACAGCAGGTCGAGCGCGAGCGCTGCGTAGCCGGCCTTCGCGAATCGCCTCGCGACGTCCGGGAAGTGGGCGGTCATCCCCGCGTTCTCGTGGCAGATCAGGATCCCCTTGAGGCCGGTGCTCGCCTGCGCGGGCCGCGCGAGGTACCCCGTGATCTGGTCGCTCCCCGAGGCGAATCGCACGGTCTCGCCGCGGACGGCCGGGTCGCCCTCGGGCACGGACAGCGGGCTCTTCGCGTTGGGCACCGGAACGACCGTGGCGGTCGCCGTGGCCGCCGAGGTGGCCGCGGTCGCCGCCGACTTCGCAGCGCCGGTCGGCTCGGCGGCCGGGATCGTCGACGTGGGGTCGGGGACCTCGGCAGCGCCGCACCCCAGCAGCACCATCGTCGAGGCGGCACCGGCCATGCCTCCCGTGATGTACGCCAGCCGCCGCACGAACGTGCGACGCGTGATCTCCCCGGCCCGATAGTCGTCGTAGAACTCGTTGATCAGGTACTGCTCGTAGCGGTCGAACTCCGCAAAGTCCTTGACCGCTCGGTCCTGCACTCGGGGCATCGCTGCTCCTTCCACGGTTCCCTCTAGTGACGGTCCCCAACGTCGGGGCGCCTCCTCTGCGCGGGCCTAGTCCAGCCCGAGGTAGCGCGTGATCCCACGAGCTACCCCACGAGCCATGGCTTCGCGAGCCGGTTCGCTGCGCAGGATCGCGGCGTCCTCGGCGTTGGAGATGAAGAAGAGCTCGACGAGGGTGGCGGGCATCTGCGTCGCCCGGCTCCGGAACTCGTCCTGCCCCCGAGGCAGCAGCGCATCCGGGTTCCCCCCTCGGCGCAGGATCTCGTCGCGATTGGTCACGCGGTCCGGCCCCAGCACGAACAGCGGGAAGCACCGACCCTGGAAGGCACGCAGGCACGAGTCGTCCTTCACGCCTCGCGCGTTGGCCGGGTAGCCCGCCGCGCTCACCTCCGCGAGCACACTGTCGTTCACGAGGCGTGCCAACCGCAGGTTCTCCGCCGCGTGCGGACGTTGCGAGTTGTAGTAGACCTCGATGCCGCGCTCGGCGCCCGAGGCGGACCCGTTGGAGTGAATCGAGACGTACGCCGCGGCGTGCTCGCTATTCGCGAGGTCCACACGACCCTGCAGGTCCACGCGCTGCGCCGAGAACCCCGTGGGCGTCGCCGCGAGCCCCTCGTAGCTCGCGCGCGCATCGACGCGTCGCGTGAGCACCACCCGCAGCCCCCGCTCGACCAGCAGGCGCTCGACGCGGAACGCCATCTCGAGGTTCGACTCCTTCTCGACGACCCCGAAGTTCGCCGCCCCGACCTC
Source organism: Dehalococcoidia bacterium (assembly GCA_020845735.1). Taxonomy (GTDB): domain Bacteria; phylum Chloroflexota; class Dehalococcoidia; order UBA2979; family UBA2979; genus RBC038. The sequence continues at coordinate 32,634 of JADLFF010000036.1, forward strand.
CTCGCCGCCGTGGCCCGGGTCGATCACGACCGTGCGCGGGTCCGCGACATACGGTGACGCCACCGAGGGTGCGGCGGTGGCGGTGGCTTCAGCAGTGGCCGAGGGCGCCGCGCTGCCAGGTGTGGCGCTCGACGTCGGGCCGGGAGATGCGGTTGCCCGTGACTCGGCCGAGGGCGGCTCGGGACTGGGCGCCGTGGTCGACGCCGGGCCCGCCGAGGCCGCGCCGGTCGCCCTCGAGGCGGCGGCGCTCGATGTCGCCGTGCTCGGCGCGCCGCCCTCGTCACCAGCGCACGCGCTCACGAGGAGCAGCCCCACGATCAGACCGGCAAGCACCCTCGTCAGGCGTTGCGGCCTCAAGGGGCCGCCGGCCACGTGTGGTTCGCAAACGCCCAGTCGAGGAGCGACGCCGCGTCCATGTACCGCGTCTGGTCGTTGAGCAGCACGGCGTACAGCCGGTGCCCGTTCCTCGTCGCGGATGCAACGAGGGTGTGGCCGGCCCCGTTCGTGTAGCCGGTCTTCACCCCGTCGGCGCCCTCGTAGTTGAACAGGAACGAGTTGATGTTGTGCACCGCGTACGAGCGCGTCCCGCCCACGTTCCAGCTGATCGTCGAGACGACCTGGCGGAACTCCGGGAACTGCATCGCGTGGCGCGCCAGCATCGCCATGTCGTACGCCGAGGAATACCCCACCCGCCCGAGGCCGTGCGGGGTGGCGAACGACGTGTTGCGCAGCCCGAGGCCGCGCACCATCGCGTTCATCTCCGCGACGAACGCCTCGTCACTGCCGGACACGCTCCGCCCGAGGACGAGCGCGGCGTCGTTGCCGCTCGGCAGCATCAGGCCGTACAGCAGGTCCCGCCTCGAGAGGTGGTCGCCCGCGTACAGGCCCATCGTCGTCGAGCCGCGCATCGTGAACCCATCGACATCCGACACGGCGTCCGCGTCCAGATCGCCACGACGCAGCACGACGATCGCGGTCGCGATCTTGGTGAGGCTCGCCGGCGCCAGCTCCCGATGCGCGTCGTGCTCGTACAGGACGGCGCCGGACGCCTCGTCAACCACGATTGCCGACAGCGCGCCGGTCGCGGGAGCAGCCGGGGCCGCATCGAGGCGTCGCGGCGCGCCGCTCCAGGGCGCCGGGTCGAGCGGGGGCGGCACGATCGACATCTCGACGGCCGCCGCGGGCCGCTCGGTCTGCACCGCCGAGGCCAGCGCGACCTCGGGTACGGACGGCTCCGCGCCGCGTTCCCGGCCGCGGACGGTGACGGCGTCGGCAGGAGGACTGGCCGGCCGGGCGTCATACGCGAGGAGAAAGAGCGCCAGCACGCAGCCGAGGCCCGCGACCCTCGCGAGATACGCCGGACTGACCCCGCCGCCCATGAACCGATGGTAACCGGATCCCGCCGCGCACTGCATCGCAGGCTCTACGTCGAAGGCGACCCCAGCAGATCTGCCAGCGAGACGATCTCGAACCCACGCGCTCGCAGGCCCTCGATGATCGCCGGGAGGGCCTCCGCATCCTTCGATGAGGCGCCGACGTGGAAGATGTAGATCGCGCCGGACGCCGCCCCCTCGAGGCAGCGCTGGGCGATCTGGCCGGCTTCCCAGCCACGCCAGCCCATGCTGTCCACGGTCCACATCACGGTCGTGCCATACCCGAGGGCGCCCACGTCCACGAGGACGCTCGCGTCGTAGTCCCCGAACGGCGGTCGGAAGTACGGCCTCGTCGAGGCGCCCGTGACCTCCTCGATGACGCGCTCCGTCCGCGCGAGCTGCGATGCCCGGTCAGCCGGCGTGCGCGCGACGGTCGACCACGAGACGCCGGTGAACGAGGCGTGGTTGTACGAGTGGTTGATCAGCTCGTGTCCCTCGCGGTGCATGCGGGCCAGCAGGTCTCGATTCGCCTCGGCCCACGTGCCGGTCATGCCGAACGCGGCATGCACCCGCTGCCGCGCCAGCTCGTCGAGGATGCGCTCGGCGTGTCCTCGGTCGGCGCCCGCATCGAAGGTGAGGGTCACCGCCCGACGCTCGGTGCGCCCGCGTGACACCACCCGCGACGGCGAGGTCGTCACTGCCGAGGCGGCACGAATCCCCTGCGGCGGCTGAGCCTGTGGTGCCGGCGGTGTGCTCGGGGGCGCGCTGGCCGAGGCGGGTGCGCTGGCCGAGGCAGGCGCGCTGGCCGAGGCAGGCAACGCAGGTGCGGGTGCCGGCTCTCCCTCGGGCCGGAGGGCCTCGGCGGTTCCGGCGGCCTCGGCGGGGACGGCGCTGGCGGTCGGGGGCGCGGGCGTCGTGGCCGGTTCGGGCTCGGCGTGTGGTGCCGCCGAGGTCTGCACGGTCGCCGTCGTGGCCGCCTCGGCTGGTCCCACCCGCCGAGGCGCTTCCGCGCATGCCCCGCCAACTGCTCCCACCGCGGCCGCGAGGAGGCAGGCCGTGAGTATCCCCGCCCGGCAAACACGGACGTGTACGTTCATTCGTGGTTTCACAGTTTGTTCATCCCCCGCGACAGACCGGACCGTACGGTAGTTCGGCCGAGTTGTCCGTGGGTATCTGCCGGGGAGGAAATCACGATGCGAGGGATGGCCGTCATCGGCGTGCTCGCCGCGCTCGTCCTGGGTGGCGCTGGCGTCTGGTACTTCATGGCTGGCGGAGAGACTCCCGCCCCGGTGTCCCTCGACGAGGCGGCATCCAAGCTGGGCAGCGCAACGGGTACCGCGCAACCGAAGGCCACCGCCTCGGTGGTCGCCGCCACCATCCCGAGCTCCACCGCCACCTCGACCACCTCCGCCGCGACGGCCACGGCCGGAGGCGCGGGAAGCCCGACGGCGACCGCAGCTCCGAAGACGGCCGCCGGGAGCACGACGGCCAGCCGCTGGACGCTCGATGGCGCGAACTCATTCGTCGGCTACCGCATCAACGAGCAGCTCGCGCAGGTGGGCGCCAACACGGCCGTTGGACGCACCTCGACGGTGACCGGCGACCTCAACTTCGATGGCAACTCAGTCACGGCCCTGCAGGTCAAGGCCGACATGCGCCAGCTCAAGAGCGACGACTCCCGACGCGACAACTTCCTGCGCCGCTCATCCCTCGAGACTGACCGGCTGCCCGATGCCACGTTCGTCCTCGCCGAGCCCATCCCGGTCTCGGTCCAGGCCACCGAGGGCGCCTCGATGCGCGCCACCGCCCGAGGCGACCTCACGGTGCACGGCGTCACGAAGCGCGTCGAAATCCCCGTCGAAGGCAAGATCACGAGCGGCAAGCTCGTGGTCGTCGGCTCCCTCCCGGTCGCCCTCGCCGACTACAACATCGAGAAGCCCCGGGTCCCCCTGGTGCTCTCGATCGAGGACGTTGGGACGATGGAGCTGTCGCTCGTCTTCGCCCCCACCGGCTAGCGCTTCGGTCGGCCTCGCTCACGCTCGCCGCCTAGCGCTTCGGTCGGTCTCGCTCACGCTCGCCGAACATCGTCGCGAGGCCCGCTGCCAGCTCGTCCCGCTCGGCGGCTGTGAGGCGGGCCTCGGTGTGCGTGATGAGGAAGATCGGGGGCGGCATCTCGCTCTCGCGCACGGTCTCGGCGGCCTCGTCGGCCTCCTCCGCCGGCGTCGTCCACTCCGAGAAGTTGAGCTTCGCCCGTCCCTCGTCGACGTCCCGTTGCACCAGCCACGAGACCGGCGCAACGTTCGAGTACCACGGCCAGACGGTCTCGTTGCTGTGGCAGTCGAAGCAGGCGCGCGCGGCCAGCTCCCGAGTGCGCGCGCTGTTCCACGTCGGCTCCACGGTCACCGGCGGGTTCGCGTGACTCCGGCCGTAGGGCACCAGCTGGATCGCGAACGCCGCGACCACCAGGCCGATCAGCACGTTGCGCACGAGTCGCATGTCGCCTCCTCGTCGAGCGGGACCACGGCTCCACGGTACCCCGAGCACGCGTGCGGTCGATGGCCCTTCGCCCCCCTCGAGGGTGCTCCAAGGCGATGCACGGCGTAGCCTCTATCCCCTGGGGGGCCTGTGCTCGCTCGCATGATGCCTCGGGTCTACGAGGGTTGGGTCGTCGTTGGCGCGACAGCGGTCGTCGTGACGATGATCGGCGCGTCGTTCTTCTACGGCTTCGGCACGATCTTCAATCCACTCCGCGAGGAGTTCGGCTGGAGTGCCGCGGCCACCTCGTTCGCCTTCTCGCTGCGCCAGGAGACCTCCGGGATCGCGTCGCCGTTCATCGGCATGGCGATCGATCGCTGGGGCTCGCGGATCATCCTGTTCATCGGGCTCACAGTGGTGGTGCTCGGCGTCCTGGCGATGTCGTTCATGCAGACGCTCTGGCAGTTCTACGTCGTCATGGGTGTGATCGCCGTCGGCACCAGCGCTGCCGGAGGGCAGGTCGGCCTCGTCGCCATCGCCACCTGGTTCGAGACGCGACGCGCCCGCGCGATGTCGATCATGACCGTGGGCGGTGGGATCGCCGGCACGCTCGTCGTCGGCGTTGCCGCGCTCGTCGAGGCCCTCGGCTGGCGTGGCGCCCTCCGAGCCCTCGCCGCGCTCATCGTCGTGATCGGCGGGCTCGCCGCGGTCAACGTCCGCTCGCGGCCGCCGGGCCACCCCCAGCCGATGGACGGGATCGCGACCCCGCCCGGCGAGGCCCCCCGTCACTTCGAGGACTGGGGCGTGCCGGTCCGCAAGGCCGTGAGCTCCTGGAGCTACATCGTCTTCACGTACGCGCTCTTCGCGAATGGCTTCGCGACGACGGCGCTGATCGTGCTGCAGATCCCCTTCTTCGAGTCCCTCGGCGTGAGCAAGACGCTCGCGGGCTCGAGCGTGGCGGTCTTCACGCTGACCTCGATCCTGGGCCGCCTCGGTGCCGGCGTGCTCGCCGACCGCATGGACAAGCGCATCGTCATGGCGGTCTGTGTCGGCAGCGTGGGCATCGGGATGCCGCTCCTGACCCTGACGCACACCTACTGGTCCGCCCTTGCGGTCATGGTGCTGCTCGCGCCGGGCTTCGGCGGTGCGATCCCGGTCCGGCCCGCGATGCTCGCGGACTACTTCGGCACTCGCTACTTCGGGACGCTCAACGGCATCACGGCGCTGATCACCACGCTCGGCGGGTTCGGCTCACCGATCCTCGTCGGATGGCTGGTCGACCGTACGGGCTCGTACGACATCGGGTGGATCGTCTGCGGCGCGATCGGGCTGACGGCGCTGCCCGCCGCCTGGCTCGCCCGGTCGCCGCGCGCACTCATCGAGGCGTACCGGCGGCCGGTCGCCCTCGTCGAGGCGGCGAACTGAGCGGCAGGCCGCCGCCTCGGTGGGATCTCCGGCGCGGACCGCCGAGGGCTAGCTGCCCTGGAACAGCTCCATCAGCACGAAGTTCGTCGACAGCGGGTGCACCCACACGTTCGAGCTGTTCGGCGCACGGTTCACCCGACCGCCACCCGCCTCCACCTGCTTCGCCACCTCGTCCGTGCTCGGCGTGTCGAACGCCAGCAGGTAGATCCCCTCGCCGTGAGGGTTGAGCGGGTTCACGCGGTCCTGCATCAGCCGGTAGATCGGGCTCTCCTCCGAGGAGGGGCAGATGAGGTGACAGAACGTCTTGCCCTCGTAGCCCAGCACCACGAAGTCGAAGTTGCCGATGTTGTTGTGGGCCTTGTCCGCCACCACGCTCAGCCCCAGCCGGGCCTGGTAGTTCGTCACCGCCTCGTCAAGATCGTGGACGGCCACCGTGAAGTGCTTGAATGACAGCACGCGTCTCTCCTCGTCATGGGCATCACCCTGCTGATTGGCTGCCGCAGCATACGAGTGGTACCCACGCCCGGCCAGAGACGCGACGCCGCCGCCCGCCGAAATGACGACACGACGCCCGTCGGCTCAGAACAGCGGCCCGCCCGGGTCGAGGACGGTGCGGTCCAGCCCGATCACGGACGGCCGCTCCTCGCAGTACCCGTCGTTCTCGCACTTGTCGAACTGGAACGCCTGGCGCTCCTTGTCATAGTGGATCGTCCACGTGCCCAGCACGTGCCCCTCGAGGCCCTGCGTCAGCTGCTCCTGCAGCACCTCGATGAGCGCCTGCAGCTCCTTTGACCCCATCCCTGCCCCCGTTCCTCATGCGCACGTGCCACGAGTATAGGAACCACCGGGCATCCCCTCCGCAGCCCCCGCGCGATGCACGGCAGGTGCCCACGCTCGTGCATCCGGTTACACACGTGCTCCAATATTGTGCATGTCCGGCCGTGCTCCACAGGTGCGGTTGATGAACGTATTGACATTCCACGAATGAGATGGTTCGCTACCCCGCAATTCGAGGGCTCGGTCGCGTGCCGCTGCCCCGAGTTCCAGTGAGGGAGCTGGCAACGAATGGCTGAAAGCAACTACTGGAGTCGCCGTGTCGACCGCCGGCGCGTCCTGCAGGGAGCGGGCGTAGGCGTCGCAGGCCTCGCCGGCGCCGCGCTGTTCGGATGCGGCGGCGCCGCCACCGAGGTCGTCGAGGAGGTGAAGATCACCCCGCCGCCCAGCCGAGGCGGCGCGCTCTTCACCCGCGAGCAGTACCCCTCGCAGGGCAAGGTTGCGGCCGACCAGGTCCGCCTCAAGCCCGGCGCCTACGAGGGCCCCGTCGCCCCCACCCCCGCCGAGCGCGACATCCTCGCGAACGGCCGCTACGGCGGCACCGTGCTCACCCGCTACCTCGACCCCCCGCACATGGACTTCAACCGCACGCTCTCGTGCACCATCAACTCCACGATGGACTACACGAAGAACAAGCTCGTGCGCGCGGCCATGAACCCGTACGCAGACCCCTACAAGATCCAGCCGGAGCCTGACCTCGCAGAGAAGTGGGAGGTGAACGCAGACGCGACGCAGTTCACGTTCCACCTCCGCCAGGGCGTCAAGTTCCACAACGTGGCTCCGGTCAATGGCCGCGAGTTCACCTCGGACGACGTCAAGGCGAGTTACGAGCGGTACAGCTCGGGCGGTGTCCAGAAGGACGTCTGGTCCGTCGTTGCCTCCGCGGAGTTCCCGGACAAGTACACCGCGATCTTCAAGCTCAACCAGCCCGTGGCGGACTTCCCGACGAACGTCGCCGCGTGGTCGCACATGGACGCGCGTGAAGTGATCGCGAATGCCGACCTCCTGCGCCAGAAGGCGATCGGCACCGGACCGTTCCTCCAGCAGGAGTGGACCCCCAAAGAGCGCTCCATCTTCACCAAGCACCCCGACTACTTCGAGAAGGGGCTGCCGTTCGTCGACCAGGTGATCACCGTGGTTCAGGACGACACGGCCGTGCAGCGCGCGGGCTACATCACCGACAACTGGTTCAACTGGGCTCCGCGCGATGAGAACGACGCCCAGGACATGCTGGCGAAGGGCCCGAAGGACTCCGTCTACCACAAGTCTCCGTCCGTGGTCGGCACCAACACGACGGGCATGCTCTTCCAGATGAAGAACCCGAAGTTCCAGGATGTCCGGGTTCGGCGAGCGCTGTCGATGGCCATCGATCGGAAGGAGTGGGACGCCGCGCGTTACGCCGGGGAGGGTGGCGGCTACTCCATCTTGCCCGTGCCGTGGCCGTATATCTACGACAACCGACCGACGCTTGAGCAGCAGGGCCAGTGGTATCAGTTCAATGCCGCCGAGGCGAGCAAGTTGCTCCAGGCAGCAGGCTACTCGGCGAGCAACAAGCTCAGCTTCGACGCTCCGGTTTGGTACCTCCGCGCCGAGTACCGCGAAATCCTGAAGCCCATGTACGACAAGATCCCCGAGATCGAGTTCAAGCCTCGACAGGTGGACAACCCGACCGCGGTCCAGATGCTCAACGACCGCAACTACGAAGACACGATGAACATGACGTACGGCCCACCGGTCTACACACCGGACCAGGCGCTGTACCCGTTCTTCCACTCGACGGCCGGGCTGAACCAGAACAGCGTCAATGACAAGGAGATGGACGACCTGGTCACGGCTCAGCGCCGCGAGCAGAACCCAGAGCGCCAGAAGGAGATCTGGATCAAGGCGCACGACCGCATCCTCGACCAGGTGTGGGGCGTCTACTTCCCGGCCGCGGCGTTCCAGCGCATCTTCTTCCACAACTATGTGGTCAACATCCGCCCGCACGGCGTCGGTGCAGCCCTCAACTGCTACGCCGACGGCAAGGCACGAGCGATCTGGCTCGACCAGGGCGCTCCCAACGCGATGATGCTGCCGAGCGGCGACATCCGCATTAAGACTGCGGATGGGGTCGTGCGCACCATCTAGTACACAGGTGTGGAGCCCGGTGTGCCCGACTCATTTCGGGTGCACCGGGACTCCGGAAGGAGTTCGTATCGAGTAGTCTCCGCGGCCCCGAACTGGGCGGTATCCCTGTGATATTGCATTCGTAGAGGTCGCGTGGCGCGTCGCTCTGACGCATCCGTTTCGATCGCACCGTTCGTACGTGGTATATGTACGTGCGGCTTTCGGCACCTGATGTCGAGAGCTGTGTGTACGTGTAGCTGGCTCGGTGCAGCGAACCGGAGGGACTGCTCGTGGCTGATAGTAACTATTGGAGTCGGCGTGTCGGCCGCCGTTCCGTGATCCGAGGTGCCGGTGTCGGCATCGCCGGACTCGCGGGTGCCGCTCTCATTGGTTGTGGTGGTGGCGAGGTCGAACAGGTCACCCAGGTGGCCATCACTCCGCCGCCCAAGACTGCAAGTGGCAAGGGCTACTTCACCACCGAGCAGTACCCCTCGCAGGGCAAGGTGGCGGCCGATCAGGTGCGCCTGAAGCCCGGCGCCTACGAGGGTCCCACGGCCCCCACGCCCGCCGAGCGCGACATCATGGCGAACGGCCGCTACGGCGGTACGCTCCTCACCCGATACCTCGACCCGCCGCACATGGACTTCAACCGCACGTTGTCGTGCACCATCAACTCCACGATGGACTACACGAAGAACAAGCTCGTGCGCGCGGCCATGAACCCGTACGCTGACCCGTACCGGATCCAGATCGAGCCTGACCTCGCCGAGAGCTGGGAGGTCAACGCAGACGCGACGCAGTTCACGTTCCACCTGCGCCAGGGCGTCAAGTTCCACAACGTGGCTCCGGTCAATGGCCGCGAGTTCACCTCGGACGACGTCAAGGCCAGCTTCGAGCGCTACAGCGCCGGCGGCGTCCAGAAGGACGTGTGGTCGGTTGTCGCGTCGGCGGAGTTCCCGGACAAGTACACCGCTGTCTTCAAGCTGAACCAGCCGGTGTCCGACTTCCCCCAGAGCATCGCGGCCTGGTCGCACATGGACGCACGCGAGGTCATCGCCGATGCGGACCTGCTGAAGAGCAAGGCGATTGGGACTGGCCCGTTCCTGCAGAAGGAGTGGGTCCAGAAGGAGAAGTCGGTCTTCGTCAAGAACCCCGACTACTTCGAGAAGGGCCTGCCCTTCCTCGACCAGGTGATCACCTTCGTCCAGGACGACCTGACCGTGCAGCGCGCGGGCTACGTCACGGACAACTGGTTCAACTGGACCCCTCGAGACGAGCCCGACTCCCAGGACATGCTCGCGAAGGGCCCCAAGGACTCGGTCTACCACAAG
>JADLFF010000037.1 GCA_020845735.1 Dehalococcoidia bacterium
CTCTTCGGTGGTGAGGGCAACGACCGGCTGCTCGGTGGTGACGGCGCCGACACGCTCGCCGGTGAGGCGGGCACGGACACCCTCGATGGCGGCACCGGCGACGACCAGCTCTCGGGTGGCGATGGCAACGACACGCTGACCGGCGGCCTGGGCAACGACCAGCTCTTCGGTGGTGAGGGCAACGACCGGCTGCTCGGTGGTGACGGCGCTGACACGCTCGCCGGTGAGGCGGGCACGGACACCCTCGATGGCGGCACCGGCGACGACCAGCTCTCGGGTGGCGATGGCAACGACACGCTGACCGGCGGCACCGGCAACGACCTGCTCCTCGGCGGTGACGGCAACGACAAGCTGACGGGTGGGGACGGAAACGACACGCTCGCCGGCAACGCCGGTGACGACACCCTCGACGGCGGTCTGGGCAACGACCACCTGTCGGGTGGCGACGGCAACGACCGGGCCCTGGGCGGCGCAGGCGACGACGTCATCGAGGGCGGCGCCGGGAACGACACGCTGAGCGGCGGCGCCGACAACGACACCATTACCGACACCGAGGGCACGAACTCGATGTCCGGCGATGCAGGGACCGACAGCGTGAACGGAGTTGTCTCGTGAGCTCCCTCCGAGGCCGAACAGTCCGCGAGCGCGCCAGGCAGAGCGCCATCATGCGCTCGAACCTGGAAGCCGCGAAGCGCGGCGACGAACGCGCGTTCATGACCCTCTACGCGCTGCGCGCGGAAGAGGCGGCGGTGTGCACCTCCCTCGGCCTCCCGGAGCACGAGGTGAAGCCCGCGATCGTGCAGGCATTCCGCGAGGCCTGGCAGACCCTCCCGAGGTGTCACGCGACGCAGGCTGTCGACTTCGACGCGTGGCTCCTCGAGATCCTCAGCCGCTGCATCACCGTCCGCCGAGGGGACGAGTCGAACCCATGGCAGGCGCCCGGCGACCAGATCTGGGGCCTGCCGGCGGCGCTCCGCACCGTCATGCTCCTGCGCGAGGTGTTCGGGCACAGCCTGGAGGACATCGCGCACGCGCAGGACGAGCCCGAGTCGACCGTGCGCCTCTGGTATCGCAACGCCCTCGAGGGAGTCAGCGTCGAGATCTAGCGGCCGCCCCTCGAGTCGAAGCGCGCCCGCCCTCGACCTGGCGCTGTGGGTAGGCGGTTCGGAATCTAGAATCGACCTGCGCCCCCGTAGCTCAGTGGACAGAGCAACGGACTTCTAATCCGCAGGTCGGAGGTTCGAATCCTCCCGGGGGCGCCAGTGAATCTGAAATTGGCCACTTTCGTGCCGTGGAGGCATCGATTCGGGTCGCATCGACCCGGAGATTCGTCGGCACTTGCCGGCCGGTCGTGAACGAGTCCTCAGGTCTTCTTGCCCGGCAAACCGGGACCCGCGGAGAGCGGGTGCCGGACCATGCCACGCAGGAAGGGCTGGCTCCTTATGGACTCCACGCTCCCGTTCCCCCAGCTACGCGCCGCGTTCGCGAGCTACAACCGCACGACCAACAAGTCGCCGCGGACGGTGAGCTGGTACGACCAGCGGCTCGAGCTCTTCGAACGCCACATCGGCTCCGGGGCGACGCTCGCAGACGTGACCGTCGAGCGCGCGCGCGACTTCATCGCGGCGCTCCAGGCCCGTGACCGTCGCTATGAGAACAATCCGCACGTGCGAGCGAAGGAGGGCCCGCTCTCCAGCTCGTATGTGCAGGGGTTCGTGCGGGCGCTGCGCGCCTTCAGCAGCTGGCTGTACGAGGACGGCTACACGGCGACGAACCGGCTCAAGCCGGTCCGACCGCCGAAGGTGCAGCAGAAGGTCAAGGCCGTGCTCGACGACGCCGAGATCGGTCGACTGCTCGGGCAATTCGACCGGCAGCACCCGTATGGCATGCGGAACTATTGCATCATGCTCACTCTACTCGACACGGGATTGAGGGCGTCCGAGCTATGCGGCCTGGTTGTCGATGATGCGCACCTCGAGCAGGGCTTCCTGAAGGTGCTCGGGAAGGGGGACAAGGAACGCCTCGTCCCCATCGGGGTCGCCTGTGCTGACGCTCTGACGCGGTGGCGCGACCGCACCCGCCCACTCTTCGACACGAGCGACGAGCCGTATCTGTTCCTCAGCTCGACCGGCGCCGCACTCACCGTGAATGGACTCGATCAGCTCGTCCGCCGCGCTGGCGCACGTGCCGGGATCCCACGCGTACACCCCCACCTGCTGAGACACACGTTTGCGACGAACTATCTCGTCAAGGAAGTCGGGGACCCGCTCCGGCTGCAGCAAGTCCTCGGCCACACCTCTCTCGAGATGGTGCGCCGGTACGTTTCGGCGGCGAGCGTTCAGCAAAGCCTCGTCGACCGCCGCGCGTCCCCGATGGACCTCATCATTCGGCCCTCGGGCGGACGCCGATCGGATGGGAGTCCGAGACGCGGTCCGCCTCGTCAGTCGCGACCGAAAGCCCAGAGGACCTAACCACTGCGACGAATGTGGTGTCGAGGTCTGCCCGAGGTCTCTGTAAGGCGACTCGATTACTATCGTGCGCGACGGGATCCGCCGCGCGCCGAAGATCGCGAATGTCTGAATCCACCGATCGATCAGACACCTACCTGGCCGCTGAGGCACGCGCGCGCGTCGACATCGACAAGTCGCTGGAAGCCGCCGGCTGGGCTGTTCAGTCGCGTCGCGACATGAACCTCTTCGCGGGGCGGGGCGTGGCTGTTCGCGAGTTCACGATGCAGGCCGGGCACGGGCGGGCCGACTACCTGCTCTTCGTGGATCGCGAGGTGGTCGGGACCATTGAGGCGAAGCCGGCCGGGACCACACTCACGGGTGTCGAAGAGCAGTCGGCCAAGTACGGCACCGGGCTTCCCGACGGGATGCGCTCGCGCTTCGAGCGGCTGCCGTTCATCTACGAGTCAACCGGCGTTGAGACGCGGTTCACGAATGGGCTCGAGCCTGAGCCCCGCTCGCGTCGGATGTTCTCGTTCCACCGTCCCGAGACCCTCGCACAGTGGGTCGCTGAGACCGAGACGTATCCCGAGGCGCCGACGCTGCGCCACCGGCTGCGCGAACTCCCCACCCTCGACGAACGGGGCCTCTGGCCGTCCCAGGCCATGGCGGTGCGGAACCTGGAGCGATCGCTCGCCGACAACCGACCGCGAGCTCTCATTCAGATGGCGACAGGCTCGGGCAAGACGTTCACGGCCGCAAACATCGCCTACCGCCTGATCAAGCACGCCCGCGCGACGCGCATCCTGTTCCTCGTTGACCGTGGGAACCTAGGTAGGCAAACGCTGAAGGAGTTCCAGCAGTTCTCGACGCCCGACGACGGGCGTAAGTTCACCGAGCTCTACAACGTCCAGCACCTCACCTCGAACCAGTTCGACCCCGTTGCCAAGGTGACGATCTCGACCATTCAGCGCCTGTACTCGATGCTGCGTGGCGAGGAGCTCGAGGAGGTCGAGGACGAGAAGTCGGCATTCGAAATCGAGCCGGCCCGCCCCGTGGAGGTGGCCTACAACCCCGATGTGCCCATCGAGGCGTTCGACTTCGTCGTCGTGGACGAGTGCCACCGCTCCATCTACGGGCTCTGGCGGCAGGTGCTCGAGTACTTCGATGCCCACCTCATCGGGCTGACGGCGACGCCCTCGATGCAGACGTTCGGCTTCTTCAACCAGAACCTCGTGATGCAGTACGACCACGCGCAGGCGGTCGCCGACGGCGTGAACGTGGACTTCGACGTCTATCGCATCAACACGCGGATTACCGAGCAGGGCTCAAGGGTGGCGGCAGGCGAATATGTGGGGTTCCGAGAGCGTGCCACGCGTCGCGAGCGCTGGGAGCAGCTCGACGAGCCGCTCCAGTACGACGCCTCGGCCCTCGACCGTGCCGTGCTGGCGAAGGACCAGATTCGGACGGTCATCCAGACGTTCCGTGACCGCCTCTTCACCGAGATCTTCGCCGGGCGCACCGAGGTGCCGAAGACCCTCATCTTCGCGAAGGACGACTCCCACGCCGATGACATCGTCCAGGTCGTGCGGGAGGAGTTCGGGCGCGGCAACGAGTTCGCACAGAAGATCACCTACCGCACGACCGAGGCGAAGCCCGAGGACCTCCTCGCGGCGTTCCGGAACTCATTCAACCCGCGCATCGTGGTCACTGTGGACATGATCGCAACGGGCACCGACATCAAGCCGCTCGAGTGCGTCTTCTTCATGCGCGCGACGAAGTCGCGGACCTTCTTCGAGCAGATGAAGGGCCGCGGGGTGCGCGTCATCAACGACGCCGACTTCCAGGCCGTCACGCCCGACGCCGAGTCCAAGACGCACTTCGTCATCGTCGACGCGGTGGGCGTGACCGAGTCGCCCCTGAACGACACGCAGCCGCTCGAGCGCGCTCGGACCATCTCGCTGCAAAGTCTGCTCAACAGTGTCGCGGCCGGCCAGCTGACGACCGACATCGTGTCCTCGCTGGCATCGCGGCTGGCGAGGCTGGAGCGACAGTTGCCTCGGGAGGAACGCCAGGAGATCGAGGCGCTCGCCGGCGTCCCGCTCGGCGTGCTCACGCATCTGATGGTGGACTCGGTCGACCCCGACCGCCAGCTCGAGGTCGCTCGCGAGACGACTGGCAAAGTGGACCCCAGCGAGAAGGAGCTCGCCGCCGCAGCGCGGGCTCTCATGGAGGACGCGACACTTCCGCTGGCTGCGTATCCCGAACTGCGGAGGCGCATCGTCGACGTGCGGCGGTCGCTCGAGCAGACCATCGATGAGGTCTCGAAGGACGAGGTGCTGTTCGCCGGCCCCGTCGGCCACGAGCGGGCGCGCCAGTATGTCGAGGGGTTCCGCGACTTCATTCGGGAGCACCGGGACGAGATCACGGCGCTGCAGCTGCTCTACAACGTGCCATGGAGGCAGCGCCCGACGTTCGCCGAGATACGCGAGCTCGCGCGCGCCATCGAACGTACGCCCGAGCGCTGGACGCCCGAGGGGCTGTGGCACGCCTTCGAGGCCCTCGACCGCTCCAAGGTGCACGGCTCGACGCGGCGGGTACTGACCGACCTGGTCTCGATCGTGCGGTACGCGCTCGACCTGTCACCCGACCTCGTGGCGTACCCCGACCTCGTGAACGAGCGCTTCGAGGGTTGGCTGGCCCAGCAGCAGCAGGCTGGACGTGACTTCAACGACGAGCAGCTGCGCTGGCTAGCGATGGTCCGGGACCACATCGCGGCGTCGCTGGCGATCACGGCGGATGACTTCCAGTACACGCCGTTTTCGACGCACGGCGGTCTCGGGCGGGCGGCGCAGCTCTTCGGCGGTGAACTCGGCGGTCTGCTCGAGGAGCTGAACTCGGAGCTCGTGGCGTGACGAAGGTGCCGGAGGGATGGGCCGAGACGACGATTGGTGATGTGGCTCGCTTCGAGCGATGTGTTACGTACAAGAAGGCTCAGGCACGCACTGAACCTGAAGGCGGCTACCTTCCGCTCCTCCGAGCAACGAATATTGACCACGGCGAACTGCTCCTCGACGAGGAGATGGTCTACGTCCCGGCGAGCGTTGTCAGTGCCGAGCAACGTCTCCGACCTGGAGACACTGTAATCGCGACATCGAGCGGGAGCGCGAGAGTCGTTGGGAAGTCAGCAAGGCTCACGATGCGTTGGGAGGGGACCTTCGGCGCTTTCTGTGGCGTTCTCCGCGCGGAATCCGTCGAGTCCTCCTATCTCGGCTATTTCGTGCAGTCGGAGTCAGTGCGGACAACGTGGTCGGCCGCGGCCGGCGGAACGAACATCAACAATCTCAAACGCAGCGACATCGAGACCACGCGCCTTCTCCTCCCGCCGGTACCCGAGCAGCATCGCATCGTGGCGGCCATCGAGGAGCAGTTCTCTCGCCTCGATGCTGGCGTGGCCTCCCTGCAGCGGGCGAAGCGCAACCTGCAGCGCATGCGCGCCTCGGTGCTGACGGTGGCCGTCGAGGGAAGGCTGGTCGAACCGGATGCAGATCCCGGTGCAGCGGCGGCGTTCATCGAAGCGATCCGCGGGGAACGCGCAGCTCGACCTCCGTCGCGCCGTCCTCCAGCTGCCACGACCGAAGACGACGACGCTGCTGCCCCCCCTGCAGGCTGGACGAGCGCAGCGTTGAGTGACCTGTCTGCCGTGGAGCCCCACGCGATCACTGACGGCCCGTTCGGCTCGAACCTAAAGACCGAGCATTACACCGAGAGTGGCCCGCGTGTGATTCGCCTGCAGAACATCGGGGACGGACGATTCGTCGATGACGAGGCGCACATCTCGCTGGAACACTTTCAGCGCCTGAGCGCGCACAACGTCGAAGCCGGAGACCTTCTCATCGCGCTACTCGGGAGCGAGTTGCCCCGATGCTGTCTGGTACCGCCGCACGTGCCACCCGCAATCGTCAAGGCGGATTGCGTCCGCTTCCGAATTCATCCAAGAGTGAACGGACGCTTCCTGAATCTGTTTCTGAACTCCCCACCCCTGCGGCGACGGGTGTCATCACGTCTTCACGGTGTGGGTCGCCCGCGTCTCAATTTGGGGGAGATTCGCTCGATCCAGATTCCTGTGCCGTCCGCGGCTGAACAGCAACGAATCGTTGAAGAAGTCGATCGCCAGTTCTCGGTCCTCGAGGCGATGGAAACTGCCCTTAACAGCGGGCTGGCACGCGCGGAAGGTCTGCGCCAGGCAATCTTGCGCGAGGCGTTTGCCGGACGACTCGTACCGCAGGACCCGTCCGACGAGCCTGCGTCGGCACTCCTCAAGAGCATTGGCAAGGAGGTCACCGAGTGAGTGATGCACGGGCCCTCGTTGCCAAGCTCTGGAACTACTGTCAGATTCTCCGGGACGACGGGCTGTCCTACGGTGACTACGTCGAGCAGCTCACGTACCTGCTTTTCCTCAAGATGGCCGACGAGCAGGCGAGGCCGCCGTTCAACCGGCCTCGAATCGTGCCCGAAGGCCTCGACTGGCCCTCCCTCCTTGATCGTGAGGGCGAGGAGCTCGAGGCGCACTACCTCAAGGTCCTCAATGACCTCGGCCGCGAGCCAGGGATGCTCGGCGTCGTCTTCCGCAAGGCACAGAACCGCATCCAGGACCCTGCGAAGCTCCGCCGCCTCGTGAGCGACCTCATCGAGAACGAGCAGTGGATGATCCTCGACGCAGACGTGAAGGGCGACCTCTACGAGGGGCTGCTCCAGAAGAACGCCGAGGATGTGAAGAGCGGCGCCGGCCAGTACTTCACCCCGCGCCCCCTCATCAAGGCGATCGTCGAGGTGATGCGGCCCGGCCCTGCCGAGACCATTAACGACCCCGCCTGCGGCACGGGCGGGTTCCTCATCGCCGCCCACGAGTTCATCTCGCGTGACCCCAATCTCGACCCTGACCAGAAGCAGCACCTCCAGTCCGGTGCCCTGAGCGGTACCGAGATCGTGGACAACACAGCGCGCCTCTGCGTGATGAATCTGCTGCTGCACGGCATCGGACGGCCCAACGGCGTCAGTCCGATCGACGGGGGCACGGATTCTCTCGCCGCCGATCCGGGCAAGCGCTACTCGATGGTGCTCACGAATCCGCCGTTCGGGAAGAAGTCATCGGTCACGGTCATCGGCGCTGACGGCGAGGCCGTCCGCGAGTCGCTCACGGTCGTGCGCGAGGACTTCTGGGCAAGCACGTCGAACAAGCAGCTGAACTTCATGCAGCACGTCAAGACCCTCCTCGAGATCCACGGTCGCGCTGCTGTGGTCGTCCCAGACAACGTGCTCTTTGAGGGCGGCGCCGGCGAGACTGTGCGCCGACGCCTGCTCCACGAGTGTGACGTGCACACGCTGCTTCGCCTCCCGACGGGCGTCTTCTACGCCCAGGGCGTCAAGGCGAACGTGCTGTTCTTCGACCGCAAGCCCGCCTCCGAACGGCCATGGACCCAGGAACTGTGGGTCTACGACCTGCGCACCAACCAGCACTTCACGCTCAAGCAGAACCCGCTCACCCTCGAGCACCTGCGCGGCTTCATCGAGGCGTTCAACCCCGATAACCGTCACACCCGCAGCGAGTCCGAGCGCTTCCACCGCTTCACGTACGACGAGCTCATCGCGCGCGACAAGGCGAACCTCGACATCTTCTGGCTGCGCGACGAGTCCCTGGAGGACGCGAGCACCCTCCCGACCCCCGAGGTCATCGCCGCCGAAATCGCCGAGGACCTCGAGGCAGCGCTCGCAGAGTTCGCGGAGATCGCGACATCCCTCGCAGAGCGCGATACGGCGGCCAGCTAGCCAAGTTCCCACCCCAAGGACTCAGCGGCCCTAGTACTTTGCGAGTCGCTCTAACGTTCGTCGGTACCTGTTGATGAACTCCGGAATCGCCTCGTCGCCGTTGTAGAACGCCAGGGAATCTACGCCGTCCCTTTCGGCGAGGTGTAATTCGCCGCGAATCCAGCGCACAACTGTCCGATCGAGCTCATCGCCATCGTTTCTCGCTCCGGCGACAGCTAGGTACTGGCCTCGTCTAATCGCGATGCTGTTCCCGGCGCGTTGCTCGAACGAACACCCATGCTCAGCGAGGACCCGGCGCAAGTCGCGCCACCGTATTCGGCGCTCTTCCCTTCTGATTGGCCGGCTGTGCCGGAGAATCCAGCGCGCAGATGCGAGCATCTCGGCGTCGCCCAGTGTGCTGTCTGCGATGTCGTGTTGTGCGAGAGCGAATGCGTGATCGAACAGATCGTCCTCTTCGGCGATCAAAACGTGATCATTCATGTCCAGGAACACGAGCAGTGACACAATGGCCGTCCGCTTGTTTCCGTTGACGAACGGGTGATCTTGGATCAGGGCGCCCAATAGCGCCGCCCCGGCCATCGGTGTCGTCGGGTACTTAAGGAGGCCACCCAGGGATGTGTGCGGCCGGCCAACCGCCGACTCGAGGAGCTCGCCCCGATCCCGGGTTCCAGCGGGCTCGATAGGATCGGCACTACGTGCGAAATCCTCAACCAACTTGAAGTGAATACCTAGGACGGTGGCGGCGTCCATGTAGACGAGGTCGGTCGCGACTTGCCCGACGACTTCGACCGGGTCGCGCTCGACGCCGTCGCGGGGCTTTGGTGGAGAAACCACCGTCGACGGGATCGGACCAGAAGCGGAAGCAACCTCGGGGCGGTTGCGGTCGAGGCCTGCGTCGCCGCGGAGTCCCAGGGCGATTTCGGCTCGCACGATGGCGCTCCGCGCGATGAGGTTGTCTGGGGAGGCAGCCGGAACGCCGGCCTGTGTCAGCCGCCACAAGGCCTCGTCTATCCCCATCCCAGCGCGCGCAGCGAAGTGTCGAATTCTCCGGCCGGAAGACATTGCCCTAGAGTACTTCAGAATCGCCGATTGCTCGTGCCGGATGCGACCGTAAGAGGAGGGCGTCCGGCCAGCCACGATCAGCAGTTAGCCGACGCGGGACATCGCCAGGGGTTTGTAGTCGGCCGCCAGCAGGACCTCGTCGGTGTCCGGGATCGGAAGACCCATCCCGAACGCCAGGAGCAGGATGAGCGCGTCACGGCTCGGCCGTGTGCGCTCCCCTGAAAACAGCCGCGACACGTAGCTCTCGTCGAGCCAGGCATCACGGGCGATCTCTGCCTGCGACTTGTTGCATCGCTCCCGGTACCCCTGCAACGCCACAGTGAGTGGGTTAAAGGGAGCGGCGGAGTGCATGCTTCGGTAGATCACAGTCGCCTCCATTCTTCGAATCTTCGATGAAGGCTGACCGGACCACCGCGACTACGTCGCCCTCCTCTCGCTGCACACGATATCTCCGATCGTCCGGCGGACATGTGACCCGCGGGCAACTCGCGATCTTGCCCGCGCGGCCGGGACGCGCGACGAGTCGCGCTCTAGCGTCGCAGGTGCTGCGGGAGGGCTGGACACGAGCGGGCCGCCAGCCTCGGGACGGGACCGGCGGGTCAGGGCAGTGCCAGTCGGATCGTCGCAAGCGTCGTGCTGTGCTCCTCGGCGAACTGACCCTCTCGCAGCGCCAGAGTCCCTGCTATTGAAATGCGTATACCACTTATCATATAATGGCGAGGTCGAGCATGAAGTCCATCGCCATCACCCAACACAATTCAGCCCTCTCGATCACGCCGGCTGACGACTACATCCTGAAAGTCCTGCTGCGGTTCCGCTATCTGGCGGCCCGCCAGGTCTGCGCATTGCGCTACTCGGCGGGCTCGCTCACGCGCGTTCAGGCCATCCTCAAGCGGCTCACCGACTCCGGATACCTGCAGCGCATCTGGTTGCCGCGGCGCACACCGCGCG
Organism: Dehalococcoidia bacterium; assembly: GCA_020845735.1. Taxonomy (GTDB): domain Bacteria; phylum Chloroflexota; class Dehalococcoidia; order UBA2979; family UBA2979; genus RBC038. Next base: position 10,290 of record JADLFF010000037.1, read on the forward strand.
GGAGCGCGCCATCCGTCTACACGCTCGCACGCAAGGGCCTCAACTACCTGCGCGCCCAGGGGATTGACGTGCCGGCGCGCTACCACCCATCGGAACAGCGCGAGCGTACGTACCTCTTCCTTGCCCACACCCTCGCGGTGAACGATGTGCTCATCGCTGCCGAGCTCTTCTGCCGGCGGGAGCCGCGCTACGCGCTCGCCGCGAGTGTGCCTGAGCATCTGCTCAAACGCAGTCCAGCGCGGGTAGAGGACGAGGCCGGGCGCCCGATCACGGTCATCCCCGACGGCTGGATCGACCTTCGCGTTGACGGCGCCTACCAGATTTGCCTCGTCCTCGAGCTCGACCGTGGCACTGAAGAACAGAAGGCGTGGCGGAGGAAGGTGCGCGGCCTCCTCGCGTACGCCAACGGCCCCTACCAGGAGGCGTTTCAGACGCGGTCGCTGACGATCGCGGTCGTCACCACGGACGGGCCGCGCCGGCTCCTCGACCTCTTGCGCTGGACGGAACGGGAGTTGACCGCGGTGCGGGAGCAGGAGCGGGGCGACCTCTTCATCTTCACGGAGATCGTGCCCGAGGCGATCTTCCCGCATGTGCTGTTCACGAGCCCAATCTGGTACCGACCGTTCGCGAGCGACGAGATCGCGCTGGTCGACCTCCAATAGTCCTATGCAACTGCCCTGGCGGCATCGCGGCCCGAGGCTCGACCTCGGGACGCACGGCGCCGCCTTCTTTCCACGCACGCTCGCGCTCGGCGCGGAGCACGTCGCGGCGCACAAGCACGTGATCGGACTGACCGGCCAGGGGAAGAGCAAGTTCCTCGCGAGTATGTTCGTGCAGCTCGTGCGGCAGGGTGTCGGCTGCACGCTCATCGACCCGCACGCGGACCTCGCCACCGACATCCTGGCGCTGCTGCACGACGACGGACTGTTCTCAAGGTCGACCTTTGCTGATCGACTGCTGTACGTCGACTTCGCCCGCCGTGACCGCTTCCTGCCATTCAACGTCCTGAGCCAGCCGTACGACGACCACACCGCGGCGCGCAACGTGGTCGAGGCCTGTAAGCGTGCCTGGCCGGCGCTCGCCGACGGTTCGGCGCCCCAGTTCGAGAACATCCTCCTCGCGGGCGCGCTCGTGCTGATTCAAAACCAGCTTCCATTGACGGCGCTGCCGCGACTCCTCACGGACAAGCTGCATCGCGACTCGCTGCTCGAGCGCGTCTCCGACGAGGCGGTGGTGGACTTCTTCCGCGGGCGGTTCGATCACTGGGGGCGCGACGCACCGCTAATGATCGAGTCGACGCTGCGCCGGGTCTTCCTCCTGTCCTTCAGTCCCTCGCTTCGCCACTCGCTCGGGCAGCGCGAGAACGCGCTCAACTTCCGCGCGCTGATGGACCAGGGGGTGAGCGTCATCTTCAACCTCGGTGGCCTCGACGAGGACACTCAGCGCCTGCTGGGGTCGCTCGTGACGGTCGGCTACGAAGTGGCCGCGCTCTCGCGTGCCGACACGCCGCTGGCGCAGCGCCGCCCCCACCACCTGTTCATCGACGAGTTCTCGCAGTTTTCGGCACAGAGCGAAGAGGCGTTCGCGCGCGTCCTCTCGCTCGCCCGCAAGTACGGCCTGTTCCTCACGCTCGCTCACCAGACCTGGTCACAGGTGAATCGTCGCCTGCAGGGGGCGCTGCAGAACGCCGTCGAGGTGGCGTTCAAGCTCGGGCGCAGCGACGCCGAGTGGGCGGCTCCCCGCTTCGGCCGCTTCGACCCGTACGCGTTGAAGCACGAGGTCGCGGACCCGGCGCACGTCGAGCGCACACACCCCGTGTACTTCAACGTCCAGGAGACGTTCGAGGGGTGGACGCAGGCTCTCACCGACCTCGCTCCGCGCGAGGCGTTCGTGCGTGTCGGCAACGAGACGACGCGATTCCGGTCGCGCGCCGTCCCCACTCCACGCTGCGGAGCGGAGGAACTGCGGAGCTTGACTGACGCCTATGCCCGACGCCTGCTGCGGCCCGCACCCCTTGCGCCTGGCGCTCCAGCTCGCCGGCCGAGCGAGACCCGCGCGGCGTTCCGACGCGTCGTCCTCCGACCGGAACCGGGCGTCTGATGGTGCCCGGGACGGTCATGGGCCCGAGCGCAGCGAGCCGGGGGCGGGGAGGCCTTGACCGTCCCCGTCCGGATTACCCTCTTTCTCGGGTGGGGAAGGCAAGACGCTGGCCGCACCCCACCGTTCCCTGCGAGCCCCGGGGCGCTCGATTTGGTATACTGCATATACATTTGTTGGTATGGAACGGGACCCTGAAGATCATCCGCGACCGAGCGAGCGCTCGGAACTGATCGCTTCTCAAGAGCGGGCGCTGACCGTGGCGGTGGTCATGCTGCTCGACGCGCTCGACCGCTGCGGGGGCCACGAGGCCGGCTGTCCCGAGTGCGGCCCGGCACGGGCACTCGCCTTTGAGACGCTCGCCTCCAGTCCGGGGCTGACTACCGCGCAGGAGCGGAAACCCGAACGTCTGCAGATCCGCGGGCGCGCGGGGGCGGCACCGGCTTTTGGGAGCACCCGGCGTGGCGCGGCAGTGGCGCGCTTCCCGCTTGCCGTGCACGACCAGACGGGTACGACGACGTGGCACACCGTGGTGGCGTTCGGGGATCGAGCCGAGCGGCTGCGCGGCGCGGTCGGACGTGGAGATGCGCTCGAGGTCGTGGGCTACTTCCATGAGCGAGCCGTCCGCGCGCGCGGGGGTCGGCCCCGCCAGGTCCGTGAGCTCTACGCGGCGGCGGTGCGGCCGCTAGTGTGACCGATTGGTGCCCGTCAGGCACCGCCATCGTTCGCGACCGAGCGATCGGCCCGGCGGTGCTGTTCGCGACCGTCGCCACACCCGGAACGGGTGCCCGCGCGGAGCGCCTCTTCCTGCCTGCCGAGGGGGTCAAGGGGGAATCGGCAGGTGGTCGGCCCCCCGCCGGGGGGTGCCCTCTCGCCGCCGCGATGGCAGCACGTCGGATGAGTACAAACAGTGCTCAGTGGAGAGACAACGTGGATGCAGAGGCGAGAGGGCGGGGGGAGTGGGCGGCAACGCCGCAGGCGTTAGGAGCGAGCTCCGGGCTGCCCACTCCCCCCGCCCGCAGGGCACCATCCGAGGCCCAGCCTCGGACATCCCCCTTGCTTCTGTCCGTCAGGACCATCCGGCGGGTCGCGCCGACTAGGGTGTCGACTTCTAGTCGAGACTCTAGTCGGTCGGGGGGCGGTTCGGTGTTCCCCGCAACCTCCCTTCTCCTCTTGCTTTTGCATTGTCCCGGCTGGGTCTTCTTTCAATGAGTATGTTTCGTCTGTGTATTCTTCCGCACCGTCGCACGCGCGGATCAGCCCGTCGTCATCCGCCGATTCGAACCGTGCGGAAGTCGCGATTCCCGACTTCTGGACGTCGTGATTGCCGACATCTGGATGTCAAGAAATACGACATCAGCCTGGGTCAGCGGTTGGGCGTGCTTTGAACGCGGAAGCGGAGGGTGTAGCGGTTCGTCTTGCCGAGGCCCAATCGCTTGACCTGCACGAAGCCGGCGCGTTCGAGTTGATGGATGAAGGCGACCACGCTCTGACGGCTCACACCGATGTCGCGCGCGAGGGTCTCTTGCCCGGGGAAGCAGAAGTCGTTGTGCCAGGCGTAGGAAAGGAACATCGCGTAGGTGAGCTTGGCGCCCATGCTCAGGCTGCTGCTGCGCAGAATGAAGTTCGGGACCTGAGTGAACCCCTCAGCGAGAACCGGGTCGTGCGCCTCGAGCACGATCGTGCGCTCGCGGAGCAGGTCGCCGATCGACTTCACGATCGGCCCTCCTCGTCGAGCACCTCGGTGGTCGCCGACCCGCGCACGAGCGTGCGGTAGACGACCGACTCTTCCCAGGCGCTCTCACAGTCGGCGCGGAGGAGGTCGAGCGCAACCTGAACGAGCGCGTTCGCAGTGATCCTGGCGCCGTAGCGCTCCTCCAGCTCGAGCTTGAGGTGGCTCATCCAGCGGGCTTGATCGACGTAGATGTCGTGGGAGTAGCGACGCGCGCGACGTGGCGTGGTGGCGCTGGGCGTGGCCTGACCCGTTCCAAGCTCCGGGCGTACGGGCGCACCGGCGTTCGGACCCACGCCCGCACGAGTGCTCGAGGGTGCGGGCGTTCCAGCGAGCGAGGCAGCACGTCCACGGGTGAGCGTCGAGCCCAGTCTGGGTGCGGGCGAGCCTTCGACTGCCGGTTCCGTCGGTGATGGCTGGCTGAAGAGCCGTTGTTCGCGTCCCGGCGTCTGCGCGCTGAGCTTGAGGCCGGAGAAAACGCTATCGGACATCGGCGGCCTCCTTCCTCGCGAGGTTCTCGCGTCGATCGTCGGCGACGCTCTGGACGATCGCTCGGCTGACGGTTCGGGATTGCCGGTGGAACGCGAGCAGGAGCGAATTGTCGGCGAGGATGTTCGCCTCGCGCGGCGTCCCTTCGGACTGCTCGAAGATCGTCGCGACCGCGTCTCGGCTGAACGGATGGTGTCCCCCGCCCGAGGCAACCTGCCAGCGGAAGCGCAGCATCGCGTGCAGCTCGTCGAGGGACAGCCGCTCGAGCGTGGAGGCCATCACGATCCGGCTGCGGAAGTTCCGCAGCGCCGGGCGCGCGAGCGTGTTGCGGAGCTCGTCCTGTGCGAAGAGCACGAGCTGCAGAAGCTTGCTGTCGTTCGTCTCGAAGTTGATGAGCTGCCGGAGCAGTTCGAGGAGTGGGGGGCGTAGGGCCTGCGCCTCGTCAATGATGAGCACGACCGTGCGTCGCTCGGTCGCCGCGGTCGACCACAGGTGGTCCTTCAGCGTGTCGAGCGTGCCCTTGAAGCTGCGGCTCGTCCTCGGCGTGCCGAGCTCCTGCGCGATCGTGCGCAGCAGGCTGTTGGGTGTGGGGTAGTTCGGGTTGACCAGCAGCGCGGACAGGAAACCCGCGTCGAGGAACTTCTGGTGGAGCAGGCGCGCGAGCGACGACTTGCCCGTGCCGGTGTCGCCGTGCACGACGGCGAGGCCCTTGTGCGCCGCCACGACGTACGCCGTCTTCTCAAGGGCGGTGGAGTGCATCGCGGTCAGGAAGAAGTAGCGCGGTGAAGGGACCGTGGAGAACGGTTCCTCCTTCAGACCGAAGTACGCGAGATGGGGCAAATCCATAGGTGAGGCGCCGAACTTGGGCCAGGTCGCGGAGCGAGGGGCCAGAGTTGGCGCAAATTCATTGTATAGCACGGACGTGATGATTGCAAGAAGTCCCGTGCGCCTCGTCCACACGGGGGTGCGCGACTAGATTCGGGGCTGACGGACAGGAGCAGGCCTCGAACGAGGAGTGGATCTCGCTCTCGGAGGCGGCCGAGCGCAGCGGTCTGAGCACGAGCTACCTTCGGCGGCTCTGCCGGCGGGAGGTCATCTTCGCCCGGAAGTTCGGGCAAGACTGGCTCACGACCTGGGACGCAGTGGCCGCCTACCTCGGGGACCCCGACAAGCGGAAGCGGGGACCCCGAGCTCGATAGCCACCCTTGTATTTGTTCCGACACCGGACCTAATATACGCGGGCGTTGACGAGAGGAGGGCATCCATGGTCGGGGCCGGTGGTGGCAGCTGAACGGAAGGCGGGCTGGAGCCCGCCTTCTTCGTGCTACCAGTCCCACAGGATCGTGAAACGCTGCCCCAGTCGTGGGGCTTGCTCCGAGTATCCGATGCACTGGCGTCGATCGTCCGTCCAGGTGGGCGGGACCAGGACTCCTTCAGGTTCGTCGAGCGTCACGACACGCGCGAGCTTGACTGGTCGCTCGGCGGGAAGCAGCACCCCGAGGTCGAGCGAGTCGGTGGGGTGATAGAGCTCGGCCTCCAGCCACCACTCCGAGGGTGACTCGAATCCGCGCTGAACGAGGCGCTCAATCGTGAACGTGTGCACATCACCTGCTCGTTGTCGGGCGGGCAGCGCCACTGTCGAGCGCAGCCGGGGACCGATCAAGTGCCTCGCCGTGAGTTTCCCAGGGTCGACATCGTGGTCCGCAAAGGCGATCCCGTCGCCCCACCCATAGTCGAAGATTTTGTCCGCATCCTTGAGGAACTCGACCGTCTCGGTTCGTGTGTAACGCGCTCGCTCTCCTGACAGGTCGAGGAGCTCTACACGCGCTGCATACCGCAACACACGGTAGGTGAAGGATGGTCGCGGTCGGTCCATAGCTCATTTTACCGGTCGCGGTCAGAGCGATTTCACTTTGGCGCGCCACGGCGGGCTGCACGGGGCCTTGACAGCCTTCCGAATCGCCTCGGTCCGCCCCGCGATCGCTACGCTCTCGCCGAGACTGTTGTCCGGGACGAGGGATGCATCCGGTGGCAGACGGCAAGATTGATCTCGGAGTTGAGCTGTTCAATGGAGAACCGGTGCGGCTCGGCCTCCGTGAACGTCAGCAAGGCACCTACATCCTCGGGAAGCCCGGCACGGGCAAGACGACACTGATAGAGCGCATGGTGCTGCAGGACATCGAAGCCGGGCACGGCGTCTGCGTGCTCGATCCCCACGGTGACCTCGTCGATGGCGTACTCGTCCAGATCCCAGCGCACCGCGAGCACGATGTGATCCTGCTCGACGCCGCGGACACGGACTTCCCGTTCGGCCTCAACCTCTTCGAGTGCCGCGACCTCACCGATCGGACTCTCGTCGGCCGAATCGCCGCCCAGGCCGTGGAGGTCTTCGAGAAGCTGTGGGGCGATATTTCGTGGGGCCCGCAGCTGGCGCAGACGCTCCGTAACAGCGCCTACACGATGATTGAGAACGTGGGGTACACGCTCCTCGAGGTGCGGCGGCTGCTACTTGATGAGGAGTTCCGGGCGCGACTGACGGCGAACCTCACGCTCGGCCAGGTGCGTGAGTTCTGGGAGCTCGAGTACAACCCCCTTCTACGCCGCGAACAGCAGCAGCGTGTGAGTTCCACACTGAACAAGATTGATGAGTTCCTCACGCCGGCGGTCTACCCGATCGTGGGGCTCGGACGCACCACCGTCGACTTCCGGGCCGCAATGGACGCGGGCAAAGTCGTGCTCGTGAAGCTGCCGGTGGGTGTGCTCGGGGGCGATCCGGTCGCGCTGATCGGCTCGATGATCGTCGCGCAGATATTCAACGCCGCGCTTTCGCGCCAGGAACTCGACCCCGGCGCGCGCCGCCAATTCAATCTGTTCGCCGACGAGTACCACCGATTCGCGACGCCGACCTTCGCCGAGCTCCTCGCGGAAGCGCGCAAGTACGGCCTCGCTACCTTGCTCGCTCACCAGTTTCGGGACCAGCTCGACGAGCAGAACCGCGGCGCGACGCTGACCGCGGGGAACCTCCTCGTGTTCGGCGTGGGCGGCGGCGATGCCGAGGAGCTGGCGAAGCAGTTCGACCGCACGCCGCCCCCGCCAGACGTCGTGGGGCAACGGCCGAAGCTCACCGTGAACCAACGGCCGATCGAGCACCTGGTGAGACACGGACACGACAGCGACTTCGTACGCAGGGCGGTCGCCGCCTGGGTGCAACCGCTCGCGCATCGGGTGGAGACGATGCCCTCGGGCGGGGTGGCTGCCTCGACGCTACGCGTTCCAATCGAAGGACGCACCTCACCGATCGAGGTGGAATACGTCGCCGATGGCGGTTCGCTCCGGGCCGGCGCGGCGGCGATCGACGGCTTCTTGGTCAACGTGATGGAGCGGCGACTGAACCTTGGTACTGCGGCCGAGATCAGCGCGATCGCCCACGTGATTGCGCTCTTGCGAGCGCATATCTGCTTCGCGCCAGAACTGACCTTTTACGACGTTGATTACCCGTCTGTGCTCTCGGATCCCTCGCTGGAGTTGCCAGAGGCTACATCGCGCGCGCTGCTCGCATTCTTGACAGACTGGCTTCCCGATCGGGCGGCGCACCGGAACGCCGAGAGTCACACACGCGCGGGCGTTCTCGCACACCCAGCGGCGTCGCGGCTCGTCGAGGCGAGACTCTCTCACCTGAAATGGATCGACCAGCAAGAACAGGGCATGGCGGAGTCCGAGGCGCTCAGGAATGCGGGGCCATTCACGACCGATCTCGCTCCGTTCGTCGATGAGGAACGACGAGAACGCGCGAGGGGTCATCCACACCGCGCGGGCACCGAAACCTACGCCGCCGCGCGGCTCGCGTGGCAGTTGCACACGCTTGCCCTGGCTCTGCTGCGGGAGCCCATCTTTGTCGACAGCGGTCAGTGGGAGCCGATCTACGACCGTCCTCGCTCCTACGCGGACGTCGAGGGCGAGATTGCGTCGCGGTTGGTGAACTTACCGAAGTACCAAGCTCGAGGACGGCTGCTCGTCGACACCAACGTGCGCGAGGTCGACGTACAGACGCCAACCTTCGAGAACAGGCAGGCGACCGAGGAAGGCATCGCGCGCGCCGAGCGAATCCGAGCTCGCTCCCGGAGGGACTACTGCCTTCCGCTCGCGCGGGTCCTCGAGATCATCGCAGCGCGCGGGCGCGACGATCCACCACAAGAATCGACGCGGCGACGGGTTCCGATCTAGCCTCGGGAGACTTCTAATCCGAGAGCCGGAGGTTCGAATCCTCCCGGGGGCGCCAGTAGCTAGAGTGTTAGGACCCGGCGAGCCCTTGCCAGCGCCTCTTCGAGCGCCGCTGCCTCGCCAGCGATCATGTCAGCTTCTCGCTCGAGTTCGGACCAGAAACGTTCGTGGAAGCTTCGCGCGGTGTCATCTCGCCAGTGCTCCGTCGCTGTTGCCCACTCCGCCTTGATCCGGCGGGCGTCGTCGGCCAACATCTCGGCCCCCCCTCCCAACGTTAGTCCCCCTTCTCGCCGCGCCCCGATTCTTCGAGGCGCTCCGACGGGTTCGGGACGCGGAACACCGCATCCCGTCCGTATTTCCCTTGGGTGCCAATGCGCTCGCCTAGCGCCCTCTCGGCGTTGATGGCGCTGGGTGCGGGAACTCCAGCCGTCGTCGACACGACGAACGACTGGTACTGCTCGATGCTGGCCATCCGAGCGAGAAGGCCGTTCTGCATGGTCGAGATTGCGTGGCTCAGATATTCACGGTGGCGGACGGCACTGGGGCGGAAGAGGCGAGCTGCCTCGTCGACGGCGTTGGCGGCTCCCTCGACCGCGGCGAGGCGAACACCTGCGCGTTGCACCTCGTGCGCGAGACCGCTGCAGTCGGGGCCCTCTCCTCCTTCGGCCGCCAGGGCCGCTCGGATGCATGCAGCGTAGGCGGCCTCTGCCCGCGCGAGCACGCCTTGCGCCAGACGCCGAGCCTGCTCAATGTCCGACTTGGTACGGTCTAGATCGTTAATAGCGTTCCGTAACCCGGCGGTCTGGCGGTCGACGACCGAGAAAAGCTGCTGCCGAAGGCGGTCCAGAGCGCCGTAGGTGACCTCAACCTGGTCAGCCATCCGTCTCAAGCCTCGAGGAACGCGCGTAGGCGTTCGATGAGTCGGAGGAGATGGCTTTCGTGGTCGTCGGTAACGGCGAGATAGCGTTCGATCCCCTTCCCGACTTCCTCTAGCGCCGTACCGAATTCCGCATACTTCTGGTCGGTCCAGGTTCCTCCGAGGTTCCGCCAGTCGGCGACCATGCCCCTGTACTCGGCCTCGAGCGTGTCATCGAAACGAATCAGATGGTTGCGAAAGTCGATGAGCGCTTGGACGCTCCCCACGCCAACGCGGTCACTCATGCGCGTCTCCTTCAGCTGGAAGCAGGTCGTTGAGTCCGGCTGCTCCCAGCAATCGATACGGCTTGAACTTTTCCGTGCGCCCCAGCGCCCACTCTTCGTGGCGGAACAGGGCGCGGTTGTCCGCGAGCCGGCTGGCGACAGGTGAGTCGAAGAGCGAGTTGGAGTCGGCCTCGGGTACCCGGAGGGATGCCCGTAGGTCGAATCGCGACGTTCCCTGGCGGCCGAGAACGCGTTCAACGGCAGTCAGGCCATCCGTCCATGCGATCACGTGCCACCCTTGGTCCGGACCCTCGTCCGCGAGGCGTAACAAAGAGGTCGCCTCGGGTGTCTGCTGGTATGCATCGGGACCGCGGAGCTCGCGCCAGCGCTGGAGGCCAGTCACGACCAGGTAGCGAGGGCCGCGGGTTGCGTCGCTCGCGGCGAGGCGTGCATCGAGGTCCTCGAGGGCCGCGCCTAGCGCGGACCCAGCCTCGCGTGGCCCCGCGACCGAAACCTGGTTCGGGATGCGCTGCTGAAGCGCTGCCATGACGCTGGACAGTGGACCGGTGCGTGCGAAGTCGAGGACGTAGAACGCAGCATCGGGCTGTTCGAGCGCGAGCGACACGACCACGGCTTCGAGGAGACCGTAGGCGTCAAGCTCGTCCGGGCCCGCGATCAGAAGGTTATTGCGAGGGAAGCGCTCAAAGCGTGCCGCTGTCGGCCCTTTGACTTCGACGGGTTCACCGAGGAACGCCTCGGCGGTGTCAGGGTCGGGTCGCCAAGCGCCGATCCGCAGCTCCTGCAACCTGGGATTTCCGGTCAACGAGGCCGGCGTCGTGCCCTCAAAGGTCGCGGGTGGAGGGTGTGCGCCGCCGTCACGGTCGGCGATCGCGGTGACTCTGGCCCGATGCTCGTCGCCAGGAAGTAGGGCCACGCGGATCCGGTGGTTCGCCGCGGTGTGACCAAAGTCCTCGTTGAGGATCGCCTCCCCCGGCTCTTCGAGCCGGGATGCAGCAACGTTTCCGTCTCCGAGGATTGCAGTCGACGTCGCGTCCGAACTCTTGAACGCGACTCTTAACGGCATCTGTTCGTAGACGCGAGTAAGGTATCCCGACACGCCGGCCGGGGTTTGCGACGCCAGCAAGACGTGGATCCCGAAGCCGCGGCCACGTCGGACCAAGTCCTCGAGAATCGCCCCGGCCTCGCGGCCGAGTTGGTCCTCGTCTGAGACGAGGACCTGGAACTCGTCCACGACCAGAAGGAGGCGAGGCATCGTGCCACCACGTGCACGGAACTCCGTGTATTGCGAGGCCCCAGCTTCTCGGAAGCGGCTCCCCCGGGCCTCGATCTGAGCACGGAGGTCGCGAAGCACGCTGAGCGCGAACTCCCGATCGGTAGCCTGAGTAACCGCGCGAGCGTGCGGAAGCGCGAGGTAGTCGACGAACGAGACTCCTTCTTTGAGGTCAAGGAGGTAGAGGCCTAGCTCATCCGGCGAGTACCGAGACGCCAGTTGATCGATGAGGAGAAGGAGAAGGTTGGTCTTGCCTGACCCGACCATGCCGCCGACGAGGGCGTTGTGGATTGTGCCGGTGCCGAGGTGGAAGCTAGTGCTCTCGCCTTCGAGTGCCATTCCGATGGGCACCGATAGGCCGTCGGCCGTGCTTGCGGCCCAGTCAATTGGGACAAGTACATCCGAAGAATCGAGCGCTCGGGGCCGCCCGAAGGCAGCGCGAACCCCGTCGAGCGCCGATTCGACGGTCGCTGCGTCCGGAATCTTCGACGGTACCAACGGAAAGTCCCCTAACAGGGCGCCGGGCAAATGCACGACGCCGACCTCGTTGACCTCCAAACGGCCCCACGGTCGGAAGGCATCGGCCAGCTTCATGTCGCGTGGCATTGGTGCGGCGGGGTCGAGTGTGGCTACGACGTGGAATCCTGCCCGCGGCCCGTTCCGGGCAAGGCGCGCAAGCAAATCGAGTGCCCGCTCGGTCCAGCCACCTGCAGGCAGTCTCAAGATCGCAACCAGGCGGTGCGGCTGCGCTAGCGCTGGGTTCGCTGCGTTGTACTCGTGGATCGTCGAGAAGCGCGCACCGAGCCGCGTCTGAAGCACGTCCTCACACTCCCGAGCGAGCGTCTCGAGCTCACGCTCGATTTCGTTTGAGCTCGTCAGGACGCGCTCCCCACGGATCGCGGGCGGGAGAGACAAGAAGGCGGATAAACCTTGGCCGGCGCCTACGGGATCAATCAAGGTCAGCCGAATAGCACCGGATGCGCTACCGGTGACCAGCTGGAACACGGTGGCACGAAGTAGGTCATCGCGATAAGCAGCGGGTCCGCCGTCGATGCCGAGGTGCCTTTGAGATAGCAGGAAGAACACCGCCAATGGGCCGAGGTCGTTCTGGAAGTCGATTGCTCCGATTCGTGCCGTGACCCCGTGGCGCAGAGGATCTCCCGCAAGCGCGTCGAGCATGACGCGGATGATCGGCGGCGCACCACCCCCCAGCATCCGGACCATCTCTTCGAACGCTGCGACCGCCTCCTCGTGCCGTCCGAGTTGCGTGAGCTGGATCGCGCTGCTCATCAGAGTCCGGTCAGGCTGTTTGCGTCCTGCAACCGCAGGGTCCTGGACAGCCGCGATGACCGCAGGCGGCGGTGCAGCGACTCGAACGCCACCTTTCGCCTCAACCGCCCACGTCCCACTTAGCGAATCGTGCCAAGTGCGCTTTTCTGGGTGCCAAGCTGCCCAGACGTAGCCCAATCCGAGCGAGAGTAGGCTTAGAAATGAGGCGAGAAGCCGACCAAGCGCGCGCCCAGCACCGGGCCGATTGCCCTCTGAGTCGACTAGGCGAACGCCCACGAGCATGTGGCCCAGCGTTTGGCCACGTGCCCAGAAGAACCAGAAGTAGGCTACGAACACGACATTGCTGATGAGCTGTCGTGCTTGATCGTTTTGGCCGAGGATCGCGCTGACGACTGAGATCAGGACACCGTCGATGATGTGACCGATCGCACGAGCCCAAAAGCCAGCGTAGACGCGGTCAGTCGGCGTCGCCGTTGATGGACGCACGTTCTGAGCTGCGCCGCAATGCGTGCAGAACGCCGCGCCTGCGGCAACCTCACGACTACAACTCGGGCAAGACGCCATGTCGGCAGTTATACGTGGTTGCGCGACATCGATCGAGGAAAATCCAGAAATCGATCCGGTCCGCCAAACACACCTGTTGGGAGCCCAGCCGCGGAGGCGACCGGCGCCGGGTGAAGACTACACGCGCTACCCGGCGTGATGAAGTCCCCGCCGCGCGCTGGGCAGCAGCGCCGAGCGCGGTAGAATCCCCAGGTCCGTTGTCGTTCGGGCATGACCGGAGGACTCGTTCACCTGCCCTGCAGGCAGGGCTGCCTCATCAGATTCGGCCCGGCACCTCGAGGCGCGATTCGCGGGCGAGTTGCCTCGGGAGACTTCTAATCCGCAGGTCCCAGGTTCGAATCCTGGCGGGGGCGCCAGCTGTCCGACCACCCACCCCCGTCGAGGGCAGCCCAACGCGATCCCACAGGCGATCCCGACGCGCATCCCTCGCGGCCACCTCCGGCCGCGCCGAACCTGACAGCGCTTCACGGCGCCCACAAAACGCGTATATAGTCCCGAGGCATTACGCCCGCATTCCCGGAGGGCTCATGTCCCACCGCACCTGGATGACCGCAACGTTCGCGACGTGGTGCCTGCTCGTCGCAGCGTGCGGAGGCGAGACCGCGCCCACCGTCGACAGGACCGACGTCGCCACCAAGGGCGTCACCGACAAGACCGGCTCAGGGTCGAGTTCGTCCAGCGGATCGACCGCGAGCAAGGCGGCCACCGGCAAGAAGCTCCCCGGAGGCGTGTGCCAGCTCCTCACGGTCGCCGAGGTCGAGGCCGTGGTGAAGTCGGGCCAGACGCTCACGACGGTGGAGAGTGCGCCCGATCCCACCAGCGAGCGGAGCTGCATCTTCGTGGTAGCCGGTGCGGCGCCGATCGTGGCCCTGTCGCTCCAGGGTGAGCTCGAGCCACTCGACTGGCCCGCGATCAAGGCGCTGCCCGGGGCGAAGACCGTGTCAGCCCGGGGTGGCGAAGCCGTGTTCTGGCCGACGACCAACGTGCTGTACGTGCAGAAGAACGGCCTGGCGGTGACCGTCCAGGTCGTCGTTGCACCCAGCGGCGAGACCGTCGAGTCCGCCTCGAGCAAGCTGGCGCAGCCCATCGTCGACCGGCTGCCATGACCCGGAGTCGCGAGTACGAGCGGGAGGTTCGAATGAAGGCGATGAGCTGGCTGGTGTCCGGGGCGCTGCTGCTGCTCGCCTCGTGCGGGGGTACCGAGGTGGCACCGTCGTCCAGCGCGACGACGGCGGCCACCAGCGCCGCGAAGTCCGCATCGACGGCCGGCGCTGCTGCCACCGCGGTGAAGGCCGCCTCGACGGCCGCGGCGACAGCCGCCGCCAAGGCCGGGGCCACCGCCGCCGACGCCTGTGCCCTGCTCACCGTCGAGGAGGTGGGCCGCGTCATGGGCGCCACCGGCGTGAAGGCCGAGGGCCAACCCGAGCTCGCGGGCGCCACGTACTGCACGTACCGCGACGCCAGCGGCAACCCGATCGTCGCCACGTCCTACCTCAAGGCCGGCGCGGCGGCGTTCAACGCCGTCTCGTCGGGGATGCAGGCCCAGTCGGGGATTGGTGACAGGGCCCAGTGGGACGACAACAGCGCGACGCTGCAGGTCCTCAAGGGCCAGACCGTCCACGCGATCACCGCCGGTGATGGCCGGATGGCCAACCCGCAGCGCCTCGATCTGGCGAAGCAGCTCGGCCAGATCGCCGCCGCGCGCCAGTAACGCCCGAGGCGTTCGGGACGAGAGGAGCAGGCGCCGCATGTCAGGTCTCGCTCGACTGGCAGCGGCCGGTGCGGCCGCGGCGATCGTCGCCGGGGCTGTGTACGTGCTGCTCCCGTTCGTCGCGCCCGACCCCCTCGATGGCTGCGCGATCGGTGGGCAGTTGCGCGACGCCGGGTTCTCCGACGACTTCGCGCAGATCATCTGCAGCTCGTCCACCGAGGTCTCGGCGGAGGGCGATCTGATCCGCATCGCACATCGAGTGCCCGCGCTGTCACTGCGCGAGGACACCCTCGTGGGCGTGCACCCGCAGCAGGCCGTGAGCGCGATCGACGGTCCGCGCCTCGATCTGGGATCGGGGCTGACGGGCTACGCCATCCACCATTCGGTTCAGCCGCTGCAGGGCGGCTATGACCGCTACGAGGCCATCTTCATCCCCTACGAGGGCAATCCGCCGGCCGTCATCGAGGAGTTGACGGGGCGACGGCAGAGCTCGAGGGCGGGTGGCGCGATTCCCATCGCGTTCACGCACGCCGCTGCCGAGACAGGGGGCGTGATCGTCTCGTCCGTGACGACGACCTCGGACGCGGCCGGGACCGCCGACACGAGTCCCAACCTCAACTCAGGCGGGGACGATCTTGGCAAGACCGCTCCGCGGCTGGACGACCCGAAGCTGGATGAAGTCCGCCGCGAGTTCGCCAACAACCCACAGAAGGCCGAGCTGCGCACCGCGATGACGCCCGAGGAGTCCGAGGCGCTCCGGCGCTATCTCGAGTCACCGGCGGGCCAGGACCTGACTCGCAGGCAGGAGGCGTTCACCCGTGAGCTCGAGTCGCGGCGCGCGGCCTACGAGCTGGGACGCTACGGCGAGACCACGGAGCAGGCGGTGGAGCGCGTGATGGCCGAGCGCTCTCGCCAGTCCTCGAACCGCGCCACAGGGCGGGTCAATGTCGCCCTCTCGGGGCTGCAGGCGATCGCCGAGTGGATGCAGCAGGGACTCGACTACTTCGAGAATGACGCGGCGCTCCAGGCCGCCGAGGACTGCCACAACAACCCGACCAACCCGGTGGCTCAGAACGCCCAGCGGAATGACCCGGAGAACTACAACCGGGCCCGCGAGCAGATCCGGGAAGCACGTTCCGAGAACAACTGGGACACGGGCGTCCGCGGGCTCGACACGGCTCGCGGGCTGGGCACGGCCGCGATCCCCGGGACCGCGGGACTCGCAGCAGGCGTGATGTCGACCGGCGCCCAGGGGACCCTGAGGCAACTGCAGCAGCAACGCACGCAGCAGGCCGTCTCGGGTGTCACCCCGTGCGATGAGCAGGCGACCGGCGGGGGCTCCAGCGCATCGAATCGAGGCCAGGGCTCGACGACTCCTCCGACGCCCACGCAGCCGACTCCTCCGCCCGGCACACCCACCGCCGAGGCCACGTCGCGCTCTCCCGGGCCGTCGGTGATCATCACGGTGACCGCGACTGCGACGGCCACCCCGCGCGCGCGGAACAGCGCCACGGTCCGTGTCGAGTACCTCCACCGTTTCGAGGGCTCCGACCACCACATCACCTACGTCGCCACCGCCGACCTCTCGAACCTCCTCCCAATCCGGGATGCGACGGGGCGCACGATCGCCGAGTACCCCGATGTGTCGTTCCGGGGTGAGGGGGTGGGCGCCTACGATGAGCAGGGCACGGCGACTGACGGGAGCGGCGCGCGATGTGGCGTCGCACGTGATGGCTTCGTTCCGATGAAGCTCGAGGTGTGGGTGGAGAGTCGCACAGTCAACGTCCATATTGCGGGACCCGTCCGTCGAGGCGAGATCGGCGACGTGACGTACTGTCCCCACAATGTGAGCGACGGTACCAACGCCAGCGTCTCCTGCACCTTCGAGAACGTCGACTTCCCGCCGGCCGGTGCCTTCCCGTATCGCGCAACGGTCGGCGAGGCGTCGAGCGGCCCCGGGTTCGTCAACCAGGAGCTCTGCACCCTCGAGTTGGCGCCGCTGTTCTGGCACGACGGTCGGATCGTGACGCGTCCGCGGGAGCCCGAGGGGTTCGGCGTCGCAGCGCCGACGCAGGTACCCATCCCGGCGCAGACCCCCGGGCCCTGATTCGCGTCGCCCCTCGAGGCGTGCCACGGGCATGCCAGCGACATATGCGAATGTTTGCAACAGCACCGGTGGTTGCTAGGCTGCGCCGCGAACCAGCGGATTGCACCGAGAGGAGCACGGACATGGCATCCGCACGAGAGCTGCGCGAGACGATTGCGAAGAACCGCCAGGCGCTCGTCGAGGCGGTCGAGGCGGCCGGGGGCAACTGGGATGCCGGCGGCGACACCGGTGCTCGGGCCGTCGCGGCCGGCGTCATGCGCGCCGAGGCCGAGCGCGCCTCGCAGGCCGCCGCCATCCTCGGCGGGAACCCCGTCGCGACGCAGGACTGGCCCCGAGGCACCGCGGCAGAGGCCGCCGAGGCGATTCGGCAGCTGGGCGCGGAAGCGGACAAGCGGTTCAGCTGGGCCGAGGACCGCGACCTGGGGAAGGCTCAGGGTGGCGTGACCCTGGAGCAGGTGCTGCAGGCGCATGCGTCCGCACTGACCGAGGCGGCTGCCCAGCTCCGAGGCTAGCTCGGGGAGCGCGGCGCGACCGTTGGCGTGCCGGCATCTCGCTCAGCGGTAGGCGGCGGAGCGCAGGATTGCGAGGTCCTGCGCTCCCATCGTCCGACCGACACGTCACTCCGCGCGCAGGGCCGCGATCGGGTCGAGCTGGCTCGCGTGCCACGCGGGGTAGATCCCGCTCAGCACGCCGATCGTGACGGCCACCGCAAAGGCGAGCAGCGCGCTCCACGCCTGCACCGACGTCGTGATCTCCTGGCCCGAGATGGTGCGGCCATCGAGCCAGAGCGCCGTGCCGACACCGACGGCGACCCCCAGGATGCCGCCGCCGATCGTGAGCGCCAGCGCCTCGGCGATGAACTGCTCCACGATGTCGGCGCTGGACGCACCGACAGCCAGCCGGATCCCGATCTCCCTCGTCCGTTCCGTGACGCTTACCAGCATGATGTTCATCACCCCGATCGCGCCGACGACGAGCGAGATGCCCGCGATGCTGCCGAGGAGGATCGACATCGTCGTCGTCACCTCGCTCACCGTCCCGAGCAGGTCGTCCTGCGTCTGCACCGTGAAGTCGGCGGTCGCCACCGCGTGCTTCACCGTCAGCAGGTCGGAGATCGCGAGCTTCACCTGTTCCTGGTCGGTGCCGGCGGTCGTGCGGACGTTGATCTGGTTCACCGAGACCTGGCCCGTGGGATTGCGCACGAAGGTCATCAGCCGCGCTTGCACCGTCGAGATCGGCACGAACACGTAGTCGTCCACCGAGCCGGTGCTCGTGCCGCCCTGCGAGGCCATCACGCCCACGACCTTGAAGTCGAAGCCCAGGCCCCCGCTCGGCCCGCCGAAGGCCATGCGGATGCTCTCACCCACCGCGCCGCCGTACGGGAACAGGGACTCCGAGACGTTGGCGCCGAGGACCACCGTGAGCGCTCGGCTGTCCACGTCCTGGTCGGAGATGAACGCGCCGTCGGCGACCGCGGCCGACCGGACATCCGGGTAGGCAGCCGTCGTGCCGATCATCTCCACGCGCTGGTTGGTGCTCCCCGACACCAGCTGAGCGCCGAAGCTGAGCTGAGGCGCCACCGCCTCGACGCCCGTGATCCCCGCGGACGCGATGGCCTCCGCGTCGTCGAGCGTGAGGGTGACCGCGGAGCCCGCGCCGCCGCCCGCGCCTCCACTCTGCGTGGTGCCCGGCCTGACGAACACCAGGTCCGAGCCGAGCCCTCGGATCTGCGACTCGACCCCCTTCTGCGTGCCCTGCCCCACCGCGACGAGGACGATCACCGAGCCCACCCCGATGACCATGCCCAGCGTCGTGAGGAGACTGCGCAGGCGGTTGCTCGAGAGGGCGCGGAGCGCGATGCGGGTCGCCGCAAGCGCGCTCACCTCACGCCTCCGGGGATGTCACTCGACCCACCGCCGCTGGGTGGCCCGCCCTGGCTCGAGGTGGTCGTGCCGGTCGCGCTGGCGGTCGCCGTCGCGGTGACCGACACGGTGCCGATGAGGACCGTCTCGCCCTCGGCCAGGCCGGAGGTCACGATGGTGTTCGTGCCGTCGCTGCCACCGATGGCGATGACGCGCCGCTCCGGGTTGCCGTCGGTGCCGCGGACGAAGACGAAGGTCTGCTGACCCTGCCGCCGGACGGCCCCCGTGGGCACGAGGATGGCATCCTTCACCACCTGCTGGACGACTGTCACCGTCCCGTTCATGCCGGGGGTGGGCAGGCTCTGGGCGCTCAGCCGCTCGATGGCGGCATCGACGTCGTTGGCTGCGCCGAGCGACGCTCCGGCGCGGGAGGACAGCAGCTCCTCGAGGCGCGCGCGGCGGCTGCGCAGGTTGTCTCCCGTGAGGATTTGCGCCTGCACCGGGTAGGTCACCACCCCCGAGGTCAGCGTCGGCACGTTGCTCACCCCAACCACCTCGATGACGTACGCCTGCTGACTCAGCGCCGTGAACGTCACGATGCCGATCTGCCCGGCCGCGAGGCCCGGGAGGTCCGTCTCCGAGATCGTGAGCTGCACGCCGATCGCCGTCGGATCCGTGAGCGTGAACGCCTGCGTGCTCGGCCCGACGAGGTCGCCGGGGCTGATCGAGATGGCGCCGATGATCCCCGCGAACGGGGCCGTCAGGACGGTGTCGTCCACCGCATCCTGCGCCTGCTGCAACGCCACCTGGGCGTTGTTGACCTGGAGCTCCTGGAGCAGGACATCGCTGTTCGTCCCGGAGGCCGTCTGGCGGGCAAGCACCGTGTTGAGGTTGGCCTGCGCCGTGGAGACTGCGTCGCGGCTGGTCTGGAGCTCGGCGCTCGTGGCGCCCTCGATGAGCGTCTGGTAGCGCGCCTGGGCGGCCGTCAACGCCGCTGCGGCGGCCTCGCGCGCGCGGGCAGCGGTGAGCATCTCGTCCGAGGTAGGCGTGCCGTAGTTGCTCACGTTGTAGATCAGCGCGTCGCGCTCCGCATTGAGGCCGGGGAGCATCGCCGTGGCCTGGAGCTGGTGCCACGCCGCCTGCTGGAAGTCGACGCTCTGGGTCGCAGCCGCCGTGTTGAACGCACGCGCGAGCTGGGTGAGGTCGCCACTGCCCGACGCCCGGGCATCGATGGCGGCGGCCAGCCCTGCGATGTCACTCGACGACTCCGCCACCGAGAGGCAGGGCGCGGGGTTGCCGGTGCCGCGGCAGCGCAGATCGACGGCCTTCACGAGGTCGTTCAGCGTCGCACGGAGCAGCATGCCGCCCCCGCCCAGCTCGTCGGTGACCGCGCGAGTGACCTGCTCGGCGGCGCTCAGCTGCTGGCTTGTCGTGTCGATGTGGGCCTGCACGGTCTGGACGTCGCCACCGATCTGGACTCGCCGTTGGAGGTCCCCCAGGCTCGTCTGTGTCGTCGCGAGGTTGCTCTCGGCAGTGGTGACCGCCTGGCGTGCGGAGGCCGCGTCGGCGTTCGACGCGCCCTTCTGCAGCTCGACGAGGTCATTCTGCGCCTTCGTGAGCTGGGCTCGCGCGCTCACCACCGACTGGACCACCGTCGCCCGGTCCTCCGGGAGCGACGCGAGCAACTGGTCGAGTCGCAGCTGCGCGCTCTCGAGGTTGGTCTCGGCCTGCTGGAGCGCCCTCGACACGTTCCGTGAATCGAGCGTCGCCAGTTGCTGCCCGGCGGTCACCGTCTCACCGACCTTCACATCGACGGTCTTCACCAGTCCGGTGACGGTCGTCGCCCCCGAGGCGTTGAAGGTGAGCTTCGACTGCAGCACCGCGTACGCGGAACCCGAGGCGCTGAACGTGGTCGCGAGCTGGCCCTGAGTCACGGTCGCGGCCTGCACCGTGGGCGTCGCCACCGGCGTCGACTCGAACCACGTGCTGTACGCCAGCCAGCCACCCACGCCCAGCACTGCGAGGAGCAGCAGGAGCGGAGGGAGCCAGCGCGACCGCGACGGTGCGAGCCGCGTGATCTCCTTCACGCTAGTCCGAGTGCTAGACATCACGCGCCTCCTTCGAGCGCGTGCGCCACATCGGAGTCACGGAGGTCTTCGATGACCTGTCCGTCCTGCATCCGGATGAGGCGGCGCGCATATGCAGCCACCAACGGCTCGTGCGTAACAATGACGAGGGTGATCCCCTGCTCCTCGGCGAGCCCGAGAAAAAGCTCCATGATCTCGCGGCTGGTCCGCGTATCGAGGGCGCCCGTCGGCTCATCGGCGAGGATGATCCGAGGATTCACCACCAGCGAGCGCGCGATCGCGACCCGCTGCTGCTGCCCGCCGGAGAGCTGCGAGGGGGAGTGGCGGGCGCGCTCTCCCATGCCCACCGCCTCGAGGGCGGCGAGCGAACGCTCGTTGATATCGCGCGCGCCCTGGTAGAGCAGCGGCAGCCCCACCTGCTCGACGGCTGCCATACGCGCGATCAGGTTGTAGGACTGGAACACGAAGCCGAAGACGTGATTGCGCAGCAGCGCCCGCACCCGGTTGCTCTCGCGTCCCACGTCCACACCTTCGAGGAGGTACGTGCCGTCCGTCGGCCGGTCGAGGCAGCCGATCACGTTCATCAACGTGCTCTTGCCGGAGCCCGACGCGCCCATCACCGCCACGACTTCGCCCGTGTCGATGCGGAGGCTGACGCGGTCGAGCGCCCGGATCAGTTGCTCGCCCTCGCCGTAGGTCCGTTCGACCTCCACGAGCTCCACCAGGGGAGCCTCGGCGGACGGTGTGGGCTGAGCCGGTGTGATCGCCTGTGTGTGGGCCATCGGGCCGGGTCCTCTCCCTTGGCCATCGCCCGTTTCGAGCCGCCTCGGCGGTCCGTCGCGATCGCCGCGAAGGGTTTCGCCGAGGCGAGACTCGGGGCCAGGGCCAGCAATCAGATCAAGGTGAACCGCGAGGCGGCTCGCCTGTGCGCAGGATGTGAGTCGCGCGCCGCGACGCTGCCCGCTACGTGATCTGCAGCCCCAGCGCGAAGGAGGCGTCGTACCCGGCCGCGGTCTTCACGGGCGCGAGCAGGAGCTGGCTGCCACCGTTGCCGAAGATGCCATCGTTCGTGTTCAACGTGCTCCGCCGCCCCTTCTGGCTGTACGGCGCGAGGGCAAACACCTGGTCCGAGAGCGCATCGTCGAAGTACAGCTGCGACGTGAACTCCTGCGCCTTCCCCGCGGAGTCGCGGGCGCGGACCTTGAAGTGAATGTGCACCGTGCGGCCCTGGTACCAGCCCGGGTAGATCGTGGTGAACTTCGCCGCCCCCAGGTTGTCCGTCACCTGGAAGCCCCGCAGGAACTGCTTCCCGACCGAGTTGAAGTTGCCCGCCGCCGTGTCGCGGACGTCCGAGTACACACCGAGCGCGTCGCACTGCCAGATGTCGACCATCGCTCCCGCCAGCGGCTCACACGCCGAGGCGTTCATCCGCATCACTCGGAACGTCAGGTCGAGGGGCACACCATCGCTCAGCGCCCCGCTCGCGGGGTCGGAGCGGATGTCGCTGCGATTGAGCCCCTCATCGACGAAGTACGGGCCCTCCGTCTGCTCGGGCCGCACCACGCACTGCACCACCGCCGGAGTCGCGGCTCCCGAGGCGGCACTCGCGCTCGTCGATGCCGCGGTGGCCGCGACGGTGGCTGCGCTCGACCCGCCTGAGCCGCTGGCGCCGGCCGCGGTGCCCGTCGCCCCCGGGACCACCTCGACCACGTCGTCACCACATCCCACGATCGCCGCAATGCCGGCGGCCCCCAGGAATGCGATGGCCTCGCGCCGGCTGAGCAGTCGCCCGACCTGTGCGTCGTCGTTGTCCACGTCTGTCTCCTGTTCTGCGAGGGGAGCCACGGTCACCGGGCTCCCCTCGCGCTATCCGAGGCGTTGCGTACGGTTCGAGTTGTACGCCTAGGCGTTCTGGCGCTCGAACGCGAGCTGAATCTCCAGCGTCGCCTTGTCGGCCACCGAGAGCACCGCCGCCGCCCGAGGCTGCGCGATGCCGTAGTCGGCGAACGCGATCTCCGTCGTGCCGACCACCACCACGCGCCCGCTCGTCAGCTGCCCCTCGAGCGGGATGGTCACCGTGCGCTCGACGCCGTGCACGTTGAGGACGCCCGTCGCCGTGGCCTTGATCACCGTGCCCTCGCTCGGGATCGAGTCGAGCTTGATCGGGCTGGTGAGCTCGAAGCTCGCCGTCGGGTACTTCGAGGTCTCCAGCGCCTGCTGGCGCAGCGCCATGTCGCGTCGCGACTGGTCACTCTGCAGCTGCGACACGTCAGCATCGAGGTCCACGGCAGTGATCTGGCTGCCGTCGAACGCCAGGGTCCCGGTCACCGCCGTCGTCCGGCCGACGGCCGTCGTGGCGCCGATGCCCGCGAGCTCCTCCTCGACGCGGTAGCCCACGAACGAGGCCCCGCCACCCACCACCGACCACGTCCCCTCGAGGCCGCTCGTGGCGCTCCCCGAGGTGCTGCTCGTGCTGCTGGTGCCGCTCGAGCTGGCGGTCCCCACGGAGGCCACCGCACTCTCGAGGCTGACCGTCGCCGGGTCACTGCCCCCCGCCATCACCATCACACCACCGACGATTGCCGAGACCGCGACCACCGCGGCTCC
The DNA here is from genome assembly GCA_020845735.1 of Dehalococcoidia bacterium. Lineage (GTDB taxonomy): Bacteria > Chloroflexota > Dehalococcoidia > UBA2979 > UBA2979 > RBC038. Next base: position 33,488 of record JADLFF010000037.1, read on the forward strand.
GACCATGCTCAGAAGGGTCCTGTTGCCTGCCATCTGCTTCCACCTTTCGTCCGCCCACTGGAGGCGCAATCAACGTACGAGGGGGCGCCGGGGCGTCGCGTCCGCTCGGCGGCTCAACCTGCGCGCACACCCCCGGGCCGAGGCGCGCGCACCCCGTACTCCCCCGGGCGTACGCCCCCTCGAGGGCGCTGCGCCCGCCGCACTCCGCGCCTCGTTCAGGCCTGCCCGGCGGGACCCGCGAGGAGTCGCGCGGCCCGGTGGCGTACTCCCGCGGGATGACGCCCGCCTGCACCCCGGCGATGACGACGGGATGCGCCCGGGCTGTGATACTTGGCGACACGCGGCCAGACCCCGAGGAGCGCAGAGGGCGCACGGGGCGCACGAGCAGCGGCGGGCAACGGACGAGGAGCGCACGCATGTCGGCATCCCTCGCCAGTCGCAGCGGACTGGCGCTCCGCTGGGCCCACCGAGTGCCGCCGTGGGCCTTCGATGCCACGCTCGCCGTGGCCCTCTTCGCCGTCGGTCTCTTCCAGGTCCTCGAGCCACGGCCGGGACCCGATGCCGTCATCACGCCCTGGTGGCACGTCGCGCTGCTTGCCATCGCGGCCGGGAGCGGCGCCGTGCGCTCCCGATGGCCGCTCGTCACGCTGGGCGTCGTGGTCCTCAGCGCCGCGCCCTACTGGGTCGCCGACCCGCGCCAGCTCGCGATGCTGCCGATGGTGCTCGTGGCCCTGTACTCAGTGGTCGCCCAGTCAGAGGTGCCCAGGCTGCAGGCGTGGACGTTCGCGCTCGGGGCAGCCGCCCTGCTCGGGGCCGCGCTGGTCTCCGGAGGGCGGCCCGGCGTCGATCCCATCCAGACGGCGATGCTGATGTCGATGCTGGGCGCGGTGCTCCTCGGCGACGCGACACGCAGCCGCCGCGCGCTGGTCGAGGAGGCCGAGCGACGCGCCATCGAGGCCGAGCGGTCTCGCGAGGAGCACGCGCTCCGCCGCGTCTCCGAGGAGCGCCTCCAGATCGCGCGTGAGCTGCACGATGTCGTGGCGCACAACATCTCGCTGATCAACGTGCAGGCGGGCGTCGCTGCGCACCTCCGCGAACGCGACCCCGATCGCGTGCAGGAGGCGTTCGAGACGATCAGGCGCGTCAGCCACTTGACCCTCGATGAGATGCGCGCCCTCGTGGGCGTCCTCCGCGAGCCCGTCGAGTCGGCCCCGGTCGCGCCCATGACCGGCCTCGAGGGGATCGACGCCCTCGTCCAGTCGCTCGAGGAAGCGGGCGTCGAAGTGGACGTCGCCATCGAGGGCGAGCGGCCCGGCCTCCCCTCGACCGTGAGTCTCTCCGCGTACCGTGTCCTCCAGGAGGCCCTCACGAACGCGCTGCGCTACGGCGACGGCCAGCGCGTCACCCTGCGCCTCGCCTATCGCGAGGACGGCGTGGAGATCGAGGTGGTGAACGGGATGCCGCAGCAGCGGCGCGCACCATCCGAGGGCGGCCACGGCCTCGAGGGCATGCGCGAACGCGTGACGGCGCTCGGCGGCAGGCTCCAGGCGGGCCCGTCGAGGGACGGGCGCTTCCGCGTTCACGCGGTCCTGCCGATCAGGCGCGACGAGCCATGATCCGCGTGGCCATCGTCGACGACCAGGCGCTGGTCCGAGCAGGCTTCGCCGCGCTCCTCAGTGCCGAGCCGGACATCGAAGTGGTGGGGCAGGCCGAGGACGGAGCCGGCGCGGTGGCCCTCGCTGGCGAGGCCGCCCCCCACGTGATCCTCATGGACATCCGCATGCCGGGCATGGACGGCATCGAGGCGACCCGCCGGATCCTGGGCGCACCGGGCTCCGAGGACACGCGCGTCCTCGTGCTCACCACGTTCGACCTCGATGAGTACGTCTACGAGGCGCTCGGCGCCGGCGCCAGCGGCTTCCTCCTGAAGGACACGGACCCCGCCGATCTCATCGCGGCCGTGCGCGTGATCGCGGCGGGCGATGCCCTGCTCGCGCCCTCCGTCACGCGCCGGCTCATCGCCGAGTTCGCGAGTCGCCCCGCCAGCACGCGCCAGGTGCCGGCCTCCCTCGGTGACCTCACCGATCGCGAGCGGGAGGTGCTGGTGCTCGTCGCGGGCGGCTTGAACAACGAGGAGATCGCCGACCGGCTGGTCATCAGCCCGGCAACGGCGAAGACGCACGTGAGCCGCATCATGGGAAAGCTGGACGTCCGCGACCGCAGCCAGCTGGTGGTGATCGCGTACGAGTCGGGCCTCGTGAGGGCGCGCCCGGCGAGCTGAGCGCCCGCCACGGCGGACCGCCGAGGCGGCCTCGGCCCTACTTTGCCCGGCCGAGATTCAGGTAGAACCCGCCGCCCACGAGGAGGCGCCGGAACTCGCCGCGCCAGAACACGTCATGTACGCCGGGACCGATGTGCCGCCAGGGCGTGCGCGAGAGCCGGCCAACGAGCGGTGCCATCCTCGACCTCCCACTGACTCCCGACTGCGATGCGATGAAGTCTAGTAACTCGATAAGAGAAGTCAAGTTTGAGGGGGTGGAATCCCCTAGGGGTGCTCGCCGATTCTGAACTCCCCGGCGAGGGCGATCATGAGGCGACACCTCACGCCCCCGTCAGGATTGGTCGGTCGCGAGTGACGCTCCCCCGTGTGCACCCCTCCCGAACTCCGCGTCGAGGTCACGCACCGCTGGTCTCCGCGCTCGCGGCGGCCGCCGTCGTGCTCGCGCTCACCGCATCCGCCGCGATCATCCACGCCGACACGCCACCCCTCGAGGTGACCGCCACCGAGTACCAGCCCGCCACGGGCGAGCTCGTCGTCGACTACTCCGGCTCGGACGCTGCCCTCCCCCGCATCGAGGTGGACGGGCGCGAGGTCGCCGTCTCGGACGCCCAGCGGACCGTCACCGGTGCCTCGGGCACGGTCGTCCTCGTGATCGAGGCGAGCTCGAGCACGGCCGGGTCCCTGCTCGACCAGGAGCTCCGGTACGCCCGCGCCTTCGTCGAGGGGTTGCGCCCCGGCGTGGCCGTCGGCGTGGTCTTCTTCGGCGACGCCGTCAAGGAGGAGGCGCCCACCACCGACCGGGCCGTCGTGCTCCACGCCCTCGACAATCCGCCGGTGGGCACCGCCGCCGTCCTCTACGACGGTGTGGCAAGCGCCGCCGATATGCTGCGCAGCGCGCCGGCCCCTCGCACCATGGCAGTGCTCACCTTCGGGTGGCACTTCGGTGCCCAGGGTGTCTCGCGCGGGCAGAGCGCCGAGGCGACTCGGGCCACCGGTGCCGCCGTCCATGCGGTCGCCGTCGGCGCCGACTACGACGTCACCTACCTGCGCGACCTGGCGGGCAGCACCGGCAGCTTCGAGGCAGGGGCGAACCCTGCCCACGCAAGCACGATCGCGCTCGGGGCCGGCTCCGCTGCCTATCGCCTGCGCGTGCCCGTCGAGTTGACCGGCGGCCAGCACACCGTCCGAGTCGGCTCCGGGACCGCGACGGTGGAGCGCACCGTCACGAGTCCGACCGCACCGGCCGCTCCCGCCACGTCCTCGACGGCCGCGAGCAGCCCGGCAACCGGTTCCGCGACCGGCTCTGCGACCGGCTCTGCGCCTGCCCCGGGGCAGGCCGCGCCCGAGGGCGGTTCGAGCGGCGGTTGGTCCGTGGTCACCGCGACGCTGATCGCTCTCCTCGCGGCCGGCGCCGCGTTCCTCGGCTGGCGCAAGTTCTCTGCCTCGCCCGCGCTCGATGACGCGTTCGCAGCATCCGAGGAAGCCACCGACCCGGCGACCGCAACGACCGCGACACTCACCGACGCGCCCGTCGAGACCCCGCTGGCGCCTCAGGCTCTGCCTCAGTGGGAGCCCGCCGAGGTGCTCACGCCGCTCCCCGCCCTCGACGCCGTCGCCGAGCTCGCCGATGCGCTCATCGAGCCTCCCGTCGCCACGGCCACCAACGAGGTCCCGGCGGACCTCGAGGCGGCGTCGGACGCGGACGACGTGGACGAGTTGGACGAGCTGGACGAGCTGGGGCGCATCGCCCCGACGCCGATCCGCATCGAGCCGCTCGAACCACTCTCACCGCTCGCCTCGGCAACCCCCGAGGTCGAGCCGTCGCTCGCGGCCCTGATCGAGTCCTTCGAGCGCGCCGCGCCCACCGTCGTGGATCAGGGCGACGCGCCCGACCCGCTCGCCACCCTCGAGGAGCGCGCGTCCACGGCGACACCCGCCGAGTCACCCGAGCCCGCGCCCGTCCCGCGCACCGCCGAGGTCATGGCCTCGGTCACCTCCGCACTTGGGTCGGCCCGCGCGACGCTCGCCGCACGCCTCAGCGGCATGTCGCTGCCCGGCGTCTCGCTGCGCCGCTCCGGCACCGCCTCGAACCTCCGCCCGGGACTCGCCAGCACCGTCGAGTCGCGCATCCGCAGCGCCCTGCAGCGCCACGCCCTCGCCGTCCTCTACCAGCCGGTGTGCGATGGCACCACGGGCACGCTCGTCGGTGGCGAGGCACTCCTGCGCACGGAAGGCATCCTCGAGGTGGGCGCGGCGCGTAGTGTCGTGCGCGAGGCCTCCGCCCTCGGACGCATGCCCGAGATCACCGCGTTCGTCATCCCCGAGGCGTGCCGTACCGCGGCAGCCGTGGCCGCGGCAGGCTCGACCATCCCCGTCTCCCTGAACCTCAGCGCCGAGCAGATCCTCGACCGCGACTTCATGCGCGTCCTGACCAGCGCCCTGCTCGAGTACGGGGTGCCCATCGGCCAGCTCGCCCTCGAGGTGCCCGAGCACGCCCTGATCGGCAACGCTTCGGCGATTGGCGTGCTCCACGACGCCTCCCGACTCGGGGTGCGCATCATCGTCGATGACTTCTGGGCGAGCACGAGCGAGCTCCTCGGGCAGCTCCCTCCGCTGTACGCGGTGAAGGTCGACGTCTCACACGGCAGCGGCAGCGCGCGCGCCGAGCAGGAGCTCCGCCGCGTCGTGGTCGCCGCTCGCGAGGCGACCGTCGATGTCATCGCCAAGCGCGTGGAAACCGAGGCGGATCGCGCCTTCGCCGCCTCCCTGGGCTGCGAGATGATGCAGGGCAACGAGTTCTCGCGCCCCGTCACCGCCGAGGAGTTCGTGGCGATGCGCGACGGCGTCCAGGTCTCGCCGCCCAACGGCGGTGAGACGCACGGGCCGCCGGCCACCTGGGAGCGCGACCGGCGCAACGTCGCCTAGCGTCGTCGCGAACGAACTGTGCAGGCGTGTACGCACCTGCGCGGGTATGAGAGAATCCACAGGCCAGCGGTCGAGGCGGCACGCCCTCGGGCGGTGTCGCGAGGAGGCCGGCCCGCGGTGGGTGCCTACGCGTTCCGATCTGCCCCGTCCCGTCTCAGTGCACTGAGCTCGCTCCAGCCGAGGCAGCTCGCACTCGTCCTCGGCCTGTCGAGCGTCCTCGCCGTTGCGGCCGCCGCCGCTCCCTCTACCCTCGCGGCCCCCGAGGTCGAGCGTCGCGTCGAGTCCAGCACCGAGGCCCAGCCGTGGAGTGACCTGCTCGCCCGCATCGTCCCACCCCCATCGAGGCGGCCCCCACCCCACGCACGCTTCAACCAGACCCAGGTCGTCTCGCTGTACGGCTTCCCCGGGGTCCCGGTCATGGGCGCCCTCGGCGAGTCTTCCCCCGAGGACGCCGCGCGCCGTGCCCAGCGCCTCGCCCGCGAGCACCAGGCGGCCGCGCCCGGCACCCGGGTCGTCGGCGCCCTCCACCTCATCGTCGGTGTCGCCGAGGTGGCGCCGGGGGCTGACGGGACCTACCTCAGCCGCCTCGATGCAGAAGTCATCGAGCGCTACCTCGCAGCCGCGCGCGCCCACGACCTCCTGCTCTTCCTCGACGTGCAGGTGGGCTGGGCCGACCCGCTCACCGAGGTGCAGCGGCTCGAACGCTTCCTCGTCGACCCCGATGTGCAGGTCGCCCTCGACCCCGAGTTCGCCACCCGCGCCGCGAACGTGGCGCCCGGCAAGGTCATCGGCACGCTCCAGCCTGACGATGTGAACCGCGTCCAGCACTACCTGGCCGGGCTCGTCCGCGAGCACGGGATTCCGCCCAAGCTCCTCGTCCTCCACCAGTTCCTTGACTCGATGCTCGCCCGCCCCGCCGAGTACGACGACGTCTCCGAGGTCGAGATCGCCATCGACATGGACGGCTACGGCAGCGCCGGCTCCAAGCTCGATCACTACAACGAGTTCGCGCTCGCGCCCTACGCAGAACGCCCGGGCATCAAGCTCTTCTACAAGTGGGACGTCCCCCTGCTGACCCCGGCGGACTTCGCCGGCCTCGCGCGCCGGCCCGGGCTCGTGATCTACCAGTAGCCGCCCACGATCTCGCCCCAACCTGCCGAGGCGGGATGGCCCTCGAGATGCCCGCTACGATGTCGGCCGCTCCTCGAACGCCGCTCGAGCAGGTCGAGTCGGCGAGCAGCGCACCGAGTAGCCACGAGCAGCCCCCGGAGTCGAGGTCCACATGCGTGCCGTCCTGGTTGACCCATCTGTCGAGGGCGGACTCCGCCTCGGTGAAGCGCCCGACCCGGAACCCCGTCCCGACCAGGTCCTCGTCCGCGCGCAGCACCTTGCGCTGAACTACGGCGACCTCAACGGCGCGAAGAGCCGGCCGGCCGGCTTCATCCCCGGCTGGGACGCCTCGGGCGTGGTGGTGCGCGCCGCATCGAGTGGCAACGGACCTGCCGAGGGCGCGCGCGTCGTCACGACCATGGGCACGCAGGCAGGCTGGGCCGAGCTGCGCGCCGTGGACCTCGATGAGCTGGCCGTGGTGCCGGCCGACATCGACCTCGCCGCGGCCTCCACCCTCCCGATCGCGGGCGTCACCGCCCTCCGAGCGCTGACCCGCAGCGGTGCGCTGCTCGGCCGCCGCGTGCTGGTGACCGGCGCGTCGGGTGGCGTGGGCCGGTTCGCCGTGCAGCTCGCCGCGCTCGGCGGTGCACACGTGATCGCGAGCGTCGGCTCGGTGGCGCGTGGCGAGGGCCTGCGCGAGCTGGGGGCCACCGAGGTCGCGGTCGGCCTCGAGGGCGTCACGTCGCCCATCCATGTCGTGATCGACAACGTCGGTGGCCCGCAGCTCGCCGCCGCGTGGCGCCTCCTGGGCGAGAACGGCGTCATCCAGTGCATCGGCACCACCTCCGGGCAGGAGGCGTCGTTCGCCTCGCTCGTCGGCATGCGGCGTAGCATCGAGGCGTTCACGAAGGGCCCGCGCTCCGGCGCCGACCTCGAGTTCCTGTTGCGCCTCCTCCAGGCCGGGAGGCTGCAGGTCGACATCGGCTGGCGTGGCTCCTGGACGCGCATCACCGAGGCGGGGGCGGCCCTCTTCGGACGGCAGGTCGCCGGCAAGGCCGTGCTCGACGTCGACTAGCAGCTCCGCGAGGCGTAGCCACCCTCGCACGAACGACGGACGGAACCGAACGGAGCGACCGCCGTATGGCCGCACACAGACCCGGGCTCGCCGAGGCGTTCAGCGCGCTCGGCTTCCCCGCGTACCGGCAGTTCGCCATCTCGCTGCTGCTCACCTCGCTCGGCGCGCAGCTCCTCCAGGTCGCGATCTTCTGGCAGGTTTACGAGCTCACCGGGAGCGCGCTGCTCCTCGGCCTGACGGGCCTCGCGAGGGCGCTCCCGCACATGGTCCTCTCGCTCGTCGGCGGAGTCGTCGCCGACCGCTGGGATCGAGTGCGACTCATCCAGATCGGCCAGGTCGGCAACGGCCTCCTCGTCTTTGGCCTCGCCGCCGTGACCGTGACCGGCAGCGTCGAGGTCTGGCACCTCTACGCGATCACCGTGCTGAACAGCGCGCTCACCGCCGTCACGCAGCCGGCGAGGACGGCGATCATCCCCCGGCTCGTGCCGGGCGCCAACCTCGTCAACGCGATCGCGCTGAACGCCACCATCCAGCAGGTCTCACAGATCGTCGGGCCGGCCCTCGGAGGCGTCGCGATCGGCGCGCTTGACCTCGGGCCGACGTACGCCATCAACGGCGCGATCTACGTCGTCGCGATGCTGGCCATCCTCGGCATCCGCGTGCCGAGGTCGGTTGCCGCCGTGGAGGAAGGACCGTGGCAGAGCTTCCTCGAGGGGATGCGCTTCGTGCGAGCGCGTCCCGCGATCATCTCGCTGCTCGCCCTCGATGTCGGTGCGACGCTCCTCGGGAGCTACCGCGCGCTGCTCCCGCTCTTCTCCGAGGCGCTGGGCGTGGGCCCGACGGGGTACGGCGTGCTGAGCGCGGCACCGGGCGTCGGGAGCCTCGTCGGGGCGGCCTGGATCATGTCCCGCGGCGACATGCGCTACAAGGGCCTCTACACGGTCGCGGGCGTGCTCGGCTACAGCGTGTCGCTGGTCCTCCTCGCCGTGTCGCCGTCGTTCTGGCTGGCCGCGGTGGCCTCGGCGCTGCTGGGCGCCACCAACTCGATCCAGATGATCCCGAGGAACAGCGCGATCCTTGGCATCTCGCCGGATGCGCTGCGCGGGCGCGTCGAGGCGTTCCGCAGCATGCTCGCAGGTGGCGCGCCGCCCCTCGGCTACACCTTGAGCGGAGCCGTGGCCGCCGCCATCGGCGCGCCGCTGGCCGTCTTCTGGGGCGGCGTCGCGTGTGCGCTGTTCACCGTGGGGGTCGCGATGACGCGGCGCGAGCTGCGCGACCCCGACCTCGGCGTGCCGATCGAGGTGCCGGCTACCCGTCGAGGCGCGCCCAGCGCCAGTCGGACGGCGCGAACACGATGAGCGTCGGCTCACCGGGCTGGCTCCCGTTGCCCGGCGCCTCCCCGAGGTAGGCCTCCGCCTCGGCGCCCTGGAGGAGCCGCGCCTCGCCGTAGACCACGACGCACGTCGGGCCGTCCGTGACGGCGAGCGAGACGTTCGGGTTCTTGCGCGCGTTCTTCACCTTGGCCGCAGAGTCCGCCGAGGAGATCACGACGTCACCGTCGTCGCGGAAGGCGTACCGCAGGATCGACTGCTGCGGACCGCCGCTCTTCCGTCCCGTCGCGAACACGCCGAGCGTGTGGCTGCGGAGGAACTCCTCGGCCTGGGCCTTCCGCTCCGCATACGTCTTGCGCGGCTGCGCGGGAGGTTGAGTCGTCATCGAGCGCCCTTTCCGTCGGCGGCGCACCGCCCTCTCGAGGTGTGATCGGGCCGCAGCCTAGCCCGGCTGCCGCACCGCGTCGAGAACGGCGGCCACGAGGACGGCGAACGTGAGGACGCGCTGCCCGCGGGACATCGAGGCACTGCGTGGATGTCGGGGTGCGAACGGGCCGGCGACGGCCGGCCCTCGAGGCCTAGGCGACCGCCTCGATCGACGCGCGCTGCCACACCAGGCGGCCGCGCTCGTCACGCACGAGCTCCGCGTAGCCGCGCTCGCGCAGCTGCTGCAACGCGCGTGCCGCGGCCCACTCGGAGCACCCGACGGCGCCCGCCACATCCGCCGAGGTCATCCCGCCCGCATCCAGGGTCGAGAGGACGATGTCGTACGAAGGTCGGCTCACGTCGGACTCCGCTCGAGGCCACAGGCTCGGGGTGTTCGGACCCCCGAGGTGCGCGGCCGGTTCTGTACGAACGGCGCCGCCCTTCCCTGGCGTTTCACCAATTCGTACACAGGCGATTGTTCTGATGCGTCTGGCGTCAGGATGTATGGATTTGTGACGGGGCACTCTGACGTCTCACTGACAGATGCCAGCGGAACCTCAAGATCCACCACCAATTGGGGGTACGAGGTAGATCTCGGCGTCTGCCGCCACCACCTGCACGAGCTCGCCGCCCTCGAGGATCGACCCGTCGATGGCGATCGCCATGTCCTCGCGGACCGCGCCGTCCTCGATCACCCGCGCCACGAGGTCGGGACACTCGCGTGCGACCGCCGCGAACACCTGGCCGATCGTGCCGCCCTCGACCTCGAACGCGGCGCGCCCCCCGGTCAGGGCGCGCAGCGAGGACGGCACGTGCAACGTCGGCATCGAGGGCGCTCCGAGGGCTACGCGCCGCCCGCCTGCTCGTCGAGCAGCTCGAGGATCACGCGCGGCGACGCTGGCAACGAGGTGACCCGCACGCCGATGGCATCGTGGATCGCGTTCGCGATCGCGCCCAGCGGCGGGATGATCGGCACCTCGCCCACGCCTCGGACGCCGTACGGGTGACCCGGGTTCGGCACCTCGACGAGCACCGTGTCGATCATCGGGAGGTCGTTCGCGACGGGCATGCGGTAGTCGAGGAAGGACGCGTTCAGCATCCGCCCGTTCGAGTCGTACACATACTCCTCGTTCAGCGCCATGCCGATGCCCTGCACCGCGCCACCCTGGATCTGCCCCTCGACGTACGCCGGGTGGATCGCCTTGCCGACGTCCTGCACCGCGGTGTAGCGCAGGACGGTGACCTTGCCCGTCTCGCGGTCGACGTGCACGTCCGCGATGTGCGCACCGAAGCAGGCGCCCACCTTGCCGACGTTCGTGCTCACGATGTCCGCCTGGCCCTGGATCATCCCGCCCGTGCCCGGGAGGCGGCGGGCCGCCTCCTTGAAGGTCATCACCTTGCCATCGGGTCCGTGCAGGGCGGCGTCCGAGGGGTCGTACGCCACCTCATCAGCCGCGCACTCCCAGATCCGCGCCGCGCGCTGCTCGAGTTGCTCGCGCACGTCCATCGCCGCCTGGTAGACCGCCCAGCCCGTCGCAAACGTCGTGCGACTGCCGCCCGTGTTGCCCGTGAACCCGATCGTGTCCGTGTCGCCGACGAGGGAGTTGATGTCCTCGTAGGCGATGCCCATCGCCTCCGCGAACTGCATCGCGAGGGCGGCACGCTGGCCCCCGATGTCCACCGAGCCGGTCACGAGGGTGACCCGGCCATCGGCGTGCACCATCGCGTACGCCGAGGACTCGCCGCCGCCGTTCTGCCAGAAGCCCATGGCCACGCCACGTCCGATGTCGGCGCCCACCGTCTCGGAGCGGTAGTGCGGATGCGAGATCACCGCCTGCATCACCTCGCGCGCCCCGATGTTGCCCTGCACCGCCCCGTCCGAGCGCGGCATGCCCAGCGCCGTGCAGTTCCGCAGCCGCAGCTCCATCGGGTCGATGTCCAGCTGCTCCGCCAGCTCATCGAGGATCGACTCGACGGGGAACTCGCCCGCGGGGGCGCCGGGCGCGCGGTAGGCGGCCGTCTTCGGCCGGTTGAGCACCACGTCGAGGCCCACGACGCGCTGGTTCGGCACCACGTAGGGCCCGAGGGCGCATCGCGCGCCGCCGGCCACGGGCGAGCCCGGGTAGGCGCCCGCCTCGAACTCGAGGCGCACGTCCGCGGCGAGGAGCTTGCCTTCCTTCGTCGCGCCGACCTTGATCCAGGACCGCGTGCCCGAGGTGGGGCCGGTGGCCTCGAGGACCTCGGTGCGGTTCATCGTGAGCTGCACCGGCCGCCCGGTCTTCCTCGAGAGGAGCGCAGCGATCGGTTCGAGGTAGACGACGTTCTTGGCGCCGAAGCCGCCGCCGATCTCGGCGGGGATCACGCGCAGATCGCCGAGCGGCAGGTTGAGGACGCGCGCCACGTTCTGCCGGATCCCGAAGGCGCCCTGCGTGCTCGTCCAGATCGTGACCTTGCCGTCGCGGTTCCAGACCGCCGTGGCGTTGTGCGGCTCGATGTAGCCCTGGTGGTACATCGCGGTCTCGTACTGGCGCTCCAGCACGATGTCCGCCTGCGCGAACCCCGCCTCGAGGTCGCCGAAGCCGAGGGTGAACTGGCGCGCAATGTTCGAGGGCTTCCCGTCCACCGGGTCGAACAGCCCGTCAACCAGCGAGGCGAGACCGTCGTCGTGGAGGATGGGCGCGTCCGGCGCCAGCGCGTCGTCGAGCGTCGCGACCGCCTGCAGCACCTCGTACTCCACCTCGATCAGCGCCGCGGCGTCCTCGGCGACGTGTGGGTCGGTCGCGCAGACGGCGGCCACGGGGTGGCCTCGGAAGAGCACCTTGCGCCCCGCGAGGATGCGCTCGGTGTCCCACCGCGTCGGCTGTGGGCCGCGCACCGTCTGCATCACCGGCTCGAGGGGTTCCGGGAAGTCGGCGTTGGTCAGGACGGCGTGCACGCCGGGCAGCGCCAGCGCCTTCGAGGCGTCGACGCGCTTCACGAGGGCGTGCGCGTGCGGGCTCCGCAGCACCTTGCCGTAGAGCATCCCCGGCAGGCGCACGTCGGCGCCGTAGACCGCGCGTCCCGTGACCTTGTCCACGCCGTCGGGGCGCACCGGGTTCGTGCCGATGACGCGGTACTCGGTGGAGGGTGCGCTCTCGGTGGTGGTCATGGCGCGATCCTTCCCGCAGGAGGCGTGCGTGGGTTCGAGGTGCGCCGCGCAGCCGAGGCGCGCGCGTGGCGCCGATAATACAAGCCCCATCGAGCGCTGCGTCGCGCCCTCGCCGCTGCCATTCCCCCCTCGGACCTCCCACCCCCACACCCCACCATCTCCCCATGCCGCCCCACCTTCCGAGGCACGCCCCGTCCACCCGAGGCGCACCAACGTCCGCCGTCCCCCGTTCGTGGTGAGCCTGGCGAACCACACCCGCCATCCTCGGGAGTGCGAATCGAGGTGCCCCTCATGTCAGAGTCGAGCCCTCCACCTCCCGAGGCGCACCAATGTCCGCCGTCCCCCGTTCGTGGTGAGCCTGGCGAACCACCCCGCCGTCCAAACAAGTGCGAATCGGGGTGTCCCCCCGTCCGAGGCACGCCGTCAACGCCGTCCCCCGTTCGTGGTGAGCCTGTCGAACCACCCCGCCATCCAAACAAGTGCGAATCGAGGCGCCCCTCCTCCCGAGGCACGACCGTCATCCCGTCCGATCCACGCCGTCCTCGGGAGTGCGAATCGAGGTCCCACCCCCTCCGCACACCGAACCGAAACAATCAAGACAATCAAGCCCCGAATCTGGAGCACCCCCGTCAATCAAGAACAATCAAGTCTGCTAGCCTCCCCGGGATTCGCCGGACGCGGCACAATGTCGCCGCGCACGGCCACCCTCGACCCGACCGCTCGCCCGCACCTGCCGAGGCGCGGACAGCCACCGAGAATGGAGCGCGGATGCAGGCCCTGAAGTACGCGCGGGCTGCCAGCGTCGACGACGCCATCCGCCTGTTGCGCGACGGCGGCGAGGCCGCACGCGTGCTCGCCGGCGGCACCGACCTCATCGTCCAGGCCCGCGAGCGCCGTCGTGAGGTGCACCTCCTCGTCGACATCAAGCGGCTGGCCGAGACCATGGTGCTGGCATACCACGCGCCGACGCCGCCGGACGCACCGCCGGGCTTCTACATCTACCCGGGCCTCGAGGTGGGGGCCGCCGTGCCGCTCTACCGGGTGTATGGCGACCCCGACGTGCAGCGCCACTACCGCGCGCTCGTCGAGGCGTCCCACGTCATCGGCGGCACCGCGATCCAGGGGCGCGCGACGCTCGGGGGGAACCTCGCGAACGCATCGCCCGCCGCCGACTCCATCCCCGCGATGATGGCCCTCGGCGGGGTGGCCCGCGTCGTCGGTGCCGGCGGGACGCGCGAGATCCCGGTCGCCGAGTTCTGCACGGGACCGGGCCGGAGCGCGCTCCAACCCACCGAGTTCATCGTGTCGCTCTACTTCCCCCCACCTGCCTCGAGGAGCGGCTCGGCGTGGGAGCGCTTCATCCCGCGCAACGAGATGGACATCGCCGTCGTCAACGCCGCCGCGTACCTCGCCTTCGAGGGCGACACGGTCTCCGAGGCGCGGCTCGCCCTCGGTGCCGTTGCCCCCACGCCGCTCGCGCTCCCCGATGTCGCCGCGGCACTCGTCGGGCGCCCGCTGGACGACGCGGCCATCGATCGCGCATCGGCAGCGGCATCGGCGGCGGCGCGCCCGATCTCGGACATGCGCGGCACCGAGGCGCAGCGCCGGCGCCTCGTGGGCGTGCTCGTCGGCCGAGTGCTGAGGAAGGCCGCCGCCCGCGCGCGCGGCGAGGAGGTGCCCGCATGACCACCGAGACCGGCCGCCCTGCCCTCGAGGCACGGGACGCGCTCGACGAGCGCATCGTCGTCACCGCCACGATCAACGGCGACGAGCGCTCGTGGCTCTCGTCGTCGCGCGATTCGCTCCTCGAGGCCCTGCGTGAGCGCCTCCAGCTCACGGGGTCCAAGGAGGGCTGCAACAACGGCAACTGCGGCGCGTGCTCGGTCATCCTCGATGGCCGGCTCGTGAACTCCTGCCTCGTCATGGCCGCCGAGGTCGAGGGCGCGAGCGTCACCACCGTCGAGGGGCTGGCCCGGCCCGAGGCGCTGCACCCGCTGCAGACCGCCTTCCTCGAGAACGCGGCGCTGCAGTGCGGCATCTGCACCCCGGGCTTCCTCGTCGCCTCGAGCGCCCTGCTCGCCCAGAACACGGCCCCCTCCGAGGAGGAGATCCGCTTCTGGCTCGCGGGCAACCTCTGCCGCTGCACCGGCTACGACAAGATCATCCGTGCCGTGCAGCAGGCCGCCGAGGAGGTGCGCACCGGCGTGCACCGCTCGCCGATCGCGGGGACCGGCACGCACGGCGCCGAGGCTGGAGTCGAGTCCAACACCGCCATCGAGGGCGAGTGAGGAAGGGACTGCGCGCCCGACGCGGGCGACGAGACTGAGCGCCCAACGAGGGCGAGGAGACTGAGTGCCCGACCACGTCGGGAGAGGGAGGGGACCGATGGGATCACTCGACGGGAAAGTGGCGCTCGTCGCCGGCGCAAGCCGGGGCATCGGCGCCGACATCGCGAAGTACCTCGGGGCCGCGGGCGCGAAGGTCGCCGTCGGCGCGCGCACCGAGCAGCAGCGTGACCCGCGCCTGCCCGGCACCATCCACTCGGTGGTGCAGGAGATCAAGGACGCGGGCGGCGAGGGCATGCCGGTCGTCCTCGACATGCGCCAGTCCGAGAGCATCCAGAACGCGATCAAGCAGGTCGTCGACGCCTACGGCAAGCTCGACATCCTGGTGAACAACGCGGCGATCTTCGTCCCCGGCAACCTCGAGACCGTCGAGGAGCGCCACATCAACCTCAGCCTCGAGGTCAACGTGCGCTCGTACATCCTCGCAATGCGGTACGCGGTGCCGGAGATGCGCAAAGCCGGAGGCGGCCACATCATCAACATCTCCTCGAGGGGTGCGTTCCCCCTCGGACCCGGCCCCTACACCGAGGACCAGCAGAAGCGCGGCGGCGACATCTTCTACGGCGGCGAGAAGATCGGCCTCGAGCACTTCTCGCAGCGCATGGCCGCGATGTACCAGGCCGAGAACATCTCGGTGAACGTGCTGTCGCCGGACACCGGCGTGCGCACGCCGGGCAACCGCATGGCCTCGAACAGCCGCGAGAACCCGGACCTCAACTTCGAGACCGCCGACGACATGGGCCAGGCGACCGTGTGGATCTGCGAGCAGCCCGGCACCTACACGGGCAACATCCTCTTCGACAAGATCGTGCTGCACGCGGCGGGCATCCCGCTCAAGGGCCCCTTCCGCTAGGCGCGCTGCAGCAGGACTCGCGGGTCCCGAGGCGCATCCCTCGAGGCCCGCGAGCGGACGCCGGAGCGCAGGATGACCACCTTCGCGAGGGGTGCCGAGGCGTACGAGCACTACATGGGCCGGTGGTCCGAGCGCCTCGTCGCGCCGTTCGCCAGCGCGGCCGGCATCGAGGCCGGCGCCCGCGCCCTCGATGTGGGGTGCGGACCCGGAGCGCTGACCGCCGAGCTCGTCGCGCGCCTCGGGGCCGCCATGGTCTCGGCGGTGGAGCCGAACCCCGGGTTCCTCGCCGCGGCGAGGGCTCACCAGCCGGACGTCGACATCCGCGAGGCGCTGGCCGACGACCTGCCGTTCGAGGACAACGAGTTCGACGCCGCGCTCGCGCAGCTCGTCGTCCACTTCATGCCGGATCCCGTCGCCGGCCTGCGCGAGATGGCGCGCGTGACGCGCTCGGGAGGCGTGGTCGCCGCGTGCGTGTGGGACTACCCCGGCGGCCGAGGCCCGCTCGGTCCCTTCTGGGACGCCGCTCGCGCGCTGGACCCGGCCGTCGAGGACGAGTCGGGGCTTCCCGGCGTCCGTGACGGTCACCTCGTGGCGCTCCTCGCCGCCGCCGGTCTCATCGATGTGGTCCAGTCTGAGATCACCGTCAGCCGCGAGTACCCGACCTTCGAGGCGTGGTGGCAGCCGTTCACCCTCGGCATGGGGCCGGGCGGGGTCTACGTCGCTGGCCTGGACGAGGGGCGGACCGTGGCCCTCCGCGAGCGGTGTCGCTCGCTCCTGCCAGGCGGGCCGTTCGCCCTCGAGGCGACTGCGTGGGCTGCTCGAGGCGTCGTGCGCTAGTCCTCGAGCGGTGGGGCCGCCTCAGTCCTTGCGTTCGCCGATCGCGAGGACGTGCCCATCGCCACCCTCCGAGGCGTCACGCAGCGTCGCGCCCAGCCCGTCCGGCATCGGAGCCGCGAGCTTCGCCCAGAAGTCGGGGAAGGTCTTCGACACACACGAGGGGTTGCGAATCAGCATGCCGGGGACGAACAGGCCCAGCGTGCCGAAGCACATCGCGACGCGGTGGTCCTCGTAGGTCTCGATCGTGGCGCCGTGCAGGAGGTCGCGCGAGGGGTGCACGAGCAGGTCGTCGCCCAGCATCTCGATGCGCGCGCCACACCTCGAGAGCCCCTCGTAGAGGGCCTCGACGCGGTCGCACTCCTGGACGCGCAGCCTCGCGAGGTCCACGAAGCGCGTCGGGCGGTCGAAGAGGGGCGCGAGCACGATCGCGGTCATGATGCTGTCCCCGAGGTCCGTGGTGCGCGAGACCACCTCGGGTGCGCGGCCCGCGACGACCTCGTCGCAGTAGCGCGCGAACCGCTCGTCGAACTGCCAGCCTGACGAGGGCCAGTTCGCCACCTCGACGGGGTGCGCGCGCTCGTCGCCGCGGAGGCGTGCCGCGAGGTCGGCCCCGACGAAGTAGCTCCCGCTCGACGTGTCGCCCTCGATGGCGTACTCGCCGGCCTCGGGGAAGACGCCGAGCATCTGCTCCGTCATCGCGACGTACGGCGACTCGTCGGCGTTGGCGTCGGTGACCTCGATCTCCCAGCCGCCCTGCCTCGAGGAGAGCAGCAGCGCCGAGGCGAACTGCGAGCTCTCGGCGATGCTCACCGTGCACCGACCCGGCCTCGGACCGGCGGCGTGGACCACGGCCGGGAGACGGTCACCCGGCGCGTCGACCTCGTAGCCGAGCTGGCGGAGCGAGTCGAATAGCGCCGCCTGCGGGCGCTCGTGCATCCTCGCGGTGCCGTGCAGCCGGTAGGCGCCGCTGCCGAGGGCCACGAACGCCATGAGGAATCGCGCAGCCGTGCCCGCGTTGCCCACGTACAGATCGAGCGGCGCCTCAGGGGTGCCGCCTGGCCCGAGGTGTCCCCCGCCGCTGACCTCGATCGTGCAGTTGGAGGGCTCGGCGGGGTCATCCTCGACGGTCACGTCCATGCCGAGGGCGCGCAGGGCGTCGACCATCACCTGTGTGTCATCGGACCAGAGGGCGCCGCGCAGCGTGATCGGACCGGGTGCGTGGGCCGCGAGGATCAGCGCGCGGTTGGTCTCGCTCTTCGAGCCCGGGACGGTCATCCGAGCGCGCAGCAACCCCTGGGGTGGCACGATCTCGATGGTTGCTGGGAGTGCCATTCGACTTACCCTCGGCGCGCCGGGCTGGGTGCCCCGGCGCGTTCGCGCACCACCTCGGCGAGGATGTCGCGGTGGCACGGATCGTGCGAGCTGCAGAGGAGCACGACGCCGGTCGTCGAGGCCATGCGCACCACCCAGTCGAGGAGCTCCGGTCGTGCCTCGACCTGCGCGCGGTAACGCGAGGCGAACTCGTCCCAGTCGATGGCCTCCGACTGGTACTCCTTGAGGAGCTCGGTGGATGGTCCGAGTTCGCGCTCCCACTGGTCGACAGCACCCTTCGCGATCCCACGAGGCCAGCGCCGCATGATGAGGAGGCGCGGGTACGCCTCGTCGGGTGGGTGATAGACCGAGCCGGTCGCGAGCTGCAAGACAGGAGTGGCGTTGCTCATGCCCCGGCGCCCCCGGTCCACGCGATCGTGTGCGCCATCGTCCGAGGCAGGTCGGGGTCCTCGCCACCCGCGAGCGACGAGATGGCGGCAAGCTCCCCGGCGAGGGCGTAGAGGTGCGTGCCCTGGAGGAGCAGCAGGTCCTGCACACGCTGGTCGCCGCGCTCGGGGATGCGAGAGCGGCGGACGACCTCGGCGAGGCGTTCCGCCGTGAGGCTCTCGAGGTAGGGCGTGCCGCGCGCGAGGGCTGCACGCAGGGCCGCCAGCGCCTCGGGGTACGGGGGCTGCGAGGCGGGGTCGCCGAAGCGGACGTGGGCCTCGGCGAGCCACGGGTCGGCCTCGAGGAGCTGGGCGTGGACGCTCCAGTACTGGTCCTCCTGCTCGGCGATGTGGGCCACGATCCAGCCGCCCGAGTTCAGGCGGTCGAACGCGCCTCGCTGGGCCGGGACCGGCACGCCCTCGGCGACCACGAGGAAGGCCTCGCGGGCGTCGAGGACGAAGCGCGCCAGGATCGGGAGGCCGGCGTCGCCCGCCTCGGCAGGGCCGAGCGGCGCGCCGTAGGCGCCGGGGAGTGCCCCCGGCAGTCCGAGGTCGGCGCGGCGGAGCAGTGAGGAGGTCACCGAGAGCTCACCGGCGTGCGCGAAGAGGTGCGCCACCGCGCGGATGAGGAGGTGGCCGACACGCTGTCCCTCGAGGAAGGAGTCCGGGCGGACCGGCGCCACCCGCGCGAGGTCGCCCTCGGCGAGGTTCACGACATAGTCCTCGGCGCGGGCGCGCACCCGCTCGAAGGCGGCCTGCGCGTCGAGGAACGCCACGGGCGCCGAGTGCGGCTGCGCCTCGAAGTCCGCGCACCACGGGTCGCGCTCCGCGGCGGCGCAGTAGGCGTTGACCCACTTGTCGAGTGTGGCCGCGCCGTGGGCCGCCGTCCATGCCGCGTTGCTGAGTCGACCGACCGGGCCGCCTCGACCGGGGGGCGGGACGTTCTCGATGTGCCGCCCGTACTCATGGAGTGCGTCCCGGAAGAGGCGGACGACGACCGGGGTCGAGGGCTGGGCGTCGGGACGGACGTCTGGCATCGGGTGCTCCTGCCCGAATCATACGACCGCCGTCGCCCAGCCCTGCGCCCAGCCCTCGGGCCGGGCGCGCCTACCGAGGGGAAGCGACCTGCCTCGGTGGCGGCGCCGCGGGCCGTGCCCCTGCTAGGCGGCGCGCCGGCCCTCGAGGCGTGGCGCGGACTCCAGCAGGGAGCCGGCGACACCCCGAGGGCGGGCGACCGTGGGACGGGGGAGCGGGGCGCGCTCGGTGGGTGCGATGAGCACGCCGCTGCGCCACTGCTGCACGAGGACGACCGAGACGGCGCCAAGCATTGCGCCGAGGACCAGGACGAGCAGCATTCGAGCCCCCTCTCGCGCCTCGGCGGGGAGCCGAGGCGACCGTGCCAGCGTTCGAACGGATGTACGTTCCGAACAAGGAGAGGGTAGAACGGGCGTGCGGATTGTTCAAGCCTCGGATGGCACGGGGTGGCTACGGCTGGCCGGTCTGCGGACCAATCGACGTCTGGCCGCTGAGGTAGGGGCGGAGGGGCGGGGGCACCTCGATGGAGCCGTCCTCGAGGCGGTACTGCTCGAGGACGGTGGCGAGCACCCTCGGGAGGGCCGTGCCGGAGCCGTTCAGCGTGTGGAGGTGCCGGACGGTGCCGGTGGCATCTCGATAGCGGAGGTTGGCGCGGCGGGCCTGGAACGCCTCGAAGTTGGAGACCGAGGAGACCTCGAGCCACTCTGCGGCGCCGGGCGCCCACACCTCGATGTCGTAGGTCATGGCGGAGGAGAAGGTGAGGTCGGCGGTGGCGAGGCGGATCACGCGGTAGCGGAAGCCGAGGCGGCGGACCACCTCGAGGGCGTCCGTGAGGAGGCGGTCGAGGGCGGCCCACGATTCGCCCTCGGGGGTGAAGTGGACGAGTTCGACCTTGTCGAACTGCCAGCCGCGCTTGATGCCGCGCACCTCGCGGCCGGCGCTGAACTGCTCGTGGCGGAAGGAGGGGGAGTAGGCGCAGTAGTGAAGGGGGAGGTCGGCCTCGGCGAGGATCTCGTCGCGGTACATGTTGGTGACGGGCACCTCGGCGGTGGGGATGAGCCAGAGGTCCGTGCCTTCGAGGTGGAACATGGTGTCGGCGAACTTTGGGAGCTGGCCGGTGCCGACGAGGCTGTCCGAGCGGACGAGGGCCTGCGGGTAGACCTCGGTGTAGCCGTGGGAGCGGTGCAGGTCGAGCATCCACGCGATGAGGGCACGCTGGAGGCGGGCGCCGTCGCCGCGGAGGAGGTAGAACGACGAGCCTGCGAGCTTCGTGCCGCGTGTGAAATCGATGAGGCCGAGCTCCTCGCCGATCTCCCAGTGCGGCTTGCGCGCCGACGCGACCTCGGGAGTGGGTTCGTCGGCGACGCGCCGCGGGGGATCGGGGCGGCGCTCCCAGCCGGCTGTGCCGTCGCCCTCGATCACGATGACCGCGTCCTCCTCGAGGCCGACCGGGACGTCGGGGTGGGGCAGGTTGGGGACCTGGAGGAGCAGCGCGTCGAGCTCGGCTTCGAACTCACGGAGGCGGCCCTCCAGCTCGTCGAGCCTGCCGCCGACCGCGCGCTGTGCCTCGATCAGACGCTGGCGCTCCTCGGGATCCCTGGCGCCGCCGATCGCCTTGCTGGCCGTGTTGCGCTCGGCGCGCATGGCCTCGACGTCCTGGAGGAGGGCGCGGCGGTAGGCGTCGAGCTCGAGGATGCGGTCGAGGGGAGCCTCGGTGTGCCGTTGCTGGAGGGCGCGGCGGACGTCCTCGGTGCGTTCGCGGAGGGTCTGGATCGACAGCATCGCGGTCCCTATCGGTCTGCAGCGAGGACGGGCCGTCCGCCCTCGGGGTCAGTGCCAGTCAGACGGCCGTCGTCGCAGCGGCGGCGGCCGCGGCGATGGCGGCGAGGCCGAGGCGGCGCACGTCGTCCGGGATGGGCGTGGGTGGGCCGTCGGGCGGGGTGAGCGTGGCGCCCTCGCGGAGCTGTTGCTCGTCGACCCAGGTCCAGCCCAGCACCTCGGGAAGCTGGAGGGAGGAGCCGGGGAGGGGGCGCGTGAAGTAGACGAAGTCGATGTGCTGGTGGGGCCCGTCCGTGCGGCTGTCGCGCGGGATGTCGTAGACGCCGATGGTGACGGGCGGCGGGAGCTGGGGCGGCTCGGTGATGCCGAGGGGGATCTGCCCGAGGACCTGGACGTGGAGCTCGGTCTCCTCGAGGACCTCGCGGATGACGGCCTGCACCGGGTCTTCGTCGCGCTCGATGTGTCCGCCGGGCGGGAGCCAGAGGCCGTGGCGGTGCCAGTGGAGGGCGGTGCGGCCGCCCTCGCTGACGAAGCCGCTGACGGTGAAGTGGCGCTCCATCGAGGGAGCCTACGTCCGCATCGACGCGCGGGCAACGCGCCTGGGTGGGGCCTCGGTGGGTGGGGCGTGACCGGACGGCGCGGCCGGCGAGGTGGGTGCGACTTGATTGTTCCGGAACTATCGGCTTGACACACCCAGCGTGCATCACTAAGATTGCGCCATGCACAACGAACCGACGCGCAAGGGCTCCCTCGTATCGCTGACGGACGGCACTCTCACTGAGGCCGAGGCGCGCGCGATGCTTGAGCGAATAAGGTGGCCCGAACGCGTCCGGTGCATTTTCGAAGACTGCGGCGGGGCAGACGTGTACCGCGTTGAGGTCGCCGCCAAGACGTACCCAGCCACGGCGACGCGCAAGGGGCGGACGGTCGGCGCGCGGTCGCTCTACAAGTGCAAGTCCTGTCGGCGACAGTTCAGCGTTACCAAGGGCACCATCTTCGAGGACAGCAAGATTCCTCTGCGGACGTGGATAGTCGTCATGTACCGCATGTGCTCCTCGAAGAAGGGCGTCTCGGCGCTACAGATCCAGCGCGAGTTCGGGCTGTCGTACGAGTCCGCCTGGTTCATGTGCCACCGCATCCGCTACGCCATGCAGGACAAGTCCCCAAAACTGCTGTCGGGCACCGTCGAGGCTGACGAGACCTACGTCGGCGGGAAGGTCCGTGGGCGCGGTCACGGGTACCGCAAGAACAAGACGATCGTCTTTGGCATGGTCGAGCGCGACGGCAACGCGCGGACGCACGTCGTGCCCGACAACTCGGGGCCGACGCTCAAGCCGCTGCTGCACGCTGCTATCGACACCAAGAACGCACGCCTGATGACTGACGAGTGGCGAGCCTACAACGGCATAGAGAAGTCCCTGCCGCACGGGGTAATCCGACACAAGTCCGAATACGCCCGGGGCGACATTCACACGAACACAATCGAGTCGTACTGGGCGATCCTCAAGCGTGGCTTGATAGGCGTCTACCACAACGTGGATGCAGGCTATCTCCCCATGTACGCGAGCGAGTTCGAGTTCCGGTACAACCGGCGGAAGGTCAAGGACGCGGAGCGTTTCGCTTCGCTGCTCGGGCAGGTCGAGGGCCGCCTTGACTGGTACCTTCCCGCGCCGGAGTCGCCTTCGACTTCTTAGGCATCGGCCCAGCCTCTATCGCCCTGCGGAGCGCCTCCTCGATGGTCATGCCGTCGAGGGAGATGCGTGTGTCCTCGGGCTTCTTGCGGTCGGGCATCTTGTCCCCCTGAGATCTGCTCACACACCTACTCTGAGACACCATCACTAGCGTGATCGATGCACAGCCTGTAGAGTGCGAAACAGCCGCCCGGAGGCGGCTGCGTGTGAGCGGCTGACGCCGCGACCGAGGGGTTCTGCTGGTGTGGCAGCCGCAGAGTATTCCCCCTCGATCAAACCGTCAACCGACTCGCCGCCTTGGTTTCGTGTTGCCGTTTCCCGGCTCGATGCCGGTCATGGATCGCGCGTTCCGCATGGACGCGGAGTTGAAGGCGGAGGGAACGTTGACGGTCCGGTGTCGCGAAACTGTCCCGCCAACGTCCCCCCTCAGGGAGGGTTGGTCCCCGTGCGGTTCATAGTCGCACGCACAACAGCGTGTCGTCATTAGGGACTAGCGCGGGCTAGATCGCTCGCAGCCGTGGCCGCGTCTCCGCTCGAGACGCGGCCACGGGCAGTTGCGGGCGGACTCCTGCGAACAGGTCCGCGACTGTCACGAGCTGGAGCCGTGGGATGCCGTCCTCACTCACCCCAGCATCGACGGCGGCACGTCGCATTGGTCCAGTCGGCTCGTGCAATGACACGAACACGCCGGTTTCGGCGTTCTCCCGCGTCACCGTGCCGTGGAGGTCGCGTAGGTCGCTTGGCTTGATGCCGCCACCCTTGACCGACACCAACGCCTTCCAGGTATCGCCGTTGTCGTACACGCCGACGATCTCCCCGTCGATACCGCGGTCTGCACCACGGCGCATCTCGCCGGGTATGCCGAGCCGCGCACGTACCCACTGCTGAAACTCGTTCTTGTCCTTGCGTGCCAGCGCTACCGCTTCGTCGATCGTGGTCGGTTCGATCAGGAATGTGTATTCGACCGCACCGTGTTGATCGCGAATGCGCTCCTCGATGATGTCGGTGGCGAGCCTCGTCACGTCGATGCCGATCCACCGGCGGTTCAGCTTGATTGCCGCGTCCATCGCTGTACCGCATCCACAGAATGGGTCAAGAACCACATCGCCCTCGTTGCTCGACATTTCGAGGATGCGCTCAAGGAGCGCCAGCGGCTTCTGTGTCGGATACCCCAGCCGCTCTGCATCGTGGGCTTGGAGTGGCGAGATATCGTCCCAGATCGTGCCAACCGGCATCCCGGGCATTTCGTCTAGGTATCGTTTCTGACGAGGCACGCGACCGGGTTTAGTCTGAACAATGCGGCCTGCCACGTGGAGTTCACGCATCCGATCACGACTGAACCGCCAGTACCGAGTCACGCCCAGGAACTCGTAGTGCGGGTTTCGCTTCTCCGGACTCGCTCCACCTGGGGCGGTGATGTCGTATAAGCCGTAGCGCCGACCTGATGGGACTTCCGTGAATCGATAGAAGCGATCAACGTAGGACTGGTCGTACGGTCGGTACGGCTGATGCCACGTGCGCTTTTCGGATGCACCATAGAACAAGAGCACGTCGTGAATTCGCCCTAGGTGCCTCGCTCCCTGAGCCGCGTCGTTGTGAGATGACTGGCGCTTCCAGATGATCTCATTGACGAAGTTCGATGGGCCAAAGATGGCGTCAAGCAACATCTTCAGGTAGTGACTCGCGGTCGGATCGCAGTGCAGGTAGAGGCTGCCAGTCGGCTTGAGAACACGCCGTAGTTCGATCAGCCGTGGAGCCATCATCGTCAGGTACGCCAGCATGTCGCTGCCGCTGTTCGTGCCGCTGCCACCAAGGAACTCATGGAAGGCGCGCAGCACGCGCGACACGTCCCCGCCGAGGGCCACTACCTCGCGGTAGAGTGCCGCCGATGCCTGGTCCCAGCGCCACGTGTCATCGAACGCCTTGGCCTGCGCGGCGGGCAGGCGACCATCCTGATGCTTGAACAGCAGGTTATAACTGCGGTTCGAGTTGAACGGCGGATCGAGATAGACGAGATCAACCGACTCGTCAGCGACGTGATGACGCAGCACGTCAAGGTTATCCCCGAGGTACAACCTCCCCGCTGGCTCGAATCGCAACTGTCCACGACGGTTCATCACACACGAGCGTGTATGGCAAAGGTGGATAAACCGTCGTGTACGTGTGGGTAGGGCTGGTGACGGAAAGCGGACGCCTGCTCCAGCCATCATCCACCTGAACTTGTGGGTGTGTCAAGCCGATAGTTCCGGATTGTTCTTGATTGAGGGTCCGTCGGCAGATTCGGGAGTTGATTGACTTGATTGATCTGGTGCGGTGGTGAGGGGTGGTGGTTCCTCGAGCCACGGGCGGAGGGTGCGGACCGCCGAGGCCTCGCGCTGGTCGCGGCTGCGTTGGACCGCGCCCCACGAGTCCATGAAGGCGACGAAGAGCGCCTGGCACCCGTGCGCGCCGGCGCGCCGCGCCTCGCGGTTGACGTCTGCGGGGTCCATCCCCTCGGTGGTGCGTTTCGCCTGGTGGAGGGCGCGGTCGATCGTGCGCTTGAGGGCCATCGAGAGCAGTTCGCCCATGGCAGGCGGGAGCATTCTGATCGGGACGGCGAAGGCCTCGCCGCTTCAGACGGCGAGCGCCTCGTCGCGCACCACCTCGTGGATGGTCCGCTTCGCGGCGTTGCGATTGCCCTTCGGGGCACCGGCGCCCGGCCGGGCGCCACCCCACGAGGTTGGCGTTGCCTCGGATCCGGTGGCGCTGGGGCGGGAGACGTCCATCGAGGGAGTGTGCGGGGCCCCGCAGCGAGGTCCGAGGGGACAATGGCAGTACGGCGGTGGTCCCGCGAGCCCGATGGATTCACTCCTCCTCGGTGGTGTGGAGACACCCCGTGACGGTGGCGAGGATACTGGTCACGCCACCAGACAGGCGATGCAAGAGTGAGCGTCCGCCGGGTACTGCTGCCGGTCGCGGTTGCGGCCTTGATGGGCGCGTTCCTGGTGTTGCGTTCGTCAGCCGGTCCGCCGTCTGCTTCGGAAGCGGCTGCGCTGGTCAGCCCGTTCGGGGTGCTCGTCGCGTACGACGCCACGGGCGAGCGACCGCGGGTGCTGGTGAGCACCAGCAGCGGTCTCCGGTACGACGCCCTGAGGCGTGGAGGGAGGTCGGGTGGCCTCTGGTTCCGCGCGAGCTGGCAACTGACTGGTGGCTGGTATCGGATGCCCGCTACCGACGCACCGGCGAGCGCCGGCGTGCTGATCACGTGCGCCACAGCGCCCTCGGATGCCTGTTCGCCCATCGAGGTAGTGGGCGAGATCAAGGCGGCTGACGTCGTGGCCATCGAGATCGAGTGCGGAGGGGCGGTCAGTCGAGTGGCAGTCTCGGCACCGGGGTACATCGTGCGCCTGGAACGCTGCGATCGCGTCCCCGACTCGATCCGCTGGCTGGACCAACGCGGGGGCGTCGTCTGGAGCCAGGAGGGAGCGATTCCACTGAGGGGCTGACCGGCAAGCCCCCGGTGGCAGGCCGGTTACTCCTCCTCGGTGGTGTGGAGGCACTCCGTGACGGTGGCCGGAATGAGCGTGCCCGAGGCGTGTGCGCGAGCGAAGGGGTTGGACGGGCGGGCGAGGAGGGCGAGCAGCAGATCCTCGGTGCGCACCGTGTGACCGCCTCGAGCGGCGGCCTGTTGCAGGGCTCCCGCCAGGGCGGCCTTGAACTGCGCGGTCATCGCCTCAGTCGGCTGCTCATCCGAGTCAGTCGCACGTAGCTCGTGACCGAGCGTGTCCAACTCGATCAGCCCGCGCGCCGAGATCCGATCGAGGCACGTGCCAGCGGTCGCCAGGAGGGCGCTGGCGAGGTCGTCGGCCGTGGTGTACGGGCGTCCCGAGGCAGCAGCCGCGTCGCTCGCGCGGCGCAGGACGTGGACCATGACTCGCGTGAAGGGCAGGACGATGGCCGAGTCGCTCACCGCCTGAGCGTAATTGCTCCGCCAGACCACGTTCACCGTCGAAGGTCACGCGTGGCGCCTCGTGGCTCCCGTGGTTGCCTCGTGGGTTGCGGTTGCCCTCGGTGCGGTCGACGGGAACAGCGACTGCGTGCGTTGTAGGATGGCCAACCTACGTACAGGTCAGCGGGAGGTGATCACGTGGCAACGCAGGCGGCGACCGACTGGGTCGCGATTGCGAGTGAGCTGGGCGGTGGGTTCGAGGAAGGGGCGGCGGAGCGGGACGAGCAGGACACGTTCGTCGGCGAGCACTACGAGCTGTTGAAGGACCGCGGGATGCTCTCGGCGCTGGTGCCTGCCGAGTTCGGGGGTGGGGGCGCCTCGTACGGCGCGATGGCCGAGGTGCTGCGTGTGCTCGGGCGCTGCGAGCCCTCGACGGCGCTTGCGCTCTCGATGCACCAGCACCTCGTGGCGTTCCAGCTCTACAACCACCGCCACGGCCGTCCGGCGCCGCTGCTGCCCCGAGTCGTGGGGGAGCGCCTGGTGCTGGTGAGCACCGGTGCGCGCGACTGGCTGGAGTCGAACGGGAGCACCGTACGGGTCGAGGACGGCTTTCGAGTCACCGCGCGGAAGGCGTTCGCGAGCGGCAGTCCGGCGGGGAACCTGCTCCTGACCAGCGCCCCATACGAGGACCCATCGGCCGGCTGGCAGGTCCTCCATTTTGCGGTGCCGCTGACGGCGGCGGGCGTGAGCGTGGGTGACGACTGGCGTGTGCACGGGATGCGCGCGACCGGCTCGCAGACCGTGTCGCTGGACGATGTGTTCGTGCCCGACGCGGCCGTGTCGCTGCGCCGTCCTCGAGGGGCGTGGCACGACGTGTGGAGCACCATCGCGACGGTCGCGCTGCCGCTGGTGATGGGGGTGTACGTGGGCGTCGCTGAGCGTGCGTCGGAGCTGGCGCTGAGCTTCGCGCGTTCGAACCCCTCGGCGCCGGAGCTGCAGTGGACCGTGGGCGAGATGCGATCGAGCCTGGCGGTGGCGCGCGTGTGCTGGTCGCGCATGGTGGAGCTCGTGGAGGAGCTGGAGTTCGAGCCTTCGCTCGAGCGGACCGACGAGACGCTGATGATGAAGTCGCAGGTGGCGGCGCAGACGCTGCGGACCGTTGAGCGTGCGATGGAGGCGTCGGCCGGGCGTGGCTTCTATCGTCGGAGCGGCATCGAGCGGTTGCTCCGGGACGTGCGTGCGGCACACTACCACCCGCTGCCGGAGAAGGAGCAGGTGCGCTTCAGCGGGCGCTTTGCCCTCGGGCTGGACCCGGTTGAGATCCCGGGTTGACGCGTTGACCTTCGAGTGGCTCGAAGGTCTAGGGTTGCGGGCATGAGAGTCTCCGAGCTGTCTCGACGGGTTGGGCTGGCGGCGAGTGCGATTCGCTTCTACGAGGCGTCGGGCGTGCTGCCTCGGCCGTCCCGTGGGGCGAACGGGTACCGCGAGTACGGCGAGCCGGACGTGACGCGGCTGCGCGTGTTCGCCTCGTTGCGGGGTCTTGGCATCGACCTGGCTGAGTGCGCGCGGCTGGCGAGCCTGTGTGCGGCGGGTGAGTGCGACGCGATGGACATCGAGCTGCTCCCGCAGGTCGCGAGCCGGCGCGCGGAGGTGGCTGCCGCGCGACGCGAGCTCGACCACCTGGACGTGCAACTGGCCGGCCTCGAGGCTGCGATTCGAGGCGGCCGGTTTCGCGAGCACGCGTGTGGAAGCGAGGAAGGAGGGACGCCTTGCGAGAGCTGCCAGTGCTGACGTGTTGCGACGGCGCCTGCTGCTAGGCGGGTAGTCGTGCGGGGGTCGGTGGGCGCCCACCGGCTCCGGCGTACCTGACGTTCCTCGGATGCCCGGGGTGCCCTCGGGGTGCCGAGGTGCGCTGCGGGCGTGCGTTCGTGGTGTGTTTTGCCTCGGGTGTGGATGGTTCCTGGACGAGTCGTTTTCTACACGGCCGTCGGACGTGACGTAATCATATCGAGATGACTTTTACATATTCGGTCTGCTGATCCGTCGGCAGGCGGGTTCAGGGCGTTTTATGATTCGCAGGTCGGTGTCAGAGAACGCCGAGATGCTTCTGTTATGGTTTACAACGTCGAGGCGGGGGGCCCGGCCGCGTTGGTCGGGAGCCGAGGCGATCGCACCTGTGGCTGGGGACCCAGCCCGCGCTGATGCCGAGGTAGATGCTCTCCACCTCGCAGGTTCCGGGTTGCGGCCCGGCATTGCGAGTCGTAGATGGCAGTTCGTGACAGCCGTGACAGCGTGCCGCGCGAGACCGCACTGCCGGTGGACGAGCGGCGTCTGCGGGAGGCGCTGGCGCAGCTCGACGGGATGCATCGAGCGCTGACGACGCTCCTCGGACGGCCGAGCGGCGAGGACGCCGGTGATGCGATTCGCGCCGCGATCGCCGAGCTGCCCGAGGCGCGCCCCGCGATCCGCCTCCTGGGGGCGTTCTCCGTGGAGTTCAACGGACGGCCGGTCACCCTCAGTGCCGGGGGGAAGTCCGTGGCGGTGCTCAAGTTCCTTGCGGCGTCCGGGACGCAGACCGTGCCGCGCGACCGCATCCTCGATGCGCTGTGGCCCGAGGTGCCGGCGAGCGTGGCGGCGAGCCGCCTGCGCTCGGCGTTGCACGCGCTGCGCCGGGTGTTCGCGGACCAGGGTGGGGTGCAAGGGACGCGCGGCGGTGAGGTGGTGGCGTACGACCACGGCCAGTACCTCCTCTTTCCCGGGACGCTCCTCGTGACCGACGTGGACCTCTTCGAGGATGCGTGGGCACGGGGGCAGGAGTACGACCGCGCGGGTGAGCGCGGGCTCGCGGTCGCCTCGTACGAGCGTGCGGAGCGCCTCTATCGCGGGGACTTCCTCGAGCAGGACGCCTACCTCGACTGGACGTCGGTGCGTCGGGAGCAGTTGCGCGACGCGTACCTCACGCTGCTGGCGCGGCTGGCGCACCTCTATATCGAGCGGGGTGAGGACATGGCGGCGATCTCGTGCTGCCACAAGCTGCTGCGTCGTGACGACTGCAACGAGGAGGCGTACCGCCTGCTCATCGAGGCGCACGGGCGTCGTGGGGACCGCAACGCGGCGCTGCGCTGGTACGACATCTGCGAGCGCGAGCTGGCTCGGGTGCTGGGGATGCCGCCCTCGGAGGGGACGCGCGCGGCTCGGGAGGCGGTGCTGAGTGCGACCGGTGGAACGGAGCCGGTGCGCCTGGCGACGGCGGGCTAGGGTGCGGGGCTACCTCGGGAGGTGGGGACGACTCGGGCGCCGTGGCGAGCGGGGCCAGGCGATCATCGAGACGGCGCTGCTGATGCCGTTCATCTTTCTCCTGATCCTGCTGGTCATCGAGTTTGGCTTCTTCCTCTGGATGAACCTCAACATCAACAACGCCGCTCGCGAGGGCGCGCGCTACGCCGCCATCGGCAAGGCCGCTGCGCCCGACTCGGGGACCTGTGTGGGCACGCAGACCGTGGCCGGGCGCGCCGTTGCCGTGGGTGGCGCGCGCATCGAGTGCGGCGAGGTGCAGGTCTGGTACGAGGAGCTGGCGCTGCCGGGGACCAGCGGGAGCCCCGTGGCAAGCGGTGGTGACGGCGTCGTGGTGCTGATCAACCATCCGTACCAGCCGATCACGCCCGGGTTCGGGATTCTCGGGCTGGGGGACACGATTGCGATGTGCGCTCGGGTGGAGGCGCGCGTCGAGGTGCCACCGGCGAGTGGGTCGCCCTCGTTCACGGCGGGCGCGTGTCCGAGCGCGAGTCCCAGTCCGACGCCGAGTCCGTGATCGTGGGGGGCGCCATCCGACGCCTGGTTGCGGACGAGCGTGGGCAAACGCTGCCCCTGCTGATGTTGATCATGGCGATGGCCATGTTCGCGTCGGCGTTCATCATCGACATGGGGATGCTGTACCGGGAGCGCGGGCTGGCCCAGACCGCGGTGGACATGGCCGTGCTCGCGGCGGTGCAGGAGCTGCCGGACGCCTCGGCGGCCGCGACGACCGCCATCGATGTGGCGCGGGCGAACGGCTTCGACGATGCGGACGCGACGATCGACGTGGCCGTGACCGTGGACGTCGATGGGCCGGACGTGGACGTCGACGGATTGAACTGCGCGACGCCTCAGTTCTGCGTGCGGGTGACGATCACGAACGACCACGCCTGGTTGTTCGCGAACGTGCTGTCGCTGACGACGGCGACGGGGCTGACCTCGACGGCAAGTGCGGAGAAGGCGCGTGAGCCTCGGGAGGTCGTGTTCATCCTCGACCGGTCGGGGTCGTTGAGCACGTCGCTCGACGGGATCCTGTACGAGATGCAGTACTTCAGCGGCGACACGCACCTGCTGCCGACGCCGGGCAGTGACCGCCTCGGGTTGATGCTGTTCGACTACGCGGGGAACTTTCCCGGGACGAGCATCGCGCGTGAGAATCCCCAGGATGACGAGCCGCAGGTGTTGCTGGCGCTCTCCGGGAGCTTCGGCAGCGGGGGCCCCGACTTCAGTGACGCGCTGGTGCTCCCGAGCACGGTCAACGACGCGGCTGCGACGACGACCGGCTTCGTGACCGCGCTCCCGAGCGCTGTGGACGACTTCTATCGAGGGAGGATCCTCGAGTTCACCTCGGGCGCGCTGAACGGGGAGCGGGCGTTCATCACCGGCTACGTTGGCGCGACCAAGCGCGTGACGGTGGCCCGAGAGAGTGACGGGAGCCCCCTGCCGAGCGCACCCACGAACGGGGATGGCTTCCACGTGGAGCCCGGCGCGACGAACTCCGACATCGGCACGGGGCTGTGGCGGTCGCTGGAGCAGTTTGGCGCGAGCCCGTTGCCCTCCGGCGTCCGGCGGGCGGTCGTCCTCGTGTCCGATGGCCAACCGACCACGCCGGCCGGGCCGGCGTGCGGGGGCGCCAATGGGGCGAACTGTGCTCGAAACGCCGCGCAGGCGGCGGGTGCGGCCGGGATCCCGATCTACGCGGTGTGGGTCCTGCCGAGCAACGGGAGCACGAGCGGGCAGGCGTTGATGGCCGAGATCGCCGCGCTCAGCGGGGGCAGCTACATCAACGCCGGCGCGACGTGCGCCGCACCCCCCGGCTCGTGCGCCGCGTTCCGCGCGCAGCTGACGGCGATCGCGCGGTCGCTGGGGATTGAGCTCATCGAGTAGGAGCCCTCACCCCTGCCCTCTCCCAGGGGGAGAGGGTGGCCGGACTCCGGACGGAGAGGGTGGCCGGAAGTCCGAGTCCGTCTCGCGGCTTCACTCACTCTCCCCTCACTCACCACCAACAGGCACTTTCTTATGGTTCGCCGACGTCAGGGGTGCCTTTCGTAAAAGGCCATCCGGGAGGACACGGTTGCGCCTGACCACCTCGAGCGTTGGGAGTGCCCTTGGGCCGGTCCGGCGCTGGTCCTTTGCGTTGCTGGTGACGGGAATCGGGTTGCTGATCACCGTGGCGAATGGGAACTCGGCCGCGCAGACACCTCCATCGGGGGCGATGGTGCGGATGCAGCACGACCCGGCGGGCCGCATCACCGTGGCCGTGACCGCCTCGGAGCAGGCGTTGCTGGCGGCGGGGAACGTGTCCGTGCTCGTGGACGGCGTGCCGAGGACGGCGAAGGTGACGCCTCCGGCGGACCGCGACCCGCTGCCGATCGTCCTCGCGATTGACGCCAGCGGATCGATGGCCGGGGCGGCGCTGGCCTCGGCGAAGAGCGCGGCAAACCAGCTGATCACCGGCGTGCGCGACCGGGACCCCGTGGGCGTCGTGTCGTTCTCGGACACCGCCGTGGTGCGGACGCGCCCGGCCGTGAACCGTGCCGCCGCCTCGACCGCTGTCGCCGACATCGCGGCGACCGGTGACACCTCGTTGTACCGGGCCGTGGACGTGGCGACCGAGCTGGCGAGCGGCGGATCCGGTGGGGGCGCCACGCGAGGCGTCGTCGTGCTGCTCTCCGACGGCGAGGACACGACCGGGGACATCGAGGCGCGGCGGGTGAGCATCGAGAATGCCGCTGCGCGCGGCGTGCCCGTGTTCGCGTTCGGCCTCGGGAGCGCGATTGACGCGGGGTACCTCCAGCAGCTCGCCGACGCGACCCACGGCAGCTTCGTGCCGGTCGCGAACCCGAACACCCTCGGGACGCTGTACAGCCAGCTCGGGCTGGAGCTGTCGCGGGCGACCACCCTCGAGGTGAGCGTGCCGCCGCTGGCGCAGGGTGTGCACGACGTCACCGTGCAGCTCGGGCAGCGGGGGGGCCGTGGTGTGACCCTCACGGGCCGCATCGAGGTGGACAACACCGGCCTCCTGCGGCTGAGCGTGGCGAACAAGGGTGGCCCCACGGCCGCGATCGCCGTGAGTGCGGAGTCGGTGGGGGCGCCGAAGCAGCTCGAGGTGCGGTACGCCGTCGATGGGGCGGCCGTGCAGACCCCGGGTGGAGCGCCGTTGCAGATCGACCCGTGGCGTCGCAGCCCGGGCGCGGCGGTCATCGAGGCGAGCGCCTACGTCGATGGGCAGCTGCTGGCGACCGCGAGCACGACTGTGACGATCCCGAGGCTTGAGCCGCTGTTTGCCGTCGAGACAGCGGCCGCCTCGGGAGGGACGCAGGTGACCGTGCGCGGCAACACCCAGGGGCCGCGCGCGCCCACGATCGTGGTGCGCGAGGGGCGACAGGTGCTGCTGCGGACCACCGAGGCGCTGGGGCGCGTCGTCGTGCCGAACGGCCGCGAGGTGGTCGCGGAACTCCTCGAGGGGGACCGCGTCGTGCAGTCGAAGCAGCTGACCGCCGAGGCGAGCGGGGCGTACTCGCTGCCCTCGATGGGGCTGTTGAGCGTGCTCGCGGCCGGCCTCGTGGGGGCCGCTGTCGTGCTGGCGCGGAAGCAGATGCGCTTCCAGAACGTCGCGGTGATGGAGGCGATGCGCCCCGCGCCTCGGAAGCGACCGGCGCAGCGGCCGAACGTGCTCGTGGAGCCGCCCGCCACTCGAGGGGTGGCAGTGACCGTGACGCCGCTGCCCGTGCTGCCGCGCCTCGTGATCCGCGACCCGAGCGGGCAGGTGCGGCGGGTGCCGGTGCCGCCGGACGTCGCGTTCAGCATCGGGAGCAACTCGGCGTGCGACGTGGTGCTGGAGGACGAGAGCGTGCGTCCTCTGCATGGACTGCTGACACCGTTCCAGGAGGGGCACTACGTGTTGCAGGCGCTGGGATTGCCGGAGACCGGGGTGGACGGCCCGCCGAGCATGCTCGTGGTGCGTCCGGGCGAGGAGGTGAAGGTGGGTCGCCACGTCCTGGTCATCGAGTAGGTGGTTTGCCTGAGGAGTCGTCATCCGGCGCGATGGATTGCAGCGCGCGCTGGTGAAGCGGATATCGAGGCTCGCAAGGAGCGCATGGAATGAAGAGAAGGGAGTCCCTCACCGCCTGACGGAGCAGACGCGACAGCGCATCGGGGTGCGGGGGACCGATGTGCGCGGAGAACACCTCGAGAGGGTGGGTCTCGCTGGACCCAGCACAGGAAGCATCAGGGGGAAGACATGTTGGGATACATCAAGGCGCTGGCCGCTCGCGCGCGACTCGTAGCGGAAGAGGGCCAGAACCTCGTCGAGACGACGTTGATCATCGCAGTGATCTCGATCGTGCTCGTGGCCGGCTTCAACGCTGCAGGCGTGGCGGCCGCGGTTACGAACACCGCCGACGGCATCATCTGCGAGCTGCAGGGCCAGACCGCGGACTTCTCGGCCACGCCTCCGTGCTAGTTGCCTGAGTGGGTGGGGCGGCGAGCGAGTTGCATCGCCGCCCCACTCAACCTGGGGATGAGAGTGACGATGTTCGGACGAAGCCTGAGGTTTCAACTGCGCGGTCTCGACCCGGGAGTCGGACTGCTCGCAGTTGCGGCTGCCTTCGGTCTCCTCACCGCGCTGCTGATGCTCGGGTATCTGCGCGGCCGCGATTCAGGTGCTGCGGCAATCTCGAGCCCGGTTGTGCAGCTCAAGACCGACATCAAGGCCGGAGAGAGCATCACCGCGTCCGCCATCGAGCTGGTGACCGTTCCGCTGGAGAGCGTTGAGCCGGGTGCCGTGACAACGACGGCAAGCGCCATCGGACAGGTGGCACGGTTCCCGCTGTCTGCCGGAGAGCAGGTCGTCGCGAGCCGCCTCGTAGACCGCAAGGGCGAGGATGCGCTTGCGTTCACGGTACCAGAGGGGCTTCGAGCGGTTTCGGTGCCGTTCTCTGCAGTGATGGGCGCGGGTGGCCTCGTCGTCCCCGGTGACCGCGTCGATGTCCTCGTGTTCACGGAATACGCAAGCCTGTTCGGTCCGGGTGAGGTGGTGCCACAAGCGGTGGCAGACCATCCCGCAGTGGTCACGTTGCTCCAGAACGTTCTGGTGCTTGCGCTCGATCGGACGGTTGGACCCGGCACTGAGACGGGCACGGTCGGAAGACTCTCGACGCGCGATACGCCGGACCAGGCGAAGACGGTGACCGTTGCGGCCTCGTTGGAGGATGCGCAGCTGCTGTTCCTCGCGACGCAGCGGGGGACGCTGGGGCTCGCGGTGCGGCGGTTCGGGGACGAGTCGCAGACCGCGGTGTCGCCCGAGTTCAAGATGCGTTCCACCCTTGCACCCCTCGTGCTGCCGACCGTGGCTCCGACGGCTGCGGCGACGGCGACCGCGCGTGCGGCGGCGCCCACGGGGGCGAGTGGCCTCGGGACGGGGGCGGGGACGGGTGGTGTGACCTCGACGGGCACGGGCGCGACGACGAACTAGCGAGACTGGCGACGACTGGCGAACTGACGAAGACAACCAACCGGCGCAGGGATTGCGTCGGGACAAGGACTGTGCAGTGACGATGGACCCGATCCCATCGGTGATCATCATCGACCCGAACCCGAACAGCCGGCTCGACACGGCCGAGGCCGTGTTGCGTGCCAGCCTCGAGTTGCGGGGCGAGTGCGGCTATGGCACCGAGGCGACCGTGCTTGCGGTGCGGCAGCGGCCGGACATCGCGCTCCTCGCGATCGAGGACCCGCCTGCGCGCGCCGTGGCGACGCTGCAGGCGCTGCAGCGGCTGGCGCCCGAGACGGTGGTGATCAGCTACTCGTCGCTGGGGGACCTGGCGATGATGCGGCAGGCGATGCGCTACGGCGCTCGTGACTACCTCATTCGCCCGGTGCAGCCGGACGCCCTCGCCGAGGCCGTGGCGAGCGCGCTGCAGCACGAGTCGCGGCGTCGGGAGGCGCAGACGAGCGGCGGTGACGATTCGCCCTCGGCGCGCGGGACCATCGTGACGATCCATAGCCCGAAGGGTGGCGTGGGCAAGACAACGATCTCGGCCAACCTCGCGCTGGCGCTGCGCCAGCTGACCGAGCAGGAGGTCGTGCTTGTCGATGCGGACGCGCAGTTCGGCGACGTCGCGCTCATGCTCGACATGGAGGTGACGCGCGGCATCGGTGTGCTGGCGCGCAACGAGTACGACCTGACGCCGGCGGTGATCGAGCAGTACCTCGACCAGCACGCGACCGGGCTGTCCGTCCTCGGGACTGCGGCGGACCCCGAGGACTGGCGCGCCGTGACGCCTGAGAACCTGCCGACGATCCTCAACTCGCTGGCGGAGAAGTTCGAGTTCGTGCTTGTGGACACTCCCGGCGCCGTGAATGCCGTCGTGGAGTCGGCGCTGACGTCGTCGGACCTGATTGTCCTCGTGACGTCGCGCGACGTGTCGAGCGTGAAGGACGCTCGGGCGATCATCAGCATCCTGGACACGTGGGGCGTGCCTCGCGAGCGCGTACGCCTCGTGATCAACGACAGCACGAACGCGCCGCTGGTGACGGCCGCCGAGGCCGAGCGCACCATCGGGATCCCGGCGACGACGACGCTGCCGTACGACCGCCAGGTCGACGTGGCGCTGCAGACCGGCGCGCCGGTCGTCCTCCAGACCCAGCGCAGCCGTTTCGCCGAGGGCATGTTCGACCTCGCGAAGTTGATCTCCGGCGTGTCGGCGCAGCCGCGCAAGCGGCGCCTGTTGTCGGCGATTGGGATGAGGCGAGGCTCGTGACCCAGGCACGTGTGGGAGGGCCGGGCGGTGCATCGGGGCCGCCCTCGTCGACCGTGAACGCCTCGGCGGCGAATCCGTCCGCGAGCAGCGCTGCGGGGAATGCGCTCGCGGCGGTCGAGCAGCGCGAGGAGGAGGCGCGGCGCAGCCTGGTGATGCGCGCGCACGACCGGCTGTTGCGCGACCTCGACCCGCGGCTCCTCGAGGAGCTGGACTCCGAGCAGGCGCGGCAGCGCGTGGAGCGTGCGGCCGCGATCGTCCTCACCGAGCTGGCGCCGGGGATCGCCGAGATCCGGAGGCACGACCTCATCCGCGCGATCACCGATGAGGCGATCGGGTTCGGGCCGATCCAGCGCCTCCTCGATGACCAGGAGGTCACTGAGGTGATGGTGAACGGGCCGAGCTCGATCTACTTCGAGCGTGGGGGCGTGCTGCATTCCTCGAACCTGCGGTTCAACGACCAGGACCACATTCGCCGGATCGCCGACCGGATCGTCGTGGCCCTCGGACGGCGGCTGGACGAGGCGTCGCCGATGGTGGACGCGCGCCTGCCGGACGGATCGCGTGTGAACGTCGTGATTCCGCCGCTGGCGCCGAAGAGCCCCACGATCACCGTGCGGAAGTTCGCGGGTGGGCGGCACGGCGTCGACGAGTTGATCCAGCTCGGGAGCATGACCGAGCAGTTCGCGGGGTTCATGCGTGCGTGCGTCGTCGCGAAGGTGAACGTCGTGATCTCCGGTGGCACGGGCACGGGCAAGACCACGCTGCTCAACGCGTTCTCGCAGTTCCTGCCGGAGAGCGAGCGCATCGTGACGATCGAGGACCCGATCGAGATCCAGTTGCAGCAGGAGCACGTGGTCACCCTCGAGGCGCGGCCGGCGGGATCCGAGGGCCGCGGCGAAGTGACGCAGCGCGACCTCGTGCGGAACGCGCTGCGCATGCGGCCCGACCGCATCATCGTGGGTGAGGTGCGCGGATCCGAGGCGTTCGACATGCTCCAGGCGATGAACACCGGCCACGAGGGTGGCCTGACGACCGTGCACGCGAACTCCGCGCGCGACGCGCTGTTCCGCATCGAGAACATGGTGATGATGGCCGGGTTCGAGCTCACCTCGCGGGTGATCCGCGAGCAGATGGCGTCGGCGTTGCAGTTGATCATCCAGGTCACGCGCCTCCTCGATGGCACGCGCCGCGTGGTCGCGGCGACCGAGGTGAGTGCGCTCTCGGGGGACACGATCACGCTGCAGGACCTGTTCCTGTTCGAGAATCGCGGGATCGGGCCGGACGGCCGCGTGCAGGGGACGCTGAAGCAGACTGGCATTCGCCCTCGGTTTGCCGAGCGGTTTGCGGCGTTTGGCGTGTCGCCGCTGTGGCAGCCGCAGGGCGGCGGCGTGGCGCTGCCATGAGGATGGTGTCGTGACGGGCGTGCCGATCCTCATCGCGCTGCTGGCCGGGGTGGCGGGCACCCTCGGGCTGCTGGGCGTCGCGCAGCTCGCGTCGTCGCCGAACCGGCGTGTGCGAGCGCGCCTCGCGGGGACCGCTCCGGCGCCCGTCTTCGAGATCCCCGACTACAACCTGCTGCGCGACCGCCGGGCGTCGGCGCTGGGACCCCTCGACGCGTTGTTGCGGCGCCGGGAGTGGACCGACCAGACCCGCATCGTGCTCGACCGCGCGGGCATTCCGTTGCGCGTCGGCGAGTACGTGTTGCTGCGCGCCGGGGCGGCCCTCGGGGGTGGTGTCCTCGGGCTGATCCTGTCGAGCATCATCGGTGTGAGTGGGATCGTGTGGGTGGTGGTGCCGTTTGTGAGCGCCGTCGCGTCGTACCTGCCCGAGGTGTATGTGGCGTGGCGCATTCGCAAGCGGTCGGAGGAGATCGAGGCGCAGCTGGTGCAGCTGTGCGACGTGATGGCCGCGATGGTGATGTCGGGGTTTGGGTACCTCCAGGCGCTGCACACGACGAGCGAGCGCATCCTGCCACCGCTGTCCACCGAGGTGCGGCGCATGCTCGATGAGATCACGCTGGGCGCGGACGTGGACCAGGCGCTGGTGGACCTGAACGAGCGCCTCAACAGCCCCGACTTTGACATCGTGGCGACCGCGATTGCGATCCAGCGCAGCACGGGTGGCAACCTCGGGGAGATCCTCGCCGGTGTGGCGAGCACCATTCGCGGTCGCCAGGCGTTGAAGAGCGAGGTGAAGACGCTGACCTCGCAGCAGCGCATGTCGGCGATGTTTGTCGCGGGCCTGCCGTTCATCCTCGTGCTGGTGCTCATGTACATCCTGCCGGAGCCGTTCGCGCGGCTGGTCACGCAGCCTGCGGGGCGCCTGATGCTGGCGGTGGCGATGGTGATGGACGCGGTCGCGCTGATCGTGATCCGGCGCGTGTCGAGGCTGGACTTCTAGTCATGACGTTGTTGATCGCGCTGCTGGCCGGGGTGACGGCGGCGGCCGCGCTGGCGGGCGTGGTGCAGCTGCAGGGGCGGCGGACCTCGTTGAGCTCGCGTCGGCTGAGGCGGGTGGCGAACGCGGACGACCCGCTGTCCGTCTCGATCATGGAGCGCGCGATCCGGCCGGCGGCGGCGAAGTTCGGGCACGGGTTCCGGCGCGTGATGCCTCGGCCGCTGGTGGCAGCGCTCGATGATCGTCTGGTGACGGCCGGGCTGTCGGTGCGGCGCCAGACGTTCATGGGCGTCTGGGCCGCGTTCGGGTTCGGGCTGCCCGCGCTGGCGCTGGTGGTGGGTGGGTTGATGGACCTCGACCGGACCCGCCTCGGGATCTGGGTGCTGCTCGCGGCGGTCGTGGGTGGGTATTTCCCGTGGTACTGGCTGGCGGCGCGAGCGAAGTCGCGCGCGCAGGAGATCGACCGGTCGCTGCCCGACGTGATCGACTTCATCGTGACGTCGGTGGAGGCGGGCGTTGGGATGCAGGGCGCGATGCTGAACATGGCGCGCAAGTTCGAGGGGCCGCTGTCGCAGGAGTTCCTGCAGGTGGTGCGCGAGACCAGCCTCGGGCGGTCGCGGGACGCGGCGCTGCAGGCGATGGCCGAGCGCTGTCACTCGTACGACCTCAGCCTCCTCGTGAGCGCGATCATCCAGGCGGACCAGACCGGCATCGCGATCGGGCGGGTGCTGCGCAACCAGGCCGAGGAATTGCGACTCCGCCGGCGCCAGCGCGCTCGTGAGTACGCGGCGAAGATCCCTGTGAAGATGACCGTGCCGACCGTGGCGTTCGTCTTCCCGACGCTGTTCCTGCTCATCCTCGGGCCGGTGGTGCTGCGGGCCGTGGAGCTGTTCCGCGGCTAGCGTGCACGCCTCGAGGGGATGCCGTGGCGTACCCTCTCGCGATGACGAACGTGACGACTGCCTTCGCCACTGACGCCCTCTGCCTCGAGCACCGCAACGACGGCCATCCCGAGCGGCCCGAGCGGTTGCGGGCGATCCTCGAGCAGCTGGAGCGCACCGGACTGCGCGAGCGGATGGTCGAGCTGGCGCCTCGGGATGCGACGGACGACGAGATCCGGCGCGTGCACAGTGCGGGCGTGATCGAGCGGGCGCGCGAGCTCGCCTCGGGGGGCGGGGGGTGGGCGGACGTCGACACGTTCGTGAACGTCGAGTCGCCCGCCGTGGCGCGCCGTGCAGCGGGGCTCGTGATCGCCTCGATGCAGGCCGTCCTGCGCGGCGAGGCGCGGAACGCCTTCGCGGCCGTGCGGCCTCCGGGTCACCACGCGACCGCGCGGCAACTGATGGGGTTCTGCCTGCTGAACAACGTGGCGATGGCGGCCGGCGCCGCCCTCGATGCCGGCGTGCAGCGGCTGGCGATCGTGGACTGGGACGTGCACCACGGGAACGGGACGCAGGCGATCTTCGACGCCGACCCTCGGGTGCTGTACTTCAGCACGCATGCTGCGCCGTACTACCCGGGCACGGGAGCCATCGAGGATGCCGGGATCGGGTGGGCGCGGGGGACGAAGATCAACGTGCCGCTGCCGCACGGGACGAGCGATGCGGGGTTCGTCGCGGCGTACGAGCAGGTGTGCGTGCCGGCCCTCGAGCGGTTCCGCCCGGAGATCGTGCTGGTGTCGAGCGGATGGGACGCGCACGCGCGCGACCCCCTCGCGCCGCTGATGGTGACCACCGAGTGCTACACGCGCGTGGCGCGGCTGGTGCGTGACGCCTCGGACGGGCTGTGTGACGGGCGGATGGTCGTGGCCCTCGAGGGCGGGTACGACGAGCATGCGCTCGCGTGGTGCGCGAGCGGGCTCGTCGAGCTGCTGCTCGGGGAGGAGCCGACGCCGGACCCGGAACCCGTGGTCGCGCCGATCCGCGTGCCGAGCGCGGCGAGCATCGAGGCCGTGATCACCTCGGCGCGGCGGGTGGCCGGGCTGGAGTAGGGTCGGAGCGCTGAGCGGAGACAGCTCGATTCGCGCTTCAAGGTAGACGGCCGGCCCGTCGACAGGGCTCAGGGCGAACGGGAGACGGCTGGCTCTGCGAGGGGCCTCAGAGCCAGCGCGTGCGGCTCTTGAGGGCGGCCTCGATGCGGTCGAGCTGGCCGCCCTCGTGGTTCTCGAGGGTGCGGAGGATGATGCCGCCGACGCTCAGCGGCGGGCGCCACGGGTACATGTCGGGCACTTTAGTGTCGAGCGTGGCGTCGGTCATCGCGACGATGTCGGCCCAGGCAGCGGCGTGGGCCTCGCGGGTCTCGTCGACGATCTCGCGCACGGACCTCGTGGCGCGCGAGGCGATCTGCTCCTGGTTGCGCTCGTCGACGGTGGGTGCGCCGGGGGCCGGTGCGGGTGCGTTGCCCTCGAGGCGTGCGAGGGCGCGCTGGCCCATGCCGGAGACGCGCGCGCTTGCGGCGACGTGGCAGAGGCAGTCGCGAACCGTCCACTTGCCGCCGTCGTCGAGGAGGCGGTCGTCGGCGTAGGAGGTCATCAGGGGCAGCATCCGTTCGAGGCGGGCGTCGGCTGCCTTGAACGCGCCCTCGAGTGCCTGGCGGTTGGCCATGAGTCTGCCCCCTGCTCCGTTACCCCTCGTGCCGAGGTGCGGAGTCTAGTGCGTGTGTGGGCGGGGTGTGTGCCTCGGCGGGCCGGGGGGCATTCAGGCGTTGACGGCCCTCCGGGCCGGCTACCCACCCGCCCTCCCCTTTTCATGCGAGGGGCTTCGCCCCTCGCGCTCCCCGTGGGGGGCCTCGATTTGTGAGGGTGGGGGATGGCGGGCCCTTCGACAGGCCCAGGGCGAACGGGGGAGGGCGGGGGTGGCTCGGAGGGGGCGCGATTCGTCGGGGGTGGGGGTGGGCGGTGTGGTTCGCCAGGCTCAGGGCGAACGGATGAGTGCGGGGCTCAGGGCGAACGGGGGAGGGCGGGGGTGGCTCGGAGGAGGGGTGGGGTGTCAGACGAGGGTGCGGCCGCCGTCGACGGGGATGGTGACGCCGGTGAGGTACGAGGCGGCGTCGGAGGCGAGGTAGACGGCGAGGAGGCCGACGTCGCGCATGCGGCCGAAGCGGCCGAGCGGGATGCCTCGGGCGCCGCGCTCCTCGCGATCCGCGAACTGCTCGGGGGTCATCTGTTCGGGGTCCGGGAACTGGCCGGGGGCGATCGCGTTGACGCGCACGCCTCGAGGGGCCCATTCGAGGGCGAGGGACTCGGTGAAGCGGGTGAGGCCTGCCTTGGCGGCGGCGTAGGCGGAGCTGTTGGGTGCAGGCCTCAGGGCTGCGAAGGAGGAGATGTTGATCGCGCTGCCGAAGCCCTGCGCGAGGAGGTGCGGGCCGAAGACGTGACAGCCGACGAAGGCCTGCGTCAGGTTGAGGTCGACGACGCGGTGCCAGTCGGCCTCGGTCATGACGCGGGCCGAGGACTCCGGCGCCTCGGCGACGAGGCCCGGGATGGAGTCGCCGACGCAGTTGACGACGACATCGAGGCCGCCCAGCGCCTCGATGATGTCGGCGGAGATGGCGCGCATCGCCTCGACGCTGGTGCCGTCCGCGGCGAGGCCGATGCTGCGGCGGCCGAGGGCTGTGACCTCGCGGGCGACTTGCGCGGCGTTCGCCTCGCCGAGGCTGGTGACGGCGACATCGGCGCCGGCCTCGGCCATGACGAGGGCGATCCCCTTGCCGATGCCGCGGCCCGCGCCGGTGATGAGCACCTTGCGTCCGGCGAGGTCGAAGTCTGCGAGTGTCATCGAGCGCTCCTCTGTGCGCGGGTGATCGTAGCTGCGGGGGACGCCTCGGATGCATGGGGAGCGTCTACCATGCGCAGTCCAGGCTGCCGTAGCCGGGGGCGCACATCGGGAGGTCGCCATGGTCACGATTGTCACGAGCGAGGCGGCCTCGTCGCCGCCGAACGCGCGTCGCGAGGGCGGGGCGCTGTGGCTCCGCAACGACGAGCTGCTCGCCTCGACCGGTTGGGAGATCAAGCCGGAGGGCGTGTGCCGCGGCGAGGTCTGCGTTCCGCTGCCCGGCGAGCGTGCGGAGGCGCTGATGGCCGAGCGGGACGGCGCAAGCTGGCTCGACGTGGCGGGGTTCGCGGAGTACGTCGGGCAGACCTCGGCGCACGATGCGGCGACGGACACGTGGTACTTCGGGCCGGGGCCCGAGGAGCGGCGTGGCCACCTCGACATGCTGGACGCGCCGGACTTCGAGCTGCGGGACCTCGAGGGACGGACGCACCGCCTCTCGGACCACCGGGGGAAGAAGGTGCTGCTGGCGGTGTGGGCCTCATGGTGAGGGTGTCGCTTTGACCTGCCGGTCTGGCAGGACCTTCGCAACGAGCTGCACACGCAGGGCTTCGAGGTGATCACCGTCGGCTGCGACGTGAAGGGCGCCGAGGTCGAGCGCGAGTACATCGAGGCGGCGCGGCCCGAGCACCCGTCGCTCCTCGATCCCACGTTCATCGTGCCCGAGCTCTACAACACGCGGAACGTGCCCGCCGTGTTCTGGATCGACGAGGACGGGTGGATCGTGCGGGGGAACGACCCCGTGTACGCCACGCGCCGGAACCGTGAGACCGGCGAGACCACGATCAACGAGCGCTACCTCGAGGCCGTGCGCGACTGGGTGCGCCACGGATCGAGGAGCGCGTACCTCACATCGCAGTTGGAGACGCAGCGACGGGTGGGCGCGACCGACGAGGCGAACGACCAGGCGATGGCGCACTTCCGCCTCGGCGTGCACCTGGACCGGAACGGCCACCACGAGGAGGCCGTGGCCCAGTTCAAGGCGGCGCTGGCGCTGAAGCCCGAGAACTGGAACTACCGCCGGCAGGCGTACAACCTCGGGAGCGCGGACGAGTACGGGATCACGATGCAGGAGGCGATGCAGACCGTGGGGCCGATGTACGCGATGCCCCTCGAGCTGCCGGAGGTGCAGAGCACGTAGCTGTTGCATCGAGGGGTGCCGTTGTTGCCTGTTCGCAACGCGGCCCCCTCGAGAGCTGCCTACAGTCAGGGACCGAGTGGGTGCGGCACCGTGAGGGGCGAGCGGTGAGCATCGGATGGTGGCCGGCCGCAAGCGACGCGCCGTGGACCTGGGGCTGGCACGGGTACCTCGGTGTGTGGGTGATCGTGGCCGCCGTGGGTGGGGTCGTTGCCCTCGAGTGGCGGCGGGCCTCGCGAGCCAGGGGGCTGCCCGATCCTCAGGCGCGGCAACGGCGGTGGTGCGCCCTCGCGGGTGTGGCGCTGCTCTGGACCGCGCTCGACTGGCCTCTGGGAGCGCTGGCCTCGGTGCTGCTGTCCGCGGCGGCCGTGCAGTACCTCGTGTTGAGCCTCGCGGTGGCGCCGTTGCTGCTCTATGGCCTGCCGCGGCTGCCGCAGGCGCCGCGACACGCCTCGGTGGGCGGCCTGTGGCGTCCGCCGGTGCAGCTGCTGACCGGGGCAGCGTTCGCGGCCGTGCTGCTCGGGGGATCCGCGACCGTCGTCGTCGACCGGCTGCGGCCGAGCGAAGCGGGGTCGATGCTCCTCGGGGTGCTGTGGCTGGCGGCGGCGGTGGCGCTGTGGTGGCCCGTGCTGCGGCGGGACGGGCGGCAGCTGCGCTACATGGCTGCGGTCGCGTACCTGTTCGTGCCGTTCATCCTCCCGAAGTTGCCCGGGCTCGTGTACATCCTCGAGAGCCGGCCCGTGTACGAGGTGTACGCGGCCGCGCCTCGAGTGGCCGGGCTGACGATGACCGCGGTGGGGGACCAGCGGCTGGCGGGGGCGATCCTGTGGTCGGCGGGGACCGTGCTCGTGTTCGTGTCGCTGGGGCTGCTGTTTGCGGCGTGGT
This sequence comes from Dehalococcoidia bacterium, assembly GCA_020845735.1. GTDB lineage: Bacteria > Chloroflexota > Dehalococcoidia > UBA2979 > UBA2979 > RBC038. Next base: position 78,317 of record JADLFF010000037.1, read on the forward strand.
ACCGCGACGAGCGACGGGTGACGCAACCCGCGAGCCTGCAGGTGCCTGCGGACCCCGAGCTGGTGGCCGAGCTGTTCACGATCCCCGGGGCGTGGACCGCCCTCGAGCGGGTGATTGAGGGGCTGGAGGCGAGCCTGCCGCTCGAGCGGCAGGGCGTGGAGCTGCGCATCGCGGTCCGCGAGGTGGCCTCGGCGCGACGTGTGGTGGTGGAGCTGCACGCGCCGTTCGACGACGAGTCGTCGGCGGTGGTGTCCGCGCACATGACTCGGGACCTGCGGCGGTACCTCGCGGGGTTGTCCGGGGAGCAGCGGGCGGCGATCGAGGCGCACCTCGGGTTTGAGGTGGTGTCGTTCCGGCCTCGGCCGCACTGAGGACACGCTCCGGGCGCCCTCCCCGTTCGTGGTGAGCCCCGCCGTCCCGCTCCGAGCCCGGCCCCGCCTTCCCCGTTCGTGGTGAGCCTGTCGAACCACCCGCCAACCTCGACAGGCGCGAATCGAGGAAGTCCGACGGCGCGCCCACCTCGACGCACGATTGGTCGTCCGGAGGCCTCGATTCGCGCTGACTGTCTCGCCCGTGTGGTTCGACAGGCTCACCACGAACGGTGGAGGGCGGGGGCTTGCCTCGGACGGGGGAGGTGGGTCCTCGATTCGTGCTTGTTGAGGACAGCGGTGTGGTTCGCCAGGCTCACCACGAACGGTGGAGGGCGGGTGGCCTGCCTCGGACGGGGAAGGGAGTCCTCGATACGAGCTTGTTGAGGACGGCGGGGTGGTTCGACAGGCTCACCACGAACGGGGGAAGGCGGGTGGCTTGCCTCGGAGGGGGGTGGGAGTGCTCGATTCGTGGGTGTTGAGGACGGCGGGGTGGTTCGACAGGCTCACCACGAACGGTGGAAGGCGAGGGGCTTGCCTCGGAGGGGTGGGGGCTAGAGGGAGAGCAGGCCGAGGCGGACGGCGACGGAGACCGCCTCGGCGCGGGACTGGGCGCCGAGCTTGCTGAGGACCGCGCCGACGTGGAACTTCGCGGTGTGCTCGGAGATGCCGAGCTGGAGGGCGATGGCGCGGTTCGTCATGCCGACGGCGACGAGCGAGAGCACCTCGCGTTCGCGATCCGTGAGGGCGATGCGGTCGTCCTCGGGGGCGGCGCGCGCCTCGAGGTGGGGGTCGACGACCGCGAGGCCCGCGCCGACGGCGAGCACCGCCGCGGCGAGCTCGGCGTCCGAGGCCTCGCGGCGCAACCAGCCGCGCGCGGGCGTACCGGGCACGAGGGCTCGGGGTGGGACGTGATCCGCCAGGAGGACGACCGCCGCGCCCTCAGCCTCTGCCGCGGCGACGATGCCGTCCGTGTCCGCCTCGGCGCCCGCGGGGACATCGACGACCACGACCTCGGCGCCGGGGAGTGCGAGGCCCGGGCCGGACTGGCCGGTGACCTCGAAGCCCGCGTGCTCGAGGAGGTCGCGGAGCCCGGCACGGACGGCCGGGCTCCGGGCGTAGACCGCCACCGCGGGGAGGTCGCGGGTGGGTGTGCGGGTCAGCACCGGGCGGGCCTCGCCTCGAGGGGTGGCCGGGCGGTGTGAGCGCGCTCGGCTGGCACGCGTGCCTCGATCCTCACGTGGCGCGGGGCTAGGCGCGTTCGCCAAGCGTGACGCTGCGCTCGAGCGGTTCGCCGCCGCGCAGGACGCGGAGTGGTACCGCCTCGCCGACGCGCTCCGGGCCGAGCTGCGCCTGGAGGTCGGCGGCGTCCGTGATTGCGGCGTCGCCCAGTCCGACGAGGATGTCCCCGACGAGGATGCCCGCGGCGTCCGCCGGACTCGATGGCTCCACGGAGACGATCAGCAGGCCCGATTCCTGGTTGCCGGCCTTCGCGGCGAGCGCCGCAGGGAGGGCCACGGGCTGGCTGCCGATGCCGACGTAGGCGCGGCTGATGCGGCCCTTGGCGAGGAGGATGTCGATGACTCGAGCGGCGGCGGGGGCCGGGATCGCGATGCCCTGGCCCGGGCCGAACCTCGAGGTGTTGATGCCGATGAGGCGGCCGCCCGCATCGATGAGCGGGCCGCCGGAGAAGCCGGGGAAGAAGGTGACGTCGCTGCGGACGAAGCCCTCGATCTGGCGGCCGCGCCGGGTGCGCCACTGCCCGCCGAGTGCGCTGACGACGCCGAGCGAGGCCTGGATCGAGCTGCCCGGGCGGCCGAGGCCGAGCGCGAGCTGACCGACGCGCGCGGAGCCCTCGGGGGCGCGGTCTGCGGCGGGGAGGGTGGCGCCCTCGAGGCGGAGCACGGCGAGGTCCGTGCCCGGGTCGCGGCCCACGACGTGGGCGCGGCTGGTGGAGCCATCGGGGAGGCCGATCTGCACGTCGTCCTCGGACTCGATGACGTGGTCGGCGGTGACCACGACGCCCTCGGCGTTCCAGGCGACGCCGGTGGCGCCGAGGCGTCGGCGGGCGACGACTCGGACCGTCCAGGCGGCGGCGCGGTCGACCGCGTCGGCGAGGAGGTTGGAGAGCGCGAGAGCCGCGCCCGGTTCACTCGTCATAAGGAACGACTCCATCTGTGCTGGGCCGCTGAAGTGTGTCACTCGCGGTGCCCCTCGCGGGTTGCGGGGTGTGTCACTCGAGTGGGAGGAGGATCGCGCGCTGGGATTGGCGTCGAATCACCCGAACGGGTAGTGGGGTTGTGGCGGAGTGGGGAGGGGTGTGGTGGCGCTGGAATGTCAATAGCCAGGGTTCACAATAATTGGTGATGTTATCAAAAGTGTTTGAAAAGCGTAGCGGGCTCGTTTACCGTCCCTGCGAGGTCGGGCGCACCGCGCCGGCCACCGAGACACGGAAGTCTGCCGCGGGGCCCTCGCTGGTGCCGTCGGTGGTCCACACAGCTGGAGATGCGGATGCGGTTCACCGACGCCTCGCTGGCGCGCCTGCCCCGCTGGCTGGCCGTCACCCCCCTGCTCATCCTCGCGGTGGTGACACCGTTCACCGCGCTGGGCGCGGGCACGAACGGGAAGCCGAACGACCCGGCGAGCGTCGCCCTCGAGGTGGCGCCGATCGGATCGCCGGTGTTGAACCTGGCGGTGCAGGCCCTCGGGACGTACGAGGGTGAGTGTTTCCCCTGGGTGCGGCGCGTGGTGCAGGGTGCGACCGGCCGGCAGATGGGATTCGGGTACCGCACCGGCTACCTGGAGGCGGGCGCGATCGAAGTGCCACTGGACGCCGCGAAGCCGGGGGACATCCTTCAGCTCATCGATGATCGTGATGATGGTGCGAACGCCGACTACCCCGGGATGCACACCTCGATTGTGCTGGGGGTGCAGACGCCGGGCGTGTTCCGCGTGATCGACTCGAACCTGGCGTTCGACGGCGTGGTCCGAGTGCGTGACGACTACAACCCGGTGGCGCTGGCCGGGCGGTACCCGAACATCAACGTGCACGTGTACCGCTTCTACGAGGCGCAGGGCGGCAGCGCGAACGACGTCGGCTTCCGCGGGTCGTTCAGCACCGTGGCGCAGTCCGGTGGGACGCCCGTGCAGCCGCTGCCCGGCATGCCCGCGATCGCCTCGACGCTGGGTGGTGGCACGCTCGTGTCCGGCGGGGGCGGGCCGTTGCAGGCGGGGGCCGCGGCGACGATTCGCGCGGACGGTGACTGCCTGCGGCTGCGATCGGCGGCGTCCGCGAGTGCGCCCGTGCTGACGTGCCTCCCCGATGGCGGCTCGGTGACCCTGTTGCAGGGGAGCGTGCAGGCCGACGGCGTGCTGTGGCAGTCGGTGTCTGCGGGCGGCGCTGTGGGCTGGGTGGCCAGCCAGTACCTCGTGCAGAGCGGGGGCGCCTCGAGTGCTCCGGCGGCCGCGGCGACGGCTGCACCGACCGTGACCGCGACCGCGACGCCCGCGCCGGTGGTGGCGGCTGGGCCGTCCTCGCCAGTGGTGGGGAGCACCGAGGGGACATCGCCCGCGATCATCGGCGACCTGCCGAGCGGCGGCGGGCTCGCGCTGGTGGTGTTCTCGGGCGGGTCCACGGACAGCCTGCTGAGCACGATCAACCAGCGCCGGTGCTCACCGGTCTCGGTGTGGGCGAGCCGGAGCGGCGGCGGGCTGATCGGGATGATCCCCGGCGCACCGCCGATGGTGAATCGTGAGTGGCAGACGCAGTTCCCCTCGAACAGCCTGGAGCCGCGGTCGCCGCTGATCGTGGTGTGCGGGGGCGCGGCTTCGACGAACGCCGTGTCCACCTCACCGGCGCCGGCGGTGAGCAGCGCGCCCGGCAACCGAGGCAGCACGACGCCTCCGGGGCCCGCGGGCAACGAGTAGGCCGGGCCGCCGCGGCCCTCGCGGCAGCGCAACCGTGTTAGCGCGCGCCGCGAGGTGCGCCTGCGCCTGCCGAGGCTGATACGCTCGCGCCATGGCAACGAGTGCGGGGGCGATCGACCTGGACCCCTCGGAGGGACCGCGCGTGCTCCCTCGGATCTGGTCGATCCGTGACCTGATCCTGGGCGTCGTCGCAACGACGGCGGGGACGCTGCTCCTCGTGGCGACCGTGGGGCTGGTGCTCTTCCTGATGGGGGACAGCGGGGGCGACAACCGAATCGCCGGGGCGCTTTCGGCGATTGCGCTGGAGTCGATGCTCGGACTGTGGGTGGTGTATCGGGCGTATCGCCGCCGACTGCGGCCGGCGGACCTCGGGTTCACGATCCCGACGCGCTGGAGTCCGCTCTGGATCGCGTGGGGTGGATCGTACGCGGTGCTGCTCGGGTACGCGCTGACGATCGAGCTGCTGAAGCGTGTGGGCATCGACGCCTCGCGCTTCAACCAGGGGAACACGTTGCCGCTCGATGCGTCCGAGGGCGGCCTGGTGCTGTTGCTCCTCGGGCTGGCGGTGGTCGGGCTCGCGCCGCTCTGCGAGGAGCTGTTCTTTCGCGGGCTGATCTTCCGGGGGCTGCGCGGGTACTGGACCCTGTTGCCCTCGCTGCTGCTGAGCGGGCTGCTGTTCGGGGCGTTCCACCTGAACGCCTCGGTGGTGGTGCCGTTCACGCTGATCGGGATGCTGTTCGCGTGGTCGATGGAGGCGAGTGGGGGCTCGATCCTGCCGGCGATCGCGGCGCATGGGGCCGTGAACTCCTTCTCATTCATCGTGACCGCCTCGGGGGTGCTGCAGTGACGGACCGCATCGAGGCGATGTTCGCGCGGACTCGGGCCGAGGGGCGTCCCGCGGTGCTGCTGTTCACGCCGTGCGGCTATCCGGAGCGCGACGCGGCGTACGAGGTGATTCGGGCGGCGGTGGAGGGCGGCGCGGACGCCATCGAGATTGGCGTGCCGTTCTCGGACCCGCTGGGGGATGGGCCTGTGATCCAGCGTGCGAACGACATCGCGCGTGCGGGTGGGTTCGTACCGCCGGACCTGTGGGACCTGGTGCGGCGGCTGCGTGCCGATGGGGTCACCGTTCCACTGATCCTTATGGGATACTGCAACCCCCTGTTTGCGTATGGCGTCGACGCGTTTGTGCGGGACGCTGCCGAGGCGGGTGCGGACGGCTTCATCGTCGTCGACCTGCCGCCGGAGGAGGCGGGGGAGCTGGAGGCGGCGGTTCGGCGAGCCGGCCTTCGGCTGGTGTACCTGCTGGCACCGACCTCGACGGACGAGCGCATCCAGCTTGTCGCCGAGCACGGCAGTGGGTTCGTGTACTGCGTCAGCGTGACCGGGGTGACCGGTGCGCGGACGTCGATGTCCGAGTTGTTGCCCGGGTTCATCTCGCGGGTGCGTGCTCGGACGGACATGCCGCTGGCGATCGGGTTCGGGATCTCGACGCACGAGCACGTGCGGGAGGTGGGCGGACTCGCGGATGCGGCAGTCATCGGGAGTGCGCTGGTCGCGACGATCGCGGACGCGCCTCGGGAGGAGCGCTCGGCACGTGTCCGGGCGTTCGTGGAGGAGATCACCGGCCGTGCGACCGCTTGAGTGCGCTTCGCTGCGGAACGACCAGCCCTCGGGGGTGGCGTGGCTGCGGCGTGCGTGGCTCCGGTCAGCGGCCGCGTCGTTTGCGGCGCACCGGGCGTATACGACGTACGCCTTGTACGAGCTGCGCTGAGCGCGCCCGCCCATCCAGAGCCGAACATCGAGACGCCAGTGACCGACCCGACTCCCCTGATGATGGTCCGCGGGATCCGTGGTGCGACCACGGTGACCGAGAACTCGTCGGAGGCCATCCTCGATGCGGCGCGTGAGCTGCTGAGCGAGGTGGTGCGGCTGAACGCGATCGAGCACGACCATGTCGCCTCGATTGTGTTCACGGCGACGCAGGACCTGAACGCGACGTTCCCGGCGGTGGCCGCGCGCGAGCTCGGGTGGACGGATGTGGCCCTCGAGTGCCTGCCGGAGATGTACGTCCCGGGGAGCCTGCAGAAGTGCCTGCGCATCCTGATGCACGTGAACACGACGAAGTCCCCTCGGGACCTGGTCCACGTGTACCTGCGGGACGCGAGGGCGTTGCGCCCCGACCTGGTGGCGCAGCCTGCGGCGGCGGACCCGGGCAGCGCGGGCGCGTAACGGCGCGACGACTCCAGCTCGAAACGAAGCCAGGCAGGGTCGGCGCGGCCGGCCACGGCGATGGAGGACTGAATGATCGTAGTGATGAAGATCGACGCCTCTGAGGGCAACGGCGAGGCGATCTTCTCGCGGCTGTCGGCCCTCGGGCTGCGAGGGCAGAAGGTGGTGGGCGTCCAGCGGCAGGTCATCGCCGTCCTCGGGCAGGTGTTTCCCGAGCTGCGGGATGAGCTGTCGACGATGGACGGTGTGGACGAGGTCATCCGGATCTCGAAGCCGTACAAGCTCGCGAGCCGCGAGGTGCACGAGCAGGACACCGTGATCCAGCTGAGCCACGGCGTGAAGGTCGGTGGCGGGCACCCCGTGGTCATGGCCGGGCCGTGCGCGATTGAGACCGAGGAGCAGCTGTACGCCTCGGCGCGCGGGGTGCGGGCTGCGGGCGCGCACATCCTCCGAGGTGGTGCGTTCAAGCCGCGGAGCTCGCCGTACTCGTTCCAGGGCCTCGGCGTGCCGGGGCTCAAGCTGCTCCGGGCCTGCGGTGACGAGCTCGGGATGCCCGTGATCACCGAGTTGCTGTCGGTGCGCGATGTGAACGCGGTGGCCGAGTACTCGGACATCCTGCAGATCGGCGCGCGGAACATGCAGAACTTCGTGCTCCTCGAGGAGGCGGGGAAGACCGGGAAGCCGGTCCTCCTCAAGCGGGGCATGGGCGCGACGATCGAGGAGTGGCTGCTGGCGGCCGAGTACATCCTCAGCCAGGGCAACCCGAACGTGATGCTCTGCGAGCGCGGGATTCGCACGTTCGAGACCGCGACGCGGAACACCCTCGATCTGAACGCCGTGGCGGTGGCGAAGCGCCTGAGCCACCTGCCGGTGATCTCGGACCCCTCGCACGGGACCGGACACTGGTACCTCGTGCGGCCGTTGTCGCTCGCGAGCATGGCCGTGGGGGCGGACGGCCTCGAGATCGAGGTGCACCCGCAGCCGGACCACGCGCTGTCGGATGGCGCGCAGTCGCTGACGCCGGCGAACTTCGCGCAGCTCATGGCCGAGGTGGGGTCGCTCTGCAACGCGATCGGGCGGCCGCTGGCAGCACCACAGCCCGCGCTCGCGTAGCTGAGGTATTCCGGGTGGACGAGCACCTCAGAGCTGCGGACGCGCCTCCGGCGCGGCGTGCCCGCCCACCCACCCATTCATAGCGAGGGGCAAGGCCCTCGCGCTCCCCGCGGAGCGTGATGTCCCGCCGCCGGGGATGCTGCGCCGACAGTCCGTGTCCACCTCAGCGGAAGCCAGGGTAGAAGGCCTACCCTGCTCGTCCCCGGACGTCCGATCACTCATGCTCCTCGGCGGGTGGCGCGGTACCTTGTCCGCATGATGCAGGAGGCGCAGACCGAGACCACGCCGCCCGTCGAGGCGGTGAGCGGCGCGGATGCCGAGCCCAGCCTCGACGCCGTGGCGCCCTCGGGTGCGCGCGCGGACGGGATCACCCTCCACCTCGAGCGCTTCGAGGGGCCGCTCGACCTGCTGCTGCACCTGATCGAGCAGCGCGACCTGGACATCACCGAGGTGTCGCTCCTCGCGGTCACCGAGCAGTACCTCGCGCAGTTGCGGTCCGCCGAGACGATCAACATGTCGGCGCTGTCGGACTTCGTGGCAGTCGGCGCGCGGCTGCTGCTGCTGAAGTCGCGCGCGCTGCTGCCTCGGGAGGACGAGGGCGACGAGGAGAGCGCCGAGGAGGACGCGGCGGACCCCGAGGCGCTGCTTGCCGCGCTGCAGGAATACCGCCGCTACAAGCAGGCCGCGGACTACCTCGCGGGGCTCCAGGACGAGCACCGGGTGGGCTACCGGCGCGCGGCCGCGCCTCCCGAGCTGCCGCTGCCGACGGGACTCCACGGTGTGTCCCTCGAGCGGCTGGCCAACCTCTTCCGAGGCGTCCTCGAGCGGTTGCCGGTGGAGGACGAGCGGCCCGCCGTCCGTCGGGAGCCGATCCGGCTCCGCGACCGCATCGCGCGGCTCGTGGGACGCCTCGATGTGGCGGGGCAGGCCTCCTTCCTCGATCTGATCGGGGGCGCGCAGACGCGCGTCGAGGTGGTGGTGGACTTCCTCGCGGTGCTGGAGCTGATCAAGGCGCGCTACCTCGAGGCGTCGCAGGACGAGGCGTTTGGCGACATCCGGCTGGTGCGCCTGCGGGAAGCGCCCTCGTCAGCGCTGGTGGCGAGCCAGGCGGAGCTCGAGGCAGACTTCACGGGCGTGTGACGCCCTCGAGGGCGGCGTGTGGCTCGACCGGCCCTTCGACTGTGCTCAGGGAAGGCGACGCTCCTCTGAGGCGGTGGTCGATCGGGCGTGATGCGACCCGGGCCACCGCGAGCGGCGACGGCCTGGTGTCGGGGGAAGCGACTGGATTCAGCGTCGTGCGGGGTGGCCGATAGTGGTTTGAAGGCCCGATCGGGGCGGTGTACGCTCAGACCGGCGTGTTCCCGCGCATGTGACGTAAACCGGAGGGCCCGAGATGCTTCTGCTGCGCGAACAGCTGCGGCGTAGCGTCACCCCTCGGGAGCATGCGCTCTCCATCGGCGTGTTCGACGGGGTCCACGGCGGGCACCAGATGCTGATCCGCCGGATGATGGCGGAAGCGGCCACGAGGCACCTCGCGACGGGCGTGCTGACGTTCCACCCGAGTCCGGTCAAGGTGCTGCGTCCGGACGCGCCGTTCTACTACCTCGATTCCCTGGAGCAGCGCGTGGAGCACCTGCGGGCGCTGGGGACCGACGACGTCACCGTGCTCGACTTCACCTCGGAGCTGGCGCAGGTTGCGGCGCGCGACTTCATGAGCGTGCTGCACGAGGAGGCACGGCTGCGGCTGCTCGTCGTCGGTGAGGACTTTGCCCTCGGGCGCGGGCGCGAGGGGAACGTGCCCCGCCTGACCGAGATCGGTGCCGAGCTGGGCTTCGAGGTGATCGGCGTGCCGCTGCTTGCCGCCTCGGAGGACCGTGTGTCCTCGACGCGCGTGCGTGGGGCGCTGGCCGCGGGCGACATGGAGCTCGTGACCGAGCTGCTGACGAGGCCGTTCACGGTGCGCGGACCGGTGGTGCACGGCGACGCGCGCGGCCGCTCGATCGGGTTCCCGACGCTGAACATCGGCGTGGCCGCCGACCGGGCGCTACCGCCGAACGGGGTGTACGTGACGCGGGCACGCCTCGAGAGTGGACGTGTGTACGCGGCGGCGACGAACATCGGTGTGCAGCCCACGTTCGATGGCGTGCAGCGTCGAGTTGAGACGCACCTCCTCGATTTCGAGGGCGACCTCTACGGACAGGTCGTGCGCATCGAGCTGCTGCACCGCCTGCGCGACGAGCTGCGGTTCGACGGCATCGAGGCGCTGGTCGCCCAGATCGCGACCGATGTCGATGCGGCGCGCGACTACTTCGCGGTGCATCCTCTCGACACGCGCGACAGGCTTGATGCCCTCGAGGGCGCCTCATGAGTCCTGAGCGCCGCATGGCGCCGGTCGAGGAGCAGCTCGAGGCGCTGCTCCGGGGGACCGACTTCGGTGACGCGGCCACGGAGCGCACGATGCGCAACGAGCTCCGTGAACGCCTCGAGGAGGACCGCCCGCTGCGGGTGTACTGCGGGTACGACCCGACCTCGGTGGATCTGACGCTGGGGCACACGCTGAGCATGCGGAAGCTGCGGCAGTTCCAGGAGTTCGGGCACCAGGTCACGTTTCTCATCGGCAACTTCACCGGGCTCATCGGCGACCCGACGGACAAGAACAAGACGCGGCCGATGCTCACGGCCGCGCAGCTCGCGGAGAACGCGCGCACGTACGCGGAGCAGGCGTTCCGCATCCTCGATGGCGAGCGCACGACCGTGCGGTACAACGCCGACTGGCTCGGGAAGCTCACGTTTGGCGAAGTGATCCAGATCGCCTCGAACTACACCGTCGCGCAGTTCCTCGAGCGGGAGAGCTTTGCGAAGCGGTACGCCGCGCACGAGCCGATCCACCTGAGCGAGTTCCTCTACGCGATCATGCAGGCGCGGGACGCGGTGGAGCTCGAAACCGACGTGCAGGTCGGCGGGCGCGACCAGCTGTTTAACCTCATGGCCGGCCGGCCGCTGCAGCGGGAGTACGGGCAGAAGCCGCAGGTGATCATCACACTGCCGCTGCTCGTCGGCACCGACGGCCACGAGAAGATGTCGAAGTCCCTCGGCAACTACATTGCGATGACGGACACGGCGCGCGACATATTCGGCAAGGTGATGTCCTTGCCGGACGAGACGATGCGCGACTACTACGTGCTGCTCACCTCGATGCCCCTGGGTGAGGTGGACGGGCTGCTGGCGGGCCCGCCGATGGAGGCGAAGAAGCGGCTTGCGCGTGAGATCGCGGCGACCCTCCACGGGGCGGAGGCTGCGCTCGAGGCGCAGGCCTACTTCGAGTCGACGATCCAGCGTCGGGAGACGCCTGCCGAGATGCAGACGTACGCCCTCGGAGGGGAGCCCGAGGCAGGGCGCCTCGACCGGGTGCTGCGCGACGCGGGCCTCGCCAAGAGTGCCGCCGAGGCGCGCCGACTCGTCGAGCAGGGGGGCGTGCTCGTGAATGGCGAGCGGGCGACGGACTTCGCGCGCCAGCTCACGCCGGGCGACGAGCTGAAGGTGGGTCGCCATCGATTCCTGCGCGTGGTGGCGGGCTGAGATGCTCGACAGCAGCGAGGACCTGGAGCTGGACGCGATCGCGACCAACATCGCAGAGGCCGATGTGGTGGCGCTCTACTTCCCGATGATGCGCAAGACGCTGCTCCTCGATGCGCGCACGAGCGCCGAGGACGGGCCGATGGTGTGTGTGGTGGAGATGGTGAACAGCACGCAGGAGCGGGTGCGCTCGCTGCGACGGATGCGCCCGCGCTTCTCGCGACCCGACTCGATCACGATGATTCCGTGGCTGCGCCGGATCGACACGCTGTGCGCGACGGGAGTGTGGGGCCACGTCGAGCGGCGGCTGCTGTCGACGGGCGGCGCGCCGGCCATCGATGCGGGGCGCGCGTGCCTCGATGAGTTGCGCGCCTTCGAGTTGCGGGAGTTTCGGCGAGCGGTGACGGGCGAGCGTTACCAGACGCTGTGGGGGCGTCCGGGTATCGGCGACCGTCGGAGCTGAGGACGGGCTTCCCTCGCGAGGGGCGTTCCGGCGCGGGGTTTGCGCCCTGCTCGAGCGGCCGTGCTGGCTCGGATGCCCGCCGGCGGCCTCGTTTCTTACTTGCCTCGGATGGCGGGTGGTTCGACAGGCTCACCACGAATGGGGGAGGGCGTACCTCGGAACGGATGGGGCGCACCTCGGAGCGGACGCGGGTGCCCAAAGGGGTGACGGTGCACCTCGGATGCCCTTGGGGCCTCGATTCGTGCTTGCTCGGATCGAGGGGGTGGTTCGCCAGGCTCACCACGAACGGATGAACGCGTATCTCGGAACCGGGGAGGGGCGGCTCGATTCGTGCTGCCTCGGATGGCGGGTGGTTCGACAGGCTCACCACGAACGGGGGATGGAGCGCCTCGGAGCGGACGTGGCACCACGAACGGGTGAGGGCGCGCCTCTGAACGGACGGGGGTGGCGCGAGGGGGTGACGGCGTGCGTCGGAGCGGACGCGGGCGTTCCTCAGGCGGGCGAGGTGAGGGGGGCGAGCTGGGTGCGTAGCTCCTCGGGGGTGCGGGCGGGGAGGCCGCAGACCATGTCCTCGCAGAGATAGGCCAGGGCAGCGTCGGAGGTCCCGCGGCCCTCGAAGAGCGGGAGGTCGGCACCGGTGTCGCCGGGTGCGAGGAGGATCGCCGGGAGGTACCTCGCTGCGACATCCGCCTCGAACGGTGCGCGGAGCGCGGGCGTGCCGACGATCGCCAGTTCACGCCTCGGGGCCCGGGCGAGCGTGGCGAGCTGGAGTGCGCCGCCAATTGCCGAGGGGTACTCGGCGAGCCGGGTCAGCGCCGCCCCGGCGATGCCTCGGCCCAGCGCCTCCCAGTCGGGGCGTTCAAAGTAGCGGCCCAGCCAGAACGCGAGGAGGGCGGCCGCCGCGTTGCCGCTCGGCGTGGGGCCGTCCTGCAGCGGGCGCTGGCGGAAGAGGAGCTGCTCGCCGTCGCTCGGCGTGTCGAAGAACGTGCCTGAGTCGGGGTCGAAGCAGCGGGCCTGGATCGCCTCGAAGAGCTGGCGCGCCCAGCGCAGGTGAGCGAGGTCGCCCGTCGCGCGATAGAGGGCAACGAGGCCCAGGCCGAGGAAGGCGTGGTCCTCGAGCATGGCGTCCACCCTCGCGACGCCATCCTTGTACGTGTGCAGCAGGCGGTCCTCGCGCCAGAGCCGCGTGCGGAGCAAGGCCGCGTTGCGCCTCGCGATGTCGAGGTAGCGCGGCTCGCCGAGGATGCGACCCGCCTCGGCGAATGCGGCCAGCGCCAGGCCGTTCCACGAGGTCAGCACCTTGTCGTCGAGGCCGGGGCGCACTCGGAGGGAGCGCGCGGCGAGCATGCGGGCGCGGAGCGCGGGGAGGCGGGCGCGCAGATCCGCCTCGGAGATCCCGAGGTCCAACGCGACCTCGGCGAGGGTGCGCGGCGTGCTCAGAACGTTGCTGCGTCCGAGCTCCGGGTGGTGGGGGTCCTCGAAGTTGCCGCTCGCGGTGACGTCGAACCAGGCGTTGAACAGGCGGGCGTCGTCCGGGCCGAGGACCGCCTCGACCTCGGCGGGTGTCCAGACGAAGAACTTGCCCTCGACGCCCTCGGTGTCCGCGTCCTGCGCGCTGTAGAAGCCGCCCTCTGGGGAGAGCATCTCGCGCGCAAGGTAGTCGAGCGTCTCGCGCGTGACCGCCTCGAAGTCCGCGCGGTCCTCGAGGGTGGGGGCGACGAGGCTGGCGTGGAGGTAGATGCGGGCGAGCTGGGCGTTGTCGTAGAGCATCTTCTCGAAGTGAGGGACCAGCCAGCGGGCGTCCGTGCTGTAGCGGGCGAAGCCCCCGCCGAGGTGGTCGTAAATGCCGCCGTGTGCCATCTGCCGGAGCGACGCGACGACCATGTCGAGGGCGCCCGGGCCGTCCTCGACGGGTGCGTCCGGCGCGAGCTGCGCGTGCATGAGGAGGAACTCGAGGACGCCCGGCGCGGGGAACTTGGGCGCGCGTCCCCAGCCCCCGTAGGCGCGGTCGAACGACCTCGAGAGGCGCGTGACCGCCTCGGAGGTGGCGGTGGGGTCGAGGAGGTCGTGCGCGGGGATCGAGTGCGCGGCGGCAGCCCTCAGGCGGCCCGTGATGTGCTCCGCCGACTCGAGGACCTTCGCGCGGTCCGTGTCCCAGGCGCGGCGCACCGCCTCGAGGACCGCGGGGAAGCCCGGGCGGCCGTAGCGGTCGTCGGGCGGGAAGTAGGTGCCGGCGTAGAAGGGCTCGCCCTGCGGCGTGAGGAAGACCGTCATCGGCCAGCCGCCCTGGCCGGTGAGCGCCTGCGTCGCCGTCATGTAGACCGCGTCGACATCGGGGCGCTCCTCGCGGTCGACCTTGATGTTGACGAAGCCCTCGTTCATGAGCGCGGCCGTCGAGGGGTTCTCGAACGACTCGTGGGCCATGACGTGGCACCAGTGGCAGGAGGAGTAGCCGACTGAGAGGAGGATGGGGCGGTCCTCGGCGCGGGCGCGCGCCAAGGCCTCGTCGCCCCAGGGGTACCAGTCGACCGGGTTGCCCGCGTGCTGCAGGAGGTAGGGGCTGGACTCGGCGGCGAGGCGGTTCATCGAGGTGGCCTGCTCTCGTCGTGGGCTGCTGTCCAGCCCGCTACCAGGTACCGGGAACGTTGATCGAGGCTAGCAGTCAGCGCGATGCGCGCGCCTCGCGGCGCCAGCGCTCATGGCGAGCGGGTGACCAGGACTCGCGGCTGGCGTGCCGCCTCACCCAGCCCTCGCTGTCCTCGCGGGAGAGATCGTTCAAGGCGACGGCGAGCGCGAACGCGACCATCTCGTCGTTCGAGGCGTGGAGCTCGAAGCCGTTGCGGAGCAGGAACCACTCCATCGCGGTGACCGCCATTCGCTGTTGCCATCGATGAACGCGTGATTCTTGTTCAGGCTGTAGTGCAGCGCCGCGGCTTTCGCCTGCGCCGTCCGGTACTGCGGCCATCGCGGCTGAGCGAGGGCGGACTCGAGGAGCGATGCGCCTCGAGCGCCCGCGACGCGAAATGCCGTCCCATCGGGAAAGAGGTCCGCGAGCGCCGAGGCGATGTCATCGATGTCGGAACGTGCGAGGTAGCGGAGCCGGCTCAGTTCTTCTCCAGCTCGATGAGCGCGCCAGCGCGACCGCGGACGAGGCGCCGGAGATCGGCGGCAACGGCCCGCGGAGGGCGCGTGCCCTCGAGCGCCTCCGCCGAGCGGGCACGGTAGGACGCCTGGTCCTCGCGGAGCGCGGGCCGAGGCGTGCGCTGGTTCGTCCTCGTCACGTTCGTCATGTCGTGATTATCGCACGGACGTTCGAGCGTGGCCACCCCTCGAGGGGGTGGGGGCTAGAGCAGGCCGCGCTCCTTGAGCAGCGTCTGCATCGTGGAGCCGATGTCGGAGGGGGACTGGGCGATGGCCGCGCCCGCCTGAAGGAGGGCCAGCTTCTTCGCCTCGGCGGTGCCCGCCTTGCCTGCGATGATCGCGCCGGCGTGGCCCATGCGACGCCCGGGAGGTGCCGTGGCTCCCGCGATGAAGGCCGCGACCGGCTTCTTCATCTGCGTGAGGTACTCGGCGGCCTCCTGTTCGGCGGTGCCGCCGATCTCACCGATCAGGACCACGGCTGCCGTGTCCGGGTCGTTCTCGAAGAGCTCGAGCGCCTCGCGCTGGCTGGTGCCGATGATCGGGTCGCCGCCGACGCCGACGCTGCCCGACTGGCCGATGCCGAGGCGAGTGAGCTGGTCCACCGCCTCGTAAACGAGCGTGCCGGACCTCGAGATCACGCCGACGCTGCCCGGCATGTAGACGTCGACGGGCATGATGCCGGCGCGGGAGCGGGCCATCGGGTTGATGACACCGGGGCAGTTGGGGCCGATGAGGCGGGTCGAGGAGCCGCGGAGGTAGCGCTTGACGGCGACCATGTCGCGGACCGGGATGCCCTCGGTGATGCAGATGGCGACGGGGATGCCGGAGTCGGCGGCCTCGAGGATGGCGTCTGCGGCGCCGGGCGCGGGGACGAAGATGAGCGAGGCGTTGGCGCCGGTCGCCTCGACGGCCTGGCGCACCGTGTTGAAGACCGGGACTCCCTCGATCTCCTGGCCGCCGCGGCCCGGGGTCACGCCTGCGACGACGGTCGTGCCGTAGTCGAGGGAGTTGCGCGCCTCGCGCGCACCGGCGGCG
This sequence comes from Dehalococcoidia bacterium, assembly GCA_020845735.1. Lineage (GTDB taxonomy): Bacteria > Chloroflexota > Dehalococcoidia > UBA2979 > UBA2979 > RBC038. The sequence continues at coordinate 94,172 of JADLFF010000037.1, forward strand.
CCCATGCCCTGGATGAGGAGTCGTGTGTCTTCGTTGAGTAGAACGCCCATCGATGTCTCCCTGTGCGAGGCGGTCGGGTACTTGCCTGGGTCTTGGCCGCTAGCCGGCGGCCACCTGTCTCCGTGCGGCCGCTACCCCGCGGCCGCCTGTCTCCGTTCGGCCGCTAGCCGGCGGCCACCTGTCTCCGTTCGGCCGCTACCCCGCGGCCTTCACTGCCATGCGGGCGGCCTCGGCGAAGCCGTCGGCGCGGAGCAGCTCGATGCCGGAGTCGTCGAGGACCTTCATGCCTGCCTCGACGTTGGTGCCGGCGAGGCGGACGACCGTCGGCTGGGGGATGTAGCCCTCGCGCTTGGCGATGACGACGCCCTCCGCGATGATGTCGGTCCGCGCGAGGCCGCCGAAGATGTTGACGAGGACAGCGCTCACGTCCGGGTCGGCGCCGATGATCCTCAGGGCCGCGACGACCGCGTCCGGGTTGTTCTGGGTGCCGATATCGAGGAAGTTGGCGGGCGAGCCGCCCTCGAACATGATGGCGTCCATCGTGGCCATGGCGAGTCCGGCGCCGTTGACGAGGCAGCCGATGTTGCCATCGAGCTTGACGTAGTTCTCGATGCCGTGGTCCTGCGCCTCGACTTCGCGGGCGTCCTCCTGGGAGCGGTCGCGGGCGTCGAAGCTGGCGCGTTGACGGTAGTCGGCGTTGTCGTCGATCGAGAACTTGGCGTCGGCGGCGAGGACGCGACCGTCCGTCGTGACGACGAGCGGGTTGATCTCGGCGAGGGAGGCGTCGTTCTCCTCGAAGGCCCGCACGAGGGCGGACATGAGCGCCGTGGCGGGGCGGAGCAGGTCGCCCTCGAGGCCCGTGGCGAAGGCGAGGGCGCGGGCCTGGTAGCCCTGGAAGCCGACGGTGGGGTCGACGCGCTGCTGGAAGATCTGGTCGGGCGTGGTGGCGGCGACCTCCTCGATGTCCATGCCGCCCGCCGCCGAGGCGATGACGACGGGCATGCCGGCCGAGTTGTCGATGATCACGCTGAGGTAGAGCTCGCGGGCGATCTCGATCTGCTCCTCGACGAGGACCGAGTGCACCGGGAGGCCCTGGGGGCCCGTCTGGTGGGTCACGAGCTGCATGCCAATGATCGCGGCGGCGGCGGCGCGGGCCTCGGCGGGGCTGGCGGCGAGCTTGACGCCCCCGCCCTTGCCTCGGCCGCCGGTGTGTGCCTGGGCCTTGACGACGACGGGCTTTTCGAGCTCGCTGGCGACGGCCGCGGCCTCCTCGGCGGTGCTGGCGACGCGCCCGCGGGGGACGGGGACCCCGTACTTCGCGAGGAGTGCCTTGGCCTGGTACTCATGCAGCTTCATGTGTGACGCCTCGATGTGCGCGGTAGGGCTGGGTGCGAGGGGTACTCGGGTGCAGCCCTCGGAGGGCGGCCCGCGCGATGGTAGGGGGGCGTGGGGATGGGCTCAAGGAGAGGACGTAACGAGGACGGGGAGGGTCGGCGCGTGGATACCACGACCGTACTGCGCCGCCTCGGCGAGGCCTTGGCCCGAGGGTCGGGAGCGGCGATGATGCCGCGCATGGCGAAGACGCGGATCCTGGTGGTGGGGGACACGCACGCGTACCAGTGGGAGGACGTGCACCCGGGGATCCGCGCGGCGGTGGCCGAGGCGGACATCGCGGTGCACTGTGGCGACATCGTGCGGTTCGAGGTGGTGGACGGGTTCAAGGCGACGGCGAAGCGCGCGATCGTGGTGCATGGCAACTCGGACCCCGTGGAGTTGCGGCAGGGGCTGCCGTACCGGGAACGCTTCGAGGTGGACGGCGTGCGCATCGGCGTGACGCACCCCTCGTGGGCGGGCCCCGAGTTTCCCTCGGAGGTGCTGCGGGAGGACTTCCCCGAGGGCGTGGACGTGATCCTGTACGGCCACACGCACTACCCGATCCACGAGACGATCGACGGCGTGCTCTACCTCAACGGAGGGCAGGGGTACGCGAGCTTCCTGGTGCCGTGCAACGTGGCGTGGCTCACGATCGAGGACGGCGTGTGCAGCGCCGAGATCGTGGAGATCGAGCCGGCTCGGTAGGGCGGTACGGCCCGACAGTGGATGAACGACGGGGCCCGCGAGGGCCCCGTTTCGTGTGCTGCTCGTGTGCCGGACGTGCGTGCCTCGCGCGGCTGGCGAGGCTTGGCCGCCGGCGGTGAGGCTGTCAGGCCGCCTCGCGGAGGATGTCGCGGGCCTTGACGGGCTGGACCGGCCTCGAGTTGCCGCCCTTGAAGAGCTCGAGGAAGGCCGAGACCTGCGACTGCGAGACCGTGGTGGGCGACTGCATGACGTGCCAGCGCACGCCCTCGGTGCAGGGGGGCGTGGTGAGGGAGCCCGCGTAGCGGAACATCTGGCGGTCGCGGGGGAGGACGCTGAGGAGGTCGAAGCTCGGGACCGAGCGCTGGTCGCCCTCGGCGGTGGGGAGGGCCGTCCAGATCGGAGCGAGCGCGCCGTTCTCGAGGCCCAGGGCGTGCAGCACGCCGATGACGGCGAGATCGCCCTTTTCGTTCTTGTGGACGAAGTGCGTCTCCATCGCGACCTGCTTGCCCTCGATGGTGTGCTCCGAGGGGGCGTGGAAGTGGAACTGCAGGAGGTCGTACGGCGTGCCGTCGATCTCGATCCTGCTGCCCTTGTCGAGGTTGGCCTGGACCGTGTGGCCGTTGTTGACGACCGTGAGCGGCGTGTTGGGGTCCCACTTGAAGACCGTGCGGCCGCCGGAGACTGACTGCGTGAACGAGATGTCGATCGGTGACTGGGTGGAGCCGGTGCCGCAGACCGCGTTCTCGGGGGCGAGCGACGCCCACTCGGAAGGGCCGCCGGCGCCCTCGTAGCTCCAGTGGGCAACATCGCCATGGCCACCCGAGGTGGCGGCGGTGGTGGTCGTGCCGTGCGCATCGGCGGCCGCGGTCGTGCCGTGGGTGTCGGCGGCGGCCGAGGTGGAGCCGTGCGCGTCGGTGGCGGCCGTGCTGCCCCCGCGCAGCCTGCGCACCTCGAGCTGGAGCGACTTGAGGTCGTCCTCGAGGGCCGTGACCTCCTCCTTTGTGGCTGCCGAGCCGCCGCAGGCCGCGGCGATCAGCGCCACCGTGCCCGCGAGCGACCAGCGTGCGGCACGCTGGCCGAAGGCTCGCCGACCGAGCCGTGTCGTGAACAGGTCGGGTGTGGGGGTGGTCATCCGGACTCCCATTCGACAACCAGCCGGGCACTGCCCGGCTGGCGGTTCATCGTTGCGGTGTGCCGCTAGGCGGCCTCTTGCTCCTCGTCGGCCTCGTCCCAGCCGTAGGGGGCGATCCGACTGCTGGTGGGAGGCTTCGCGGCGGGCTCGGGGCTCCGCACGGCGGCGAGGCGCTGCGACGGGGCCTTGAGGCGGAACGCGGCGACCTGCGTCGTGAGGTTCTCGGCCATCTTGCCGAGCTCGAGCGAGGCGGCGGAGACATCGGAGACCTGGCGGCGGAGGGTGGCCGCCGAGGCGGTCATCTCCTCGGCCGAGGCCGCCATCTGCTGAGTGCTGGCCGAGACCTGCTCGGTGGCCGCCGAGTTCTCCTCGGCGACGGCGGCGATGGAGCCGACGGAGTCGGCGACGGAGGAGGCGGTGGCCTCCATCTCCGCGGTGGCGCTGGAGTTCTGCTCCACGACGCCGCGGATGTCCTCGATGCGCTGGGCCATGGCATCGCCCGACTTGCGCATGCCGGCGGCGGCGGCCGAGATCTGGCTGATCTGGTTGGAGACCTGGCGCGAGGCGTCGAGGACGCGCTCGAGGGCGGCGCCGGCCTCGGTGGCGGCGGAGCTGCCCGTGGCCATCTCGTGCGTGCCCTGCTCCATGGCGGAGATGGTGGAGGCGACGCCGGACTGGACGCCGGAGATGAGGCCGGCGATCTCCTTGGTGGCGTTGGCGACGCGCTCGGCGAGCTGGCGGACCTCGTCGGCGACGACCGCGAAGCCGCGGCCCTGGTCGCCGGCGCGTGCGGCCTCGATGGCGGCGTTGAGCGCGAGGAGGTTGGTCTGGGCGGCGATGTCGTCGATGACGGCGACGATCTTGCCGATCTCCTCGGAGCGGGCGCCGAGGGACGCGACCTGCTCGGAGGCGGTGGCGAGGGCTGCCTGGATGCGCTGGATGCCCTCGACGGTGCGGTTCACCGAGGTGGCGCCTTCCTGCGCGATGGCGGCTGCGTTCTGGGCCTCCTGCTCGGCCTCCTCGGCGCGCGAGGAGACCTCGCGAGCGGCGGCGGCGACTTCCTCGGAGGACTGGGTGACATCGCGGATGGAGGTGGCCTGCTCGGCGGCGCCGGCCGCGACCTGGCCGATGGTGGAGCTGAGCTCATCGACGGAGCGGTTGACGTTCTGGACGCCCGCGGACTGCTGCGTGGCGCCATCGGCGAGCTGGGTGGTGGTCTTGGCGACCTCGCTGGCGGCCTTGGCGACCTCGTCGGCGCCCTTGGCGACGGCGTCGGTGGCGTCCTCGGCCTCAGTGGCGACGGCGGAGAGCTGGGCCTTCTGCGCCTGGAGCCCCTCGGCGGTCTGGCGGACCTCGCCGATGGCGGACGAGAGGAAGGTGATCATGCGTTCGAAGGCGCGGGACATGTCGCCGAGCTCATCGCTGGAGTCGAGGCGGACGTCCTGGACGAGGTTGCCCTGGGCGATGCCCTCGGCGGCGGTCTTCATCTTGCCGACGGCCATGGCGATGCTGCGGGAGAGCCAGAGCGCGATCGCGATGCCGACGAGGGCCGCGACGCCGCTGGTGGCGAGCACGAGACGTTCCGCAGCGAGCGCGGTGTTGTCGGCGTGCTTCTTCAGGTCCTCGGTGAGCTTCAGGTTGAAGTCCGCCGTCTCGGTGAGGGCGGCGTTGGCCTCCTCGATGGCGGTGGTCATCCGCGCGCTGGCGGCCTTTGCGCCTGCGTCGTTGCGCGCCTCGAGGAGGTCGAGGATCGCGCGGCGGCCTTCCTGCACCACGTGCACCTTCGCGACGACGGCTTCCCACTGGCGCCGGTCCTCGTCGTTCAGGTAGGTGACCTCGTACTCCTTCATGTGCTCGTCGGCCTCGATGAGGTTCTCACGAGCACTCTCGATGAAGCGCGTGCGGTCGGGACCGGGAGCGGCGAGGGTGGCGGCGTACTCGTCACGCGCCGAGGAGGTCATGTGCTGGCTGGTTTCCTGGGAATGGAAGATGCCCAGCGTGCCGCTCTCGAACATGACGTCCGAGTCGTGCGCGACATCCTGGAGTCGTGTGTAGCTGACAAACACGACGAGCCCCAGGAGGGCGAGAACAGCGCCGAAGCCACCGAGCAGCTTCGTGCGGATCGTGAGTTTCATGGTCACTCCCAAGTATGTGTTTCGGCCAGGTCCCCCACATAGTCGGGGGCGGCGGAACAGCGCGACTCAGGGAATGCCCGGAGGGGGAAAGGAAGAACCCCCGAGCGAGGGGGTTCTAACGCTGAATCCTCAGCAGTCCTCAGATGGAGGTCAGGCTGTCAGACCTCGCGGACCACGAGGCCGAAGGGCTGCCAGCGCCAGGTGCGGAATCGGACGTGCTTGATGCCGGCGGAGCGAGCGTAGTCCTTGGCGCGGGCGGCGAGGCCGGCCGGCACGTAGATATCGAGGGGTGCCTGCTCGTTCTCGAGGCGTGACCAGACGTACATCGCCTGCTCGCGGGTGAGCGTCTCGCGGGTCTCGACCTGGACGACCATGGCGGGCTTGTTGCCGGGGCCGGCCACGACCACGATGTCCGGGTAGACCTTCTCGCCGCTGAACTCGAGGGCCATGGCCGGGCTCGGCAGGTTGACGTGGGTGCGGAGCTCCGGGTGCGCGGAGGAGGGGAAGCCGTAGCGGTCGCGCGCGATCCGGTGCACGGCCTTCTCGAGGCTGAAGCGGCGCATCTCCTCGGAGCGACGCCACTCGGTGGGGACGGCGCGCCAGGTGCTGGTCCGGCGGACCCCCTTCGAGGAGAAGGTGGCCATCGCGCGGAACTCCCCGCGGAGGAAGAGCACGAGGAAGGGGAGCATGAGGGGGAGCGCGGCGAGCACCGTGGCGCCCAGCTTGAAGTGCAGCGGCGGGTACTCGAACAGGGTGGGCCCGGGCACGAGGACGACCGCGACGAAGAACACCGCGGCGATGCCGATGATGCCGAGGAGCGAGATCGGCGAGAGGTGCGGAGGCGCGTGCGAGCTCGGCGTGGGCAGCGCGGGCGCCGGGATCTGGACCGCGATCGACCTCGGGGGCTGCTTTGCGGCGCGCGCGGGAGCGGCGGCGGGTGCGGCCGCAGCCGCGACGGGAGGCGCTTCGCCCTCGGCAGCGGGTGCGCCGCCCTCGGCGGGAGCTGCTGAGGCGGCGGCGGCCGGCGCGGCAGCGGGTGCGGCGCCACCGGCGACCTTCTGGACCTCGGAGCGGGCGCCTGCGGGATCCGAGTACCACTGCGCGTTGATGGCAGTGAAGGGCTGCATCGGAGCGGGGACTTCGGTGTCCGGGAAGATGGCGCTGACGGGGCAGGCCGGCTGGCAGGCACCACAGTCGATGCACTCGGCCGGGTTGATGTAGAGCATGCGGTCGGCGCCGTCTTCGAAGTGGATGCAGTCGACGGGGCAGACCTCGACACAGGCCTGGTCGCGCGTGTCGATGCATGGTTGGGTGATGACGAACGCCACCGTGACCTCCAGGGGAGTCCCACGCCCGAGGAAGGCGCGCAGCAGCGCGCACTTCTAGTTCCGTGGGCATCCTAACGAGGCGAGCGGTGAGCGTCCATGAATCGATGGCCCGGGTGAGCGGTTTCGTTCCGTCCGATGACGCCCGCAATCGAGCGGGAGCGCCCGGAGCGCCGGGTGGTGCTCGGACGGCCGATCAGGCGAGGGTGAGGGCCTCGAATTCCAGCGTGGTCGCCTCCCAGGTCGCGAGGGCGGCCGCGAGCTGTGCCTGGAGGTCGCGCTGCCGCTGGACATCGCGCTCGAGCTGGGCACGGTCGACGCGCTGGTAGTAGGTGGGGTCGGCGAGCTCGCGCTCCGTCGAGGCGAGGGCGGCCTCGAGGTCCGCGACGCTGGCCTCGAGGCGTGCGATCTCGCGTCGGAGGCGTGCCTCTGTGGCGCGCCGGTCCTTGCGAGAGGCGTAGTCCTCCGCGCTCGAGCGAGGGGTGGCGGGGGTCATCGGAGGCACCGGGAGGGCATCGATGAGCGTGCGCGGCGGCGCGGTGCCGTTCGAGGACCTGGCGCTGGTTGCCGCACCAAGGGCGAGGTAGTCCTCACCCTCCTTCGCGATGTACTCCTCGTAGGTGCCGGGGAAGTCCTCGATGCCCCCGACGGTGAGACCCAGCACGCGCGTGCCGACGGCGCTCACGAAGTTGCGGTCGTGGCTGACGAAGAGCAGCGTGCCCGGGTAGGCCCGCAGCGCGTTCATCAGCGCCTCGCGGGATTCGAGGTCGAGGTGGTTCGTGGGCTCGTCGAGGACGAGCAGGTTGGGCCTGCGGAGCATGAGGGCGCCGAGGATGAGCCGAGTCGCCTCGCCGCCACTGAGGTCGGACACCCGCTTCTCGGAGGCGTCCCCGCCGAGGAGCACGCGCCCGAGCATGCCGCGGATGGCGGCGAGCTCGGAGGTGCCGCCTGCGGCGCCCAGCCACTGGAAGGCGCTGCGGTCGCCGTGGAGCACCTCGGCGTGGTCCTGCGCGAAGTAGCCCAGGTGCACCTCGTGGCCGAGCGCCGTTGTGCCGGCGTCCGCCTCGATGGCGCCCACGATGATCTTGAGGAGCGTGGACTTGCCGATGCCGTTGGGGCCGACGACCGCGACGCGCTCGCCGCGTTCGACGTTGAAGGTGACGTCGTGGAGGACCTGGCGGTCGCCGTAGCGCTTCGAGACGCCCTCGACGCGGAGGACCTCGCGGCCGGAGGGGCGGACGATGCCGAAGGCGAAGGCCGGGGCGCGGCGGCTCGAGCGCTTGACCTCGGGGATCTCGATCTTCTCGACCTGCTTCTTGCGTGCCGAGGCCTGGCGGGCCTTGGTGGCCTTGGCGCGAAAGCGATCGACGAACTCCTGGAGGTCCTCGATCTTCGCCTCGGCGCGGGCGATGTCCGCCTCGCGCTGGGTCGTCGCGAGGGCCTTCGCGGCCTCGAAGGCGTCGTAGTCGCCGGTGTAGAGGTGCAGCTCCTGGTAATCGAGGTCGGCGATGCTGGTGCAGACCGCGTTCAGGAAGTGGCGATCGTGGGAGATGACGACGAAGGCGCCGGGCAACGCGCGGAGGTAGCCCTCCAGCCAGCGAATCGAGGCGAGGTCGAGGTGGTTCGTGGGCTCGTCGAGGAGGAGGAGGTCGGGCTTCGAGAAGAGGACCTGGGCGAGGAGGACGCGGAGGCGGAAGCCGCCGGAGAGCTCGCTCATCCGGCGGACGTGCTGCGCCTCATCGAGGCCGAGGCCTGAGAGGAGCGTGGCCGCCTCGGCGTCTGCGCTGTAGCCCTGGAGCGCCTCGATCTCCGCCTCCAGCTCGCCGAGGCGCACCCCGGCCCGGTCGTCGGAGGCGGGATGCTCGA